>CAYQNY010000018.1:0-27738 GCA_964418925.1 uncultured Verrucomicrobiota bacterium
CTCCCGCGGACGCAATCTTCTGGCCATCGGATTCAATCTTGATACTTACCAACTGGATAACAGCTATTACGATCTGCTGGCCTCTGAATCGCGATTGGGTAGTTTTGTCGGGGTGGCGCGGGGTATTCTGCCGACGGAACATTGGTTCAGCATGGGCCGTCAACTGATTGCGGGCAACGGGCAAACCGTCCTCGTATCGTGGAGCGGATCACTATTTGAATACCTGATGCCTTTATTAGTCATGCCATCATTTGAAGGCACGTTGCTGGACGAAACTTGCAAGGGAACGGTGCAAAGCCACATCCATTACGGCAAACAGCAGGGGATTCCATGGGGATTCTCAGAATCGTGCTATAACCAGCTTGACACGCATATGACTTATCAATATCGAGCCTTCGGTGTGCCAAGCCTGGGGCTGAAACGAGGTTTGGCGGAAGACCTGGTCGTGGCGCCGTACGCCAGCCTCATGGCGCTGATGGTGGCGCCGCGAGAAGCGGCCAGGAATATCGAGCTACTGTCACATAACGGGCTGATGGGTAAGTTCGGTTTCTACGAAGCCGTGGACTACACAGCCAAGCGCGTGGAACATGACCAGCATTTTGCCATTGTAAAATCCTTCATGGCACACCATACCGGCATGGGATTGTTGGGGCTGGACTACCTGCTCAACGATCGTCCCATGCAGCGCCGGTTCATGAAGGATCCGCAGATGCACGCTTCGATTCTCCTCCTGCAGGAGCGCATTCCGCTGGCACATGCATTAGCGCACAGCGGAGCAGCCGTTGCGGAAAGCGCAAATCGCAGCCGGTTGCTCGAACCCCGCGAATCCGTCATACGTTCTTTCACTGCGGCCAACTCCCCGGTGCCCGAGGTTCATCTTCTTTCCAACGGTCGCTACCACACCGTCGTAACCAACGCCGGAAGCGGATTCAGTCGGTGGCAGAATATGACCTTGACCCGCTGGCGGGAGGATATCACGCAGGACAACCGGGGGATGTATTTCTACCTGCGCGATGTTGATTCAGACGCGGTATGGTCAACGACATTCCAGCCGATGGGCAGTGATTTTGATCGATACGAGGCCGCCTACACCCAGGGCATCGCACAGTTTCGCGCCGTTAAAAACCGCATTGACGTCTATACTCAGATCGCCGTCTCACCGGAAGACGATATTGAGATACGCCGCATGGTTATCACCAATCTGACGAATCGAAAACGAACGTTGGAAATAACAAGTTTCGCCGAGGTGGTTCTGCTGGACGCGCAAACAGAAATGTCACATCCTGTTTTTCACAACATGTTCGTGCACTCCGAAACGGTCCCGGAAAAATCCGCACTGCTGTTCACGCGGCGGCCCAAGTCCAACGACGAGCATTGGCCCTGGCTTTTTCACATCCTACTGGTGCCCCAAGGACAGGTAGAGGGTGCGCCCTCTTTCCAAACTGATCGTGCGGCCTTTATCGGTCGCGGACGCTCCCTCCGCAATCCCTCAGCCAGCGACAAGGCCGGCCCTCTGGCCGGTACGGATGGACTGGTTCTGGATCCGTCAGCCGCCATCCGCTATCGAATCCGGATTGAGCCCGGCCAATCCGCCACCGTAAACGCCATCCTGGGAGTAGGTAAAAATCGTGAAGAGATGTATTCGCTGATCGACCGGTATCAGGATTATCGTATCTCGGAACGCGTATTTGAACTGGCATGGAACCACAGTCAAGTTCTCCTGCATCAGCTCCATGCCGACGAAGCGGACGCACAGAACTTCGCCCGACTGGCGGGTTCCATACTTTACGCGGGCCCGCAGCGTCGGGGCAAACCCAGCGTGATCACCAGGAATCGCAAGAGTCAATCCGAACTATGGAGCTACGGCATATCAGGCGACTTGCCTATAGTGTTGTTGCGGCTCGCAGATCAGGCCCATCTGGAACTGGTGCGTAAGACTGTTCAGGCCCATGCTTACTGGCGCCGTAAAGGTCTGCAAGTGGATCTGGTCATCTTTGCGGAGGCGTCCTCCGGCTACCGGCAGAACCTCCTGGACGCCATTATCGGCCTGGTCCAGGCCGGAACAGAAGCCAAGGTGCTGGACCAGCCAGGAGGTATTTTCATCCGTAATATCGATCAGGTGCCGGAAGATGACAGCATCCTCTTTCAAGCTGTGGCCCGGATAGTTTTGAGCGACCGTTTCGGAACACTAACCGAGCAGATTGAGCGCCGAATCCTGCCGGAAACTGAAGTGGCGACTCTCAGGACAGCGCGGGAACCTAAAAAGCTTATAGCGGCGGAGATGCTTCTCCCGCGCCGTGAACTTATGTTCTTCAACGGCCTGGGCGGATTTACGTCCGATGGACGGGAGTATGTGATAAAGTTACTCCCCGGGTCATGGACGCCAGCCCCCTGGGTCAACGTTCTGGCCAACCCGTTCATGGGATCGGTGGTCACCGAATCCGGCGGGGCTTACACCTGGTATCAAAACGCGCACATGTTCCGTCTGACACCATGGTATAACGATCCCGTCAGCGATATCAGCGGGGAGGCTTACTATATCCGCGATGAAGAAACCGGCCGATTCTGGTCGCCGACTCCCAAGCCCGCCAGGGGACATACGCCTTATGTCTGCCGCCATGGCCTGGGGTATTCCGTGTTCGAACACACCCAGGACGAAGTATTCACCGAGATGTTTACTTACGTTGCCGTTGACGCGCCCTTGAAGTTTGTCGCGATCACTGTGCGCAACATCGCGAATCGCACGCGCCGATTCAGCGTGACCGGCTATGGCGAATGGGTGCTGGGAGAAACACGTGATCAAAACGCGGCCCATATCGTCACACGACTTGATCCGCAAACCGGCGCCCTGTTCGCCGGCAACACCTTCAATATCGATTTCTCCCGATGTGTGGCGGCGTTTCACTGCAGTCATGCGGATCGCAGCATGACTGCCGACCGAACGGAGTTCATCGGACGCAACGGTTCGCTCGAAGCCCCGGCCGCGATGGCGCGCGAAAAACTGTCTAATCGGGTCGGAGCCGCCCTGGATCCCTGCGCGGCCATTCAAGCCGTATTGACGATTCAACCCCAACAGCAGGAACAAGTTGTCTTTGTGCTGGGCGCCGGCAATAGTGAACATGATATCCGTAAATTTTTACGTCAATATGGCGGCGTCGATGGCGCCCGCCAGGCGCTGGAAAGCGTCTGGCAGTTCTGGAAGCACCAGCTGGGCGGCATCTATGTGGAGACGCCGGACCCGGCGGTAAACTTCATGGTCAGTCACTGGCTTCCGTATCAAGTACTCACGGCTCGTTTCTGGGGCCGCAGCAGCTACTATCAGTCCGGGGGAGCCTACGGATTCCGCGACCAGTTGCAGGACTCGCTCGCTTTTCTTTACGAGTGCCCATGGTTCACTCGCCAGCATTTGTTGCATGCCGCCAGCCGGCAGTTCCCCGAAGGTGACGTTCAGCATTGGTGGCATCCGCCCACCGGCCGCGGAGTGCGGACACGTATTTCCGATGATGCCCTTTGGCTGCCCTATGTCGCCTGCCGCTATGTAAAAATCACCGGTGATACGGGCGTGCTGGACGAACCGGTGCCTTACATTGAAGGCCGTCCCCTTGCCGACGGCGAGGAGTCTTATTGCGATCGGCCGCTCACTTCCGAAAAAACGGACTCGCTCTACGATCACTGCGCGCGGGCCATTCGCAATCGATTGCAATTCGGGCGCAACGGCCTGCCGCTCATGGGGTGCGGGGACTGGAATGACGGCATGAACCGTGTGGGGCATGGCGGACAAGGCGAAAGTGTCTGGCTGGCATTCTTTCTTTACCATGTGCTTGAAGATTTCGGCCGACTGGCCGCGCAGCGGAATGACCGCGAGTTCGCCGATACATGCAACACCATGGCCGCCGAACTCAAACAGAAAATCGAGACCAATGCCTGGGACGGCGAATGGTATCTCCGCGCTTTCTTCGACGACGGCAGCGCCCTGGGTTCCTCCAGGAATCCGGAGTGTCAGATTGATTCCCTGCCGCAAAGCTGGGCTGTCCTCAGCGGCGCCGCCGACATTAAACGCGCCCGGTCGGGACTCGATTCCGTTCTGCATCGGCTGCTGGATCCGGAACTCAGATTGATCAAGCTCTTCGATCCACCTTTCGATTCCGCGCCCTGGGATCCCGGCTATATCAAGGGTTACGCGCCCGGCCTTAGAGAAAACGGCGGCCAGTATACTCACGCGGCCATCTGGGTCGCCATGGCTTTTGCCGCTTTGCAAGAGCCGGAAAAAGCATGGGAACTGTTCGGATTAATCAATCCCATCAGCCACGGAGACACCAAAGAACGTATCCAACGCTACCAGGTGGAACCGTATGTCCTGGCCGCTGACCTGTACACGGCCAAGGGACAAGAAGGACGGGGAGGATGGACATGGTACACCGGGTCGGCCGGATGGATGTATCAGCTCCTGGTGGAGAAACTGCTGGGACTTAAAGTGGAAGTCGACACCTTGTCTTTCGCGCCGCTCTTTCCACCGGCCTGGTCCGAGTTCACGATCCACTACCGTTACCGGAACACGTTCTACCATATCCAAATATGCAAGGTTGGCGAGGAAACGTGGAAGACCCGCCGGGTACTGGTTGAAAACATCGAACAACCCGAAAAAAACATCCATTTGATTGACGATGGCAGGGAACACGCTGTCCGTGTGGAGGTCGGATAAGCCGGCCGGCGCTATTTTAATCCCGGGCATGACACAATGGGCCAAGGCATGAATCATGACACCAGCTTGATAACCCGCCGTCAGTTCAATCGATTTGGGAAGGACGATCACTGCAATACCAGGGCGCGCATGTATCCAGCAATAATCCGGGCAATATCGGCATCATGCTGCTCGGTAATTTCGAACTGCAGAATCCATCGAACGTCCAAAAGACCGTCCTGATCAAACTGGTCACCCGGATTCGCCGGTACCATGGCATTGGCCGCCGTCAGATTTACGGACACCGGGACATGGATTCCACTCTATGCCCCGGCCGCAACCTGTACACATTCCTGCCGACGTTGAAGACCAGGACGAATTAAACGCAGCGGGACTACTCAGATTCACGGTTAGAGCAGGCGCATGAGTTTTTGCTTGAGTTTTCTTTTGGCCGTTGCGGCTTGCGCGAAAATCTCATCGGCTTTATAGAATTCCAAAATATCCACATTGGTAATGTCAGGCTTGATATAGATATCCGGCGAATGGTTCTTGATTTTTTCCGCTATGATCGAGTTCTGCATGATATCGAACATGCCGAGCACGGCGCGAAACAGATTGGGGGCCTTTTTCCTATTCCTGCCCATGCGGCCCATCACGTCGATGGCCACCACAACATCGCAATCGTCCAGCAGGTCATGGGGCACCGGATTGACCCCGCCCCCATCGATCAGGACTCGGCCCCGTAAGGTTACCGGCATGAATACTCCCGGCAGGGCCATGCTGGCTTTCACGGCCGGAAGCAGTTTTCCCGATTCAAGAACCACCTGCCTGGACGTCCAGAAATCCGTGGCCACCACCCGCAATGGAATTTTCAACTCTTCAAATGCAGAAGCGCCCATGGCCTGGTACAGAAAGGCCATGACTTTATCCCCCTTGAAGAGCCCATGGCGCCCGAATTCCAAGTCCATGAACTCAATCCACTTGAGTATATCCTTCTTCTTCAGCGTCTCGCGAAACGACTCGCCTTTGGAGACCACCATATTCCGCACGATTTTCCGAATTTGCCGGCCCGCGACGCCGGAGGCATAGAGGGCGCCGATGACGGCGCCAATACTCGTGCCGGCGATGCGATACGGGCGAATACCCAGATCGTCAAACACCTCCAGTATCGGAATATGCGCCAGGCCTTTCGCGCCGCCGCCGCCAAGTGCCAATCCGATTTTTTTCATGTGTTGGCATCCAACAAGATTGTCCGGCTCATCGGCGCGGTCAAGATATCTCCGCCGGAGAGCCTGATCGGACCGGGTTCAAATTGTTTGCGGAGCTTCACAGAAAGCCCGGAACACGTCATCGGGAGTCTCGCCGGGAACCTCACAGCCGGGACTGAGCATGTAACGCAACCCGGCGGCCATCCGCAGAAGCTCATGGCAGCGTCGTTCACATTCCTCCGGCGTTGCCTGGAGCATACCGGCAACAGGATTGATATTACCCTTAAAGCAAAGACTGCACTGGCCGTAAACGGCACAAGCTGTCCCAAAATCAACGAGATGATCCACGTTGAACACATCGGCGCCGATCATGGGCGCACCCACCTGAATTTGTGCCAGGCTGAAATCAATGACCAGGTCCGTGAGAAAATCCAGCACTTTATGCGCCCAGGCCGGATTGTCAACGAGCATCAGCATGAATTCGGTGACCCCGCACAGCGAACAGGCCTCGGCAAAAGGCATGTCAACCCATCCCAGGACCAGACATTCATCACCCAGGGCGTCAACCATTGCCTTGGTGCCGAGGATACGGTCCGCCATGCGGGAACCGGCGTCCATAGGATGAGGTTTGCCAAGCTTCCTGAAATCGGCCTCCGATCTGACCAGAGGCGCACTCGCAAAAGGCGGCTTGTCGTCCGGAAAGACCATATCAGCGCCGAGATCGGCCGCGATCCTGAAAGCGTCCGAACACACTGTCACCGCGTCCACCGAGAATTTACGGCGCATATTGAATTGGGCCTCGGCCAACACCTCGCCGTTCGTGGCAAACTCGCGGTATGTAACCCCCAGTCTTTGCTGGGCGAAAAACATAAGTAACGGAAACACTGGGGGGCGATCAACCGGTCCACCCTTGATGACTGATAGACTGCGTTCCTTGCTGTTCATGACGACTGTTCATCTCACCGCCGCGGCAATAATCTGACCTTATCATCCGGCCGTGGAAGTCAAAGCGGCCAGTGTTTTATCCAGCGAGGAACGATCCTGGACATTTAACAGCACGGCGCCGGCATGAATGCGTTTGACTAGTCCGGAAAGAACCCGGCCCGGTCCGCACTCGATATACCGCTGAATGCCCTGCTGTTGCATCCACTGGATCGAGGAAACCCACTGCACCGAAGAGGTAACCTGCCGCACCATTTCACGCTTGATGTCCTCGGGCGCTCCGTGCGGACGCCCGGTAACGTTGGAAATCACCGGAATCCGGGGCGAATGGATCGGAACGGATTGCAGGAACTGTTCCAGCCGTTTGGCGGCCGAAGCCATAAACGACGAATGATACGCGCCGGCCACGTTCAGCATCACGAGGCGCTTGGCGCCAGCCGCGCCGGCCAGCTTTTCCGCCTGCTGAATACCGGTTTTTGAACCGGAGAGTACGGTCTGCCCGGGCGAATTCAGATTGGCGACTTCCACGCCGGCGATATCAGCGATTTTCCGGAGCGACTCCACGGGCAAACCGATAATACTCAACATGGCCCCCTCGCGTTCCTCGCAGGCTTCCTGCATGAAACGCCCGCGGGCCGCCAGCACACGCAGTCCGTCCTCAAACGAGACCGCCTCCGCCATGCACAATGCCGACCATTCCCCCAGGCTCAGACCCGCGGCGACCTCGATGACCGGCACCGGCTGTTGGCGACATAAGGCCCGATAGCACGCTATGCCAACCGTAAAAATGGCGGGCTGACAATGGTGGGATTTGACTAACTCGTTTTCCGGCCCCTCGAAACAAAGCCGCGCGAGATCATAACCAAGGACCGCGTTAGCTTGCGTAAAGACCTCGCGGCATTCGGGAAACGCTTCAGCCAGGTCGCGCCCCATGCCGATAAACTGGGCGCCTTGCCCGGCAAATAGAAGTCCAGTCATAAAGCAGCCTCCAGCCGCAACCAAAGCGACGGATAAATACTGTACAACATGAAGATCGTCATTTCTGCCACAGACCTGTGTCTCCGGCTGCTTTATCACCATTCCAGAATGGTGGCCGCCCAGGTAAATCCACCCCCAAACGCCACCAGAAGAACGATATCATGCTTGCGGATAATCCCGGCGCGGCTGGCCTCATCCAAAGCCACGGCAATAGAGGCCGCCGACATATTGCCGCACCGCGGAAGATTGACATAGTATTTTTCAATCGGCGCGCCCAGCCGATGGCTGATAGCCTGGATAATACGCACATTAGCCTGATGTGGAATAATGCAATCCACCTGGTCAATGGTCATCCCGCATTGTTTCAAGGCCTGGTTAGCGGCGCTCAGCATGGCATTAACAGCATATTTAAATACTTCCTTGCCGGCCATTTTTAAATAATGCAGATGATCCTTAATGGTCTGCTCCGATGTCGGATGGCGACTGCCGCCGCCGGGGAGATTCAGCAGATGACTGAGGTTGCCGTCCGATCCCATGACACTGGTAAGGATACCGCGTTGGCCCGGGCGACTCTGAAGCACAGCCGCGCCGGCGCCGTCGCCGAACAGGACACAGGTGGACCGGTCTTCCCAATCCGTGATACAGCTTAATTTTTCGGCCGCGATGACCAGCACCGTATTCACCGACCCGGAGGCAATATACTGGCGACCGGTTTCCAGAGCAAAAAGAAAACCGGAACAGGCGGCCTGCAGATCAAAACAGGCCGCATTAACAGCGCCCAGCGCTTTCTGCACGAAACAGGCGGTACTAGGAAAGAACATATCCGGAGTAACTGTCGCCACCAGGATCATGTCCAGGTCTTCTGGAACGACTCCCGCCTGCGCCATAGCATGGCGGGCGGATTCAATCGCCAGATCAGATGTCGCTTGATCCTTGGCGGCTATATGACGTTCCTTGATTCCCGTGCGCGTCGTGATCCATTCATCGGATGTATCCACCATCTTCGCCAGATCGGCGTTGGTTAACACCCGCTCCGGCAAATACGAGCCGGTGCCGGTAATGGAGACCGCACGCAAACGCATGACCTTATCATGAGCCGCCGATCGGGCCGGACAACTGCTCATGACGCACCTCCCACCACACTGACAATCAAGTCATTGATCTGATTATGAACCGCGTCCCTGGCCTGCCGAATGGCATGAAAAACAGCCCGGGCCGAAGACGTTCCGTGGGAAATAATACACACCCCATTTACTCCCAGCAAAGGGGCGCCGCCATAGGTTTCCGGATCAATATAACGCCGCATGGATCGAAGGGCTCCCATCAAAAATACATACCCGATCATTCGGATCGGATTGAGCTTAAACTCCTTCTTGATCCATGCGCCCATGGCATGGGCCAGGCCTTCGCTGGTCTTGAGAATCACGTTACCGACAAAGCCATCGCACACGGCAACGTCTATACCGCCATTATACAAATCATTCCCCTCGATATTACCTTTGAAATTGAGTTGCGATTCGCTCAATATCCGGAACACTTCCTTGGTCGTTTCATTGCCCTTGATATCCTCCTCACCAACGCTCATCAGACCGATCAATGGATTCGCCTGACCCAGAATTTTACGGGAATACACATGGCCCATCGCCGCGAATTGGAACAGGAGCCGGGGCGGACAATCGATATTCGCCCCGGCATCAATCAACACAAACGGCTTGATCGGACTGGGCATAATCGTCGCAATGGCTGGCCGCTCGATACCTTTAAGCGTGCGTAATTTCAGCGTAGCGGCGACCACAACAGCCCCCGTGTTCCCTGCCGAAATCATGGCATCGGCCTTCCGCTCCTTAACCAGATCCATGGCCCGGCTGATCGAGGAATCCTTTTTACGGCGAATGGCCTGAACCGGCGTTTCATCCATCCCCACGGTTTCTGAAGCATGAAACACCTCGATCGAGGAAGATACCCGCCCAGCCTTCTGGAGCTCCCGTCGGATAGCGCCCTCATCCCCGACCAGCACTATCGCGTCAATACCGGTCAAGGAGGCAGCCGCTTTGACGGCGCCCGCCACAATTTCCCGCGGCGCGTAATCACCGCCCATGGCATCTATGGCTATACGCATATGCCCTACTCCGCCTTGATAGTCACAACCTGTCGCCCCCGATAATATCCGCAAGCAGGGCAAACACGATGTGGCAGCTGAGGCTGACTGCAATTAGGACATGGCTTCGTCGCGGGGACTGAAAACCTATGCGACCGCTTACGACTGCGACTATGGCTCTTGGACGTTTTTCTTTTCGGTACAGCCATCCGATCTCTCCTTGTCAAATACCTCTGCCGACAACTCTTCACCAAGCAGAGGACTGTTGATTTTCAGGTCAATGTTAACTGATCCAGCACATTCCACGCAGCCGGGGGCTTCCCCGGATGACAGGCACACGCCTGCTTGTTCAAATTGACACCACACCCGGGACACAATCCCCGGCACTCGGATGAACACACAGAATTCATGGGCAAGGCAAGAAGAATATCTTCCCGCATATCGCCGGTCAAGTCTATTGCTTCATTTTCCGATGACAACACATAAGACCGCACAAAGTCCGGAACCCGCAGGATATTATGAAACCAGTCGGCACATCGCGAACATAAACAGATCAGTTCCACGGCGAGCTTTCCGCGGACCAGCATCTCGTCATTCAGACAATGGGCGGTCAGGTCGTAATGAATGGCATCTTCACCCCGGACAAACGAATCGTTCTCCAAGTCAAGGATAGACACCGATTCCTCACCCGTGTATCGCTGCTCCCTCTCACCCAACTCGCCGGTCTGAATGATCATAATACCACCCCGCCCCAGCCATTAATATTTTCGTCTGTCCTACCCGTGCCAATTGCATGGATTTATACTCAATTAAGATTATATCAGGTACTGAACTTGGATGGATGAGCGGCCGGCGATTATTTAGAAAATTTTTTTTGCAAGGCGCTCTGAACAAAATCCGGCACAAACACACTGGTATCGCCGCCCAGCGCCGCGATTTCCCTGACCATGGTTGAACTTATATAGCTGCAACTTTCATTGGGCATCATAAACAGGGTTTCAACATCCGGTGCCATTTTCCGATTCGTCAGCGCCATCTGGAATTCATATTCAAAGTCGGCAAATGCGCGCAGGCCGCGGAGCACCACGTGCGCCTTCTTCTGACGCACATACTCAACCAGGAGCCCGTCAAATGAATCCACCTCGACATGCGGCAAGGCAGCCGACAAGGTTCGGGCCATTGCCAGACGCTCTTTCAGCGTAAACAGCGGATTCTTCCGTGATCCTGCGGAAATCGCCAGAATCAGACGGTCAAACAAACGCACGGCCCGTTTAATCAAGTCAACATGTCCCAGTGTAATGGGATCAAACGTACCTGGATAAATAACCACTCGGTTCACGACAGAATACCCCTTTCCGAAGGCATGCTCTGAAACATCAATGTACGGGTTTCTCCATATACCTTTGTCTTCAACAATTGCCAGCTTGGATGAGCTATGACAGGCACTCGCGCAGAAATTTCCAGAATCAATAAACCCGAAGCTGAAAGCATAGACCTCGCCGATAAGGCACACAAGATTTTTTTTTGCCACTCGCCATCCCGGTCATAGGGCGGATCGGCAAAAATTACATCAAACGGTCCTCTGCCCTCACTTGTCCGCACAAACCGCAGCACGTCATCCAATATCACACGCGTCTCCGGCCTTACCGAAACTCCGTTAATGTCATGAGCAGACCCCGGGGCGCACAATTGACTGATATTGACCCTCAGTACGGCCAGTACCCTCCGATCCGTTTCAACCCAAAAGACGCTCGCGGCGCCACGGCTGTAAGCTTCCAGTCCCATTGCGCCCGAACCGGCAAATAAATCCAGAATCCGCGCCCCGGGAATCCGCTCCGCCAACGAGGAAAACACAGCCGCGCGGACGCGATCCTGCGTCGGCCGGACGCCCATTTTCGGCACGCGGATTGCACGTCCCCTTAGAATACCCCCTGTCACGCGCAGCGCCATATTTCCTCCCACAAAAAAAACGGCCTGGGACTATCAATAAACTCGAAATAAATTTCAAGTTTCAAATTTCCCGCCAGAGGCGGGTCTGTCCTCGGATCCGTCCTCGGACCCGTCCTCGGACCCGGAAGGTCCTCCGGACCTGAGGGGAAGGTCATCCGGACCTGAGGGCCCGTGGCACGACAGCATTCCCTGAACGCTGATGTTGATCCCTGCTTGACCTACCCATTCAATTTATCCATACTAACACCTTATTAAGTTTGAAATCAATGGCACATTGCACGCTACAAACACTTTTATCCCGGAATACGTCATGAAGAATAAAATTGGCGTTATTACCTCGCTTAAAGCCAACACGCCCTCTTTGGCCGCCTTAAAAACCATGCGTCTGAAAACCTGCCAGCTATGCGGTTGGGCGCCCGCTCTCTGGACAACAGCACTGGCCAAGCGGGTGCAGAAGGAAATCCGGAAGGACAACGTGCATGTAACCGCCTTCTGGGCCGGGTGGACCGGACCCGGGGAATGGAATTTCTCTTTCGGACCAGCCACGCTGGGACTGGTGCCGGCGGCTTATCGCCACCACAGAACGGAACAAATGATCCGCGCCGCCGATTTCGCGCACGCCATAGGCCTGCGCGCCATCATCACCCACTTGGGATTTATTCCTGAAACTCCCCATGACCCCGAGTTTCATGCCGTCGTGGCCGCAGTGCGCTATATTGCCAAATATCTGGAACAACGCGGTATGGAATTCTGGTTCGAGACAGGTCAGGAAACCCCGGTCACCATGCTGAGGCTCATCCAGGCAGTGGGTACGCCCAACCTGGGCATCAATCTGGACCCCGCCAATCTGATTATGTACGGTAAAGCTAATCCGATTGACGCCCTGGACGTCTTCGGAAGCTATGTACGCAACATTCACGCCAAGGACGGACTGTACCCAACGGACCCCATGAAACTGGGCCAGGAAGTTAAGGTCGGAAAAGGCCGCGTCCGGTTCCCGGACTTTGTGCGGCGTCTGGGGGAAATTGGCTTTACCGGCGAGTTTATCATCGAACGCGAAATATCAGGCGAACAGCAAAACCGCGATATTGTGGAAACTATTACGTATCTTCAACGGCTGCTGAAATTGAATTAAGGAAAATACATCATGATTAACGTTGGCTTGATCGGCACCGGCGGTATTAGTGGGGCCCACTTGAGTTACTTAAAAACGCGGAAAGGCGTCCGCGTCGCGGCCCTGTGCGACATCCGGGCCGACCATGTGTCGCAACGCCAAAAAGAATATGGCGGCAAGGCGTTTACCGATTTCAGAAAAATGCTGGACGAGATACGGTTGGATGCCGTCTGGATTTGCACGCCGCCATCCGTGCGGAAGGACCCGCTGATCGCCTGCGCCAACCGGGGCATTCCGGTATTCTGTGAAAAACCGGTCGGAAATGACGAAGCAAAAAGCCGCGCCATCGCCGCCGCCTTGGCACGGCGCAAGGCCAAAGTGCAAATTGGTTATGTGTTCCGCTGTGTGCCTGTCGTGGACGCCCTGCGCCGGGCCATGCAGGATGATTCCATTCATATGGTCCAGTCTTTTTACGGATGCAATGTCAGCCTGACCATGGGCTTGCCGGCCTGGTTCTACGATAAATCCAAATCCGGCGGCGCGCTCATTGACCAGGCCACGCATAATCTGGATCTGCTCCGGTTTCTCTTCGGGGAAGTCCGGACCATTCATGGCCTGGCCGCTAACCCGGTTCGGAAAAAAACAGGCCGTTATACGATTGATGAAACCACCGGATTGTTGTTCCTGTTTCGTAACGGCATGGTCGGCACCCATAGCCACACATGGGTGGGCAACGGCTGGCGCAATGAAATCGTCATCAGCGGCGAGAAGCGCCTTTATCGGGTGGACTTGAACAAGGGATGCCTCATCGCGAATGGCAAACCATTTACCAAGAAGACCAAGCCCGGCAAATCCACGCCGGCGCCGTCCGCGGAATCGGTGGACCAAGTCTGGTTCCAGGATGACGATGGCAGCATACTCCAGCACGAAAACGAGCGATTTATTAAGCAGGTCATCTCCGGAAATTGGAGCCGGAACCCCTCAGACTATGCTGACGGACTGAAAACACTGCAACTCACGTTAGCCTGTGACCGCGCTGTTATTCGAGGAAAGGCAACCGTTTCGTCATGAAGATTCTAACCACCGGAGGCGCCGGTTTCATCGGCAGTCATACTTGCCTTGAACTCCTGCAACATGGGTTCGATGTGGTGGTGGTGGACAATCTGCTCAACAGCAAGGAAGAATCCCTGAAGCGGGTCCAGACCCTGGCCGGCCAGTCGCTGTGTTTTTACAAAGTGGACCTGCTGGATAGGCCGGCATTAGCCGCCATATTCCGGGAACATAAGATTGACGCCGTTATTCATTTTGCCGGGCTGAAGGCCGTGGGCGAATCAACCCGGATTCCGCTCCAATACTACCACAACAACCTTACCGGCACGCTTGTGTTATGCGAGGTAATGAAAAAGGCCGGCGTTCAATCGCTGGTCTTCAGCTCGTCAGCCACAGTGTACGGTAATCCCGACAAAGTCCCGATCCCCGAAGACGCGCCGCTGTCGGCCACCAATCCATACGGCCGGACCAAGCTGGTCATCGAGCATATCCTGCGGGATCTTCACGCTTCGGATCCGGTATGGCAGATTGCCATTCTGCGCTATTTCAACCCCGTCGGCGCCCATGCAAGCGGACAAATCGGTGAGGACCCCAACGGCATTCCCAACAATCTGTTTCCCTATATCGGCCAGGTCGCAATCGGCAAACAGAAGGAACTGCGGATATTCGGCAACGATTACCCGACCAAGGACGGAACGGGTGTCCGCGATTACATTCATGTTGTGGATCTGGCCCGCGGCCATCTCAGCGCCCTGGCGCGGCTGGAGACTCAACCCGGCCTCGTTACCTATAACCTGGGTACCGGCCGCGGTTACAGCGTGATGGAAGCGATGACGGCCTTTGAAAAGGCCTGTGGCCGGCCCATCCCTTACCACGTTACGGCGCGGCGGCCGGGCGATATTGCCGCCTGTTACGCCGACCCGAGCCGGGCACATCGCGAGTTGAACTGGAAGGTTGAGAAAGGGCTGGATGCCATGTGCGCGGACGCCTGGCGCTGGCAGGTCAATAACCCCAACGGGTACACGGAATCATGAGCACCATCGGGGACATCCTGGAACGCCGCGAACTGCTCTATAACCTGGTGACGCGCAACCTGAAGAGCCGCTACAAGGATTCCATCCTGGGATTCCTGTGGAGCATCATCACCCCATTGTTCATGGCACTGATTTATCTCGTTTTCCTGCGTATTATGAACCGGGGCACCCCGATGGAGGAAATCCTCATCGGCGTATTTGCTTGGCAGTTCACCGCGCAATGCGTGGGCAACGGCCTAACTGCTATCACCGACAACTCAAACTTGGTCAAAAAAGTCTATTTCCCCCGGATCATTTTACCGCTGTCCACCACGCTATCCAACCTGGTGACGTTCCTGCTCAGCCTGATCGTGCAGTTTGCGCTGGTAGCGATTCTACTTGCGGTCCGGGGCCAGTATATGAGTCCCGCCGTCCTGGCCGTGCCCCTGCTAATCGTCTATCATGCGCTGTTCTGCCTGGCGCTGACCTTGTTCCTCTCCTGCCTCAACGTGTATTTCCGGGACATCCAGCATCTCGTGAACGTGCTGACCACGGCCTGGTTTTTCCTGTCGCCGGCCATGTATTCCATGGCGCTCGTCCATAACCTGGCCGCCAGTCACGCCCGGCCGGCGCTGATAACATCGCTGTACATGCTGAACCCCATGGCCATTATCATCACAGGCTACCGCGCCCTGATTCTGCCCGGCACCGCGTTCCCCTGGTCGCCGTTTGTTTTAGTGTCGGCCACATTGCCGATTCTGTTTTTATTTCTGGCCTATGTTCTATTCCAAAAACTGCAACGGAAATTTTCCGATTTCTTTTAGCCATTATGAATGCGATTGAAGTCCAACATCTCGGCAAAAGCTATTGGCTCCAGGGATCCGAGCCGCAAACCCTGGTGGGGATACTGGCCCGCGGTCTGCGGCACCGCAACCGCAAGCTCATCTGGGCCCTGGATGATGTCTCCTTCAATATCCGGCCGGGCGAAACCATCGGCATCATCGGCCCCAACGGCTCCGGCAAGAGCTCCACGCTGGGCCTTATCGCCGGAACGACGGCGCCCACAACCGGCACGGTGACCACCCAGGGCCGGATTTGCTCACTGCTGGAACTCGGCGCCGGGTTTCATTCGGAATTGACTGGCCGCGAAAATATTTTTCTCAACGGCGCCATACTCGGTATACCCCGGGCCACCATTGCCCGGCGGTTCGACGCCATCGTGGATTTCGCCGGCATCCGGGAATATCTGGACATGCCGGTTAAATTCTACTCCAGCGGCATGTACATCCGGCTGGGCTTCTCCATTGCCGTGGAAATGGATCCGGATATCATGCTGATTGACGAAGTCCTGGCCGTCGGCGATGTCGCTTTCCAGACCAAATGCCTGGGACGCATTCGCGATTTTCAGCGGCGGGGAAAGACGCTGGTCATTGTTTCGCATGCTCTGGAAACGGTCGAAAAATTCTGCAGTCGCGCGCTCCTGCTTTATCAGGGTAAACTGGTGGCCCAGGGCGATCCCCCTGAAGTGATTCTCACCTACCTAAAATCCTACATGGGCGAAGGCAGCGCCGTCCATACCGTGGAATACGGCAGTCGCGACGTGGAAATCGCCGGGGCCCGCTTCCTGAATCAGGACGACCGGGAAACCGGCACATTTGAAACCGGCCAGTCCCTGACCGTGGAAATCCGTTACCAGGCCTCCCGGCGCATTGAACAGCCCGTGTTCGGGTTCGCCTTAAAAACCGGAAACGGCCTCTATGTATTCGGATCCAATACGCAGATCGGGGGATTCCGCATCCCCGCCATTGAAGGCGCGGGCATGATCCGCCTCACGATCAATCCGCTGGCCCTGATGGAGGGCAACTTTTTCCTGTCGTTATCCATCCACTCCTGGGATCATACCATTCAGTATCACCGCCGGGAGGACTGGTATCCGTTCGTTGTCACAAATTCCACCGGCGGACATGGATTATTTCATCTAAACGCAAGCTGGGACACAAGCCTATAACCTGGCACAGCATAGCCACAATGAAATGGATCAGTAATGAAGGCGTAACTCTTGTTGTAGTGCCGCTCGATGTGCGGCAAGCGCGCCACAGCCACGCCTTCGCTCAGGTAGCTTCGGCGGGCCGGCGTGGCGCACTACAGGATCCGACCGGCATCCCCTACCCATCTCACTGTGATCCATTACATCGCAATTAAAAAAATCTTGGAATTTCCCGCCGTTTTGTTAGAAATACGGGTTAAAGGAGGTTCGTCATGGCATTATTGCGTCACATTCAGCAGAGGTATTCGGTCCGGTCATATCAACAGCGGCCCGTGGAAAAGGAAAAACTCGCGACGATCCTGGAAGCCGCGCGTGTGGCCCCATCCGCCAAGAACATGCAGGAATGGCGGTTCGTGGTCGTGCAGGACGCCACACTGCGTCAGCAACTCGTTATAGCGGCCAATAACCAGGCCTTTGTCGGCGCCGCACCCGTGGTCATCGCCTGTTGCGGCACGAACACGGATTACACCATGCGTTGCGGTCAGTTGACTTATCCCATTGACCTGGCCATTGCTATTGATCACATGACACTGCAGGCGGTGGAAGAGGGCCTGGGCACCTGCTGGGTCGGTTCGTTTTACGAGGATCAGGTCAAAACGATCCTGGGCATCCCCCCCGACGTCCGTGTCGTGGAACTCCTTGCCCTGGGTTATCCGCAAGACAAGCCCAAACCTAAGAACCGGCTTGCGCTCAGCCAGATCGTCAGTTATGACCGCTGGGGGTTCAAACTTTGAAAGCAGAAAGTTTTATCTCGCCAAGCCGCCAAGGTCGCAGGAATTCAGAAAAAGTATAAATCGTCTGCTTGCTTAGCATTCTTTGCGGTTGCATGCCATAGTCCGATTCCGCCCAAGAACGGATCAACTAACTGCCGACGGAAAACACTCAGTTGCTATTGCCCCCGGTTCAGACCGGGTCGCCACGCGGCGCCTTCTCCAGCATTTCCCGGGCGTGTTTGAGCGTCACGCTGGTCAGGTCGCGGCCGCCCAGCATGCGGGCAATTTCTTCAATCCGGCGCTCGCGGCTCAACAAAAACATGGCGCTCAGCGTCCGTCCGTCGCGCGTTTGCTTGGTCACGGCAAACTGGACGGCGCCGTGCACCGCTACCTGCGGTAAATGCGTAATACAAAGAACCTGCCGGCGGCGCGCGATTTCCGCCAGCTTGACTCCGATAGCCTGCCCCATCTTGCCGCCGACATTCACGTCAATCTCGTCAAAAACGAGCACGGCAACCCGGTCGTGATCCGCGAGCACCGTCTTGATGGCCAGCATCACGCGGGATATCTCACCGCTGGACGCGATCGCTCGCAGTGCCTGTTCCGGCTCACCGGGATTCGGGGTGAATCCGAATTCCACGCCATCCATGCCGGAGACCCGCGCCTCAACCTCGCGTAATCCAATGGCAAAAGATGCCTGTTCAAAGCCAAGGTCTTTCAATTCATGGATCACAGCCTTTTCCAGCCGCCGGACCGCCGCTTTCCGTTTTGTCCGGAGTATCCGGCCCCGCGCTTCCAGGCGCTCACGGGTCGCCACCAGGGCCGCGTCCAATTTGGCGATCTGTTCACCCCGCGTCCGCAGATCATGCAGCTTCTGTTTTGACCGCTCAAGAAAAACCAGCATCTCCGCGACCGTTGCTCCGTACTTCCGCTTCAGCTTCTGATAAACGCCCAGCCGTTCATCCAGCCATTGCAGGCGGGCCGGATCGCCTTCTATCTTCTGCATGAAACGTTCAAGATTGCGGGCCAGTTCCTGGATCTGCACGGCCGTGGATTTTGCTTCGTCTTTCCAGGCCCCGGCCGGCTCCGCCAGCGCCGCCAACTCGCCCAGGGCCTGCTGAGCCGCCGCCAGGCCGGCAAACGCGCTGGTGTCGCCCTCAGTCAAAGCCTGGCGCGCCGTATCCGCCAGTTGCAGAATCCGCTGGGCGTTGCCCAGCATTGTCTGTTCCCGTACCACGGCGGCTTCCTCATCTTCCCTTAACGACGCCGCTTCCAATTCCTGCACCTGGAAAGCCAGCATATCAATCTGCCGCGCTGTGTCCTGGTCATCCGCCTCCAGCGCACGGCGTTGATCCCGCAATGCCTGCCAGGAATCATACACCTGCCGGTATGCCTGCCGCGGCCCGCCCAGGTCGCCGAAGGCATCCAGCAGACTTAACTGGAAATCGGGACTGAACAGCGATTGATGATCATGGGGGCCGTGCATATCCACCAGCCCATCGCCAATCTGCTTGAGTACCTGGAGCGTCACTGAACAGTTATTGACAAACTGACGCCCCGGGCCGGATGCCGACACCAGCCGCCGGATCACCAGATGCCCCGCAACACACGGATCAATGCCGGTTGCCTGGAGAATGGCATTGATCTCCTGCGGCTGTTCCAGGTGAAACTCGGCCTCAATAACACACTGGGATTCGCCTTCACGAATGACGCTCTTATCGGCGCGCTCGCCCAGCAACAGGCTTAAGGCGCCGACAATAATGGATTTACCCGCGCCGGTTTCGCCGGTAATAACATTGAGTCCCGGCCTGAATTCCACCTGGAGTGAATCCACCAACGCCAAGTTTCTGATCTGGAGAGCTTGAAGCATTTTAAGCGGTGAGCTGTACGTAGTAAGCGGTGAACAGTCATCATAACAGCGCGGTTTTGTAATCCTCCCGGCAAGCGCACGGCGCGTCCGTAACCTTGCGGATGATTTCCGGCAACATCCGATTGACATTCGCCGCGTTGGTTGCCATGGTCTTCATAATCATATTAATAGAAACCGCTTCCTTGGATTCATGCCAGCAGTCATAATCCGTGCTCATGGCCATGGCGGCATAACATAAGCCGGCTTCCCGGGCCAGGACAACTTCCGGCACCGTGCTCATGTTGATGACGTCCCCGCCCCACGCCTGGAACATCCGGCTCTCCGCCTTGGTTGAAAAACGGGGCCCTTCAATTGTCACCACCGTACCCTGATCGTGATGGGGAATCTTCAATTCGGTGGCAACTGCCGTAAACAGTTTCCGCAGGCGGGGACAAAATGGCTCGGCCATCGGAATGTGGCAGACGTTCACCCCTTCATAAAAAGTCTGGATGCGCCGGGTGGTCCGGTCAATGAACTGGTCCACAAACACCAGCTGTCCCGGCTGGATTTCCTCGCGCAAACTGCCGCAGGCCGTGGTGGCAATGACATGCGTGACCCCCATTTCCTTCAACGCCCAGATGTTCGCCCGGTAATTGACCAGCGACGGCATGATCCGGTGATTGGCGCCGTGCCGCGGCAGGGCGATAATATCCATCCCCTGCAATTTCCCGGTAATGACCAGGTCCGATATGGCACCATAAGGCGTATGCTGTTTGATCAGCTTGACCTGGGTGAGGTTTAATTTATCGTCAAGCCCTGAACCGCCGATAATTCCGACTTTGGCCATGGCCAGCCTTCCTTTCTTCAGCATTACCCAATTTTCTCAGGCATCATTTAAATTTCGAGGCGAAAAACAGAGGACATTATGATAACGACACCCGACCGGAAATCAAGCTGAAGTTCATGAAAACTATTCGGAAACTAAGTCTACGCGGGAAACTCTTCGAAAACCTAACCATAACTTGTGAGCAAAGACGGACTTCAGCCATGCGGATGTAATCTTGCCTTCATCTCTCAGTTTTTATATCCTGATTCTCCTGAAGAGAACTTTCCGCTCGAGACTGGCCTGCTGCCGGAGGCGGATTTGCAAGGCGGATCGTGCCTTAGGCAGACCCGCCGCTGGCGGGAAAATCGCAATGGAATTGATCTGCAACATGAATTACGATGATTTACAATCTGCCGCAGGCGTCTATGCTCTGCTTGGAAGCGGGGGTAAGTACATGTACAAAGGTAGTGCCCATGATCTTCGCAAGCGCGTTAACGATCATATCCAAGGCCATGTCGCACGAACACGGAATCGGCGCCCGCTTATATTGATTCATGTTGAATACTTGGCCGATTATGCCAAGGCCAGGAGACGGGAGAACTGGCTGAAATCAGGCCAAGGCCGGAAATGGCTCAAGCAACGATACGCCTGGGTGGCGGAATGGCAGACGCAACGGACTTAAAATCCGTTGACCCTAAAGGTCGTGAGGGTTCGACTCCCTCCCCAGGCACCACCTAAAAAAAGAGCGCCCCGCGAACGGGACGCTCTTTTGGTAATAGCGTTGTAAAATCAAACGAACGCTTAGTGACGATCACGACCGAAATCGCGCTTGCCACCACGGCCACCACCACCGCCGCCGCCGCCGCCGCCACCGAAATCACCGCGCGGCCGTTCTTCACGAGGCCTAGCTTCGTTGACCGTCAGAGCGCGGCCTTTCAAGTCCTTGCCATTATACTCGGCAACGGCCTTGTTGGCTTCATCCTGACTGCTCATTTCCACGAATGCGAATCCGCGGGACTTGTTGGTGAACTTGTCCACGATCAGATTGCAACTGACCACATTGCCAGCCTTCGAGAACATATCAAGTACGTCCCCTTCGGTGGCTTCGAACGACAGGTTTCCGACATACAGTTTAGTACCCATCTTTGGTTTCCTTTGGCGGAGCAGAATAGACCACTTCAATGACTGTTCCCGACTAGTTCGGGTTTCAGATCATCACCGAGCTCAACGCTCGCCCGACAATCCACCATCTCACGAACTCCTATCCCACTCTGCTAAGGCCGATTGTAGCATGTCCGTTTATCAATGCAACAGGAATTTTCATTTTTTTTACCGGCTGATTTAACGCCGGATAAATGGTATATTTCACTCTTTACGACTACGGAAAAGGGTTGACAAAGTTTAAAAAAAACGAAAACTATATTCCCAATGTGAAAAACACTGCTTCAGGATTTGCGTCGCCGTAATATCAAAGGAAGGAAGAAAAGTCTGCCATGAATCTGGATCGTTTTTTTCGCCTGACGGAAAATGGAACCAACATCCACACCGAAGTGATGGCGGGAGTAACGACCTTTCTGACCATGGCCTACATCATTTTTGTTCAGCCGGCGATCCTGACGACGGATTTTGCCGGCCAGCCCACTGGCATGGATTTCAACGCGGTGCTTCTGGCCACGTGCCTGGCCGCCGCGATCGGCACAACCCTCATGGCCCTGCTGGCCCGGTATCCCATTGCGCTGGCGCCGGGGATGGGAGAAAACTTTTTTTTCGTGTCGGTAGTAATGTCGCTGACGGCGCTCGGCATTGCCGACGCCTGGAAAACGGCACTGGCGATCGTGTTCCTGTCCGGCATGACGTTCATGGTCCTGTCGCTCGTCCGGGTGCGCGAAGCCGTCATCAACGGGATCAGCCCCAGCATGTGTAACGCCATCGCTGTCGGCATCGGGCTGTTTATCGCGTTCATCGGGCTCCGCAACGGCGGCCTGATCATCGCGAAACCAGGTACGCTGGTCGGGCTCAACACGAAAATAATGTCGGCCGATTTCGCGGTCTTCGGATTCGGCCTGATGGTTACGGCGATTCTGCACGCGCGCCGGATACGCGGCTCGATCCTGATCGGTATTCTGGCGGCCGCGGTGCTGGCCATCCTGCTGGGCAAAGTGCACTATACAGGGATCGTCGGCCTGCCCAAGATCCAAACCAGCGCGATCGGGCAGATGGATTTCCGCGGGGCATTGACACTCACCTGTCTGCCGTTCATTGTCGTGTTTTTATTCATGGACCTTTTCGATTCCGTGGGCACGCTGGTCGGCGTCTCCCAGCAGGCGGGACTGATGAAGGATAATAAATTGCCGCGCGCGTCGGAAGCCCTGTTTTCCGACGCGCTCGGCAGTGTCGTCGGCGCCTCGCTGGGCACCAGCACTGTCACCAGCTTTATTGAAAGCGCCACGGGTGTCGAGCAGGGCGGGCGCACCGGGCTGACCGGACTCACCGTGGCAGCATTATTTCTCCTGGCAATTTTTTTCAGCCCCCTGGTGGCCATGATCGGCAAGTATCCGCCCATCACAGCCCCCGCGCTGATTATCGTCGGGGCGCTGATGCTCCAGAATACGCGAAAAATCGACTGGACTGATTACAGCGAATCTATCCCGTCGTTTCTGATCATCGTGGGCATCCCGCTTACCTACTCCATTGCCGATGGTCTGGCGCTTGGATTCATCAGCTACCCGTTCATAAAGTTCTTCAGCGGCAAGGGACGCGAAGTCAAGTGGTTGATGTATGTGCTGGCAGTCATCCTGGTCTTTTATTTTATCTTTTTCCGGACCAAGCTGGGGTGACGCAAACGCCAGAACGGCATTCCTGCGGTTCTCCCGAACCACCACTACACCATCCATCATTGGGTATATTTACATTGTAGAGGCCTGCCCACCGTAGCCACGAAGGGCGAAGGCGGGCCATTCACAAGAACGGCATCTTAACAGTTCATATACTCCGTCACATATCCTCGCCTCAAGCTACCGCATAAAGCGCTTGCTTTCGGCACGGCGGTATTCATAATAGGCACCATAATTTTTTTCACATAAATGAATCACCCGAACCCGGACAACACCTATGGCCGACACGAATAAGAATCATGCCACCGCCGAGAGCCTCGGCAAACTGCAACGCGAAATCTCGGTCTCGGAATTCTTTCTCAAGAACCGCCATTTGCTCGGTTTCGACAACCCGCGCAAGGCCCTGTTGACGGCAGTCAAGGAGGCGGTGGACAACTCGCTCGACGCCTGCGACGAATCGGGCATCCTGCCGGAAATCAGCGTGGACATTCAACAGACGGGCGAGAAGCGGTTTCGCGTGGCCGTCACAGATAATGGACCGGGTATCATGCGCAACCAGATACCCAGGATTTTCGCCAAACTGTTGTACGGCTCAAAGTTCCACCGCCTGCGCATGTCCCGCGGCCAACAGGGCATCGGCATCAGCGCGGCCGGCATGTACGGTCAATTGACCACCGGCGCCTCGACCGTCATCCAGTCCAAGATCAAAAAAAGTAAAAAGGCGCATCGGCTCGAGGTGCAAATCGACACGCGAGCCAACAAGCCGACGATTCTGAAGGATGACGAAGTGGAGTGGCTGCCACAGTTCTTCCCCACCGGTCCGAACGGCAAGCCTAAACAACCGCTCACGGTTAAACACGGCACCAGCGTGGCCATCGAAATGGAAGCGGCATATATTCGCGGCAAGCTTTCCGTGGATGAATACCTGAAACAGTGCGCCATCGTTAATCCGCATCTTCAATTATATTATCGAATCCGGCTGGTGACGCCGGCAACCGACGCAGAGTCAAACACACCGGGCAACAATGCCGCCAAGATTACCCCGGAAACCAAGAACCCGGTAGAGATTCCCTGGATCACGTTTGCCCGCGCATGTCTCACCTTGCCAAAGCAACCCTCGGAAATCAAGCCGCACCCGCACGGCATTGAACTGGGCATGCTCATCCAGATGCTCAAAGACACGCAGGCCCGGACGCTCAAATCGGCCATGGTCCACGATTTCTCCCGCGTCAGCGATCGTGCCGCCGGAGAAATCTGTCAACGGGCGGCGCTGGCTCCAAAATCGCGGCCGACCCGTATCGCACATCAGGAAAGCGAAGCCCTGTTTAAGGCCATCAACGAAACCAAGCTCATGCGGCCGCCGACCGATTGCCTTTCACCAATCGGCGAAGAAGCAATTATGACGGGATTGAAAAAAGAAATTGAGGCGGATTTTTACACTGCGGTCACACGCAGTCCGGAAGTATATCGGGGCAATCCGTTTCAGATTGAGGCCGGCCTGGCCTACGCCAAGCCGGGCGAAAACACGGAACTCAGTACCGAGAATCCCGTTCGTGTTTTGCGGTTCGCCAACAAGGTACCCATGCTATACATGGGCGGGGCCTGCGCCCTGTCCAAAGCCGTCACCGGAGTCAACTGGAAAAATTACGGGCTGGCCCAGCCGCGCGGCGCCCTACCGATCGGCCCAATGGTTATGCTGGTCCATATCGCCAGCGTCTGGGTGCCGTTCACCAGCGAGAGCAAGGAAGCGATTGCGCATTATCCCGAGATTATTCGGGAAACTACATTCGTGCTCCAGGAATGCGGTCGGCGCCTCGCAGTGTATCTCAGCCGCCGGCGACGCCACGCGGAACTGGAACGCAAAAAAAATTATATCGTAATGTACCTGCCCCATCTAGCCCTGGGCCTGCGGCAAATACTTGATCTGAACGATCGCCAGGAGAAAACGATTGTCAGCAAACTCCATCGTATGCTGGAACGAACGCATCTGGAACAATGAGATGAATTGCGGATTGCAGATCCCGCCTTCGGCGGGACAAGTTGCGGACTTGCCCCGCACCTTGCGGGGTTGCGGAATAAGGAAGATAAATCGATGAGCGGTGAAAGTAGAGGCGCTACTCGCCGCGCCCGTAGAAATCAGGAGACCAATCACATGGCCAAATCCACAAAACCCAAGATTGCCGCCGCGCCAATGCTGATTTCCAAGCGGGACGCCTCGAACCGAATCGTCTCTACTGCCCAGGCCATTCATCACGACATCGTCAAGAAGAACGCGCGGCCCAGAATGCGTTTCCCTGTCCGCTCGCTGAGCAACGTCAAATACAATCCCAGGAAAGGCCACTTTGAAATCCTCAACAAAACGTCTACGCGCACGCTCTCCTATAACACGGTCAAGACGTTCGCCCAGTCCATGCGGCTGCTGGCAACAACTAAGCGAGACCTGCTGGACAAGAACGACATCGCCGGCAAGCGCGAGGTGTACTACAACAGCAAGAGCTGGGGTGAATGCCGGTTCGACGCACAACCGGAAAGCGACAACCTGCTGGACGACATGGAAGCCATGCTGGCGGTCAACCGGGAACAGCTCGGCTACATTCCCGAGGAACGCGGCGGCGATGTCACCGGCCCGCTGGTCGTCATTGACCGGAATCCCGGCTCACGGGAGGAAATCCGGATCAACTGCGAAAAACTGGGCACCGGCGCCTGGAGCATTCCCTCCCAGGTGGAACACCTGCGGTTCGAGACCAAGGCCAAATTCATTCTGGTCATCGAAACCGCATCACTGTTCCAGCGTCTTGTTCACCATCAGTATTACGAAACCGCGAACTGCATCCTGATTTCCATGAGCGGCGTGCCGACGCGCGCCTGCCGACGGTTCATCCGACGGCTGGCCGACGACCGGAAGCTCCCGGTGCTGGCCTTCACCGACGGCGATCCCTACGGCTATTGCAACATTTATCGCACACTCAAAGCCGGCTCCGGCCAGTCCGCGCACATCAACCAGTTTTTCTGCGTGCCCCAAGTTCATTATCTGGGTGTCACACCGCAGGACATCAAGGACTACGATCTGGAGGATGCCACCCACCCACTGGAGGAGATTGATATCAAGCGCGCCAAGGACGCGTTAAAAAACGATCCGTTCATCAAGCATCACAAGGAATGGCAGGACGCGCTGAACCAGATGATCAAGATGGGCGTCCGCATCGAACAGCAGGCGTTCGCCAAGCATGGGCTGAATTTCGTCCTGGAGACCTACCTGCCCCGCAAGCTGAAAAAAGGCGTGTTCCTGCCCTGACGCGCGTCTTTCAGGCAACCCTTTCCAAAAGATTTTTTCGGCATGGAGCCGTTAACTTTCAACTTTTGGTTTGACCCCAACGGCTAGTGCACGGGCAGCAAGCGCGATCGAGCCGAGAATGCCTGCTTTATTGCCCAGGCCGGGCGGTACGATATACTCATCGATCCGCTGAGTGATTTCAGGTACCTGCACATATCCATGCAGCAGTTCCTGTACCTTTCCGCGTATCATGGGAAACAGATGTTCCTGCTCCATGATCCCGCCGCCGAGTATGATACGCTGAGGCGAGAGTACACAGATGAAGTTCACCAGGCCGAGCGCAATATAATGCGCCTCCAGTTCCCATGCTTCATGATCAGGCGGCAGGTCCTGTGCAGGGATCCCCCATCGTCCTGCAACTGCCGGGCCTGATGCCATGCCTTCAAAGCAGTCATTATGGAACGGGCATTTTCCTTTGTATATATCATCCGCACGGTGCGGAATGCGGACATGTCCCATTTCAGGATGTATCAGCCCGTGCATAAGCCTGCCCTGCACCATTCCCCCGCCGCCTATGCCCGTACCGATCGTCATGTATATGAAATCGGTCAGGCCCTGTGCAGCACCCCATTTCTGTTCTCCAAGCGCTGCAGTATTCACATCAGTGTCAAAGCCTACAGGAATACCCAGTTCCTGTTTCAGCCTCTGAGCAAAATCAGTGTTCTGCCATCCGGATTTCGGGGTGGAGGTTATGTATCCCCATGTGGAGGAGTCTTTGTGCGGGTCAACCGGGCCGAATGACCCTATACCTATGGCCTGAATAGCTTCTTTTTCAGTCTGCTCTTTAAAATATTCAATTGCTTTACCAATTGTTTCGTCCGGTGTGGTGGTAGGAAAACGTATTTCATCACGCAGATCTGAAGGGCATGAGCCTACAGCACATACGAATTTCGTCCCCCCTGCTTCAATCCCGCCGAAAAGCGCCATATCTGATCCTTCTCACTTTAGAATCAGCCCAAAGTGAAGTGAGTGAGTAAAGAGTGAAGTGAAATATATTATCAAGCTTTGTTTTATCATGTCAAGGGAAAATTGGGAAAAATTAGGGTCCGAGAAGTGTAACTTAAAATGCCGTAGATATAGAAGAAAGCGTTCCATGCCCGG
>CAYQNY010000019.1:0-27049 GCA_964418925.1 uncultured Verrucomicrobiota bacterium
CTATGGAAAGGGAGGATTCTGTCTTGACTTCCCTTTTCATGTGTGACCCTAATTCTTCTAATTCTCCCACCGCCCCGCGATAGCGCTTGAAAAAGCTGGTCATCGCCGCGCGGGTGCCGGCGACTGCCTCTTCCGCAATTATCTTTCCCGTTTTATCCAGAATGCACACCTGATGTTTTTTGTCTCCCAAATCCATCCCGATCGTGATACCTTTTTTCATGGCTGGTCTCCTTATGCGTTATGGCCTATTAAGGCCGTTATTATATTGAGCGTGATTATTATATCACAGCTCGCTGCTGGGGAGATCAGCCTTCTCATTTAACCTACAAAAAACAAGACAATTGGTCGGGGAACTGCCCGGCCTTCGCAGCCAGGCGGCCTTGCTACGGCGGAGTAGGCTAGGGTGGGAATGGTCACCGACCTTCCCGCCGCGAGAATGACGCAGCCCTGGAGTCAAACAATAAGTGAGAAGGTAACAGGATTAATCTAACGTGTGAAGAATTCAGATATTCCCAGGTGCATTGCGGCCTTTTTTCACAAGGTTCCTAGCATCGGGCATGAAGTTTAAATGTCGAATTAAAAATCAAGAATTAAAAAAGGGGATTTTATTGATTTACTAATGGCAAGTCACCATTTACATTACCTACTGGTTTTTATCTGCTTGCTGCATTTTTAACTCTTAATTTTCGAGCTGCATGATTTGGTTTGTTTACAATTGCTTGTTTCCGATTGTCTATCTGTTGATGCTGCCGCGATTTCTCATCCGGATGTATCGGCGCGGCGGGTATCGCCGGGGCTTTCTTCAGCGGCTCGGCCTCTATGACCAGGCCGTAATATCCCGTCTGCAGTCCCGGCAACGCATTTGGATACATGCTGTCAGTGTCGGCGAAGTCTTCGTGGCTCTGCGATTCATGGAGGCTGTCCGCGACCACCGTCCTGACACGGCGTTTGTGCTGACCACCAACACGTCCACGGGACATGCCATCGCCGTAAAACAAATCGGCCCGGATGACATCCTGCTTTATTTTCCCGTGGATTTGCCGCTGATCATCCGCCGGGTCCTGAACAGGCTGCGCCCCCAGGCGCTGGTGCTGGTCGAGGGAGAATTGTGGCCCAATCTCATCCGCCAGGCAAATCAGCGGGGTATTCCCGTCATGCTGTTGAACGGGCGCCTTTCCGACCGGTCCTACCGGCGCTATCAGAAAATCCGTTTTCTCATCCGGCGTCTTCTGGCCTCCATCACCCTGTTCTGCGTGCAGGGCGAGGATGAGCGCCGGCGCCTGATTGAACTGGGGGCCGATCCCGCGCGCATCCGGGTAATGGGTTCCGCGAAGTATGACGTGGCGGCCGCAACGCCCGCGCCGGCGAGCACGGCTAGCACCAATATTCTGCGTCATACCGGGTTAGACCTGAATGCCCAATTGCTGGTCGGCGGCTCCACCTGGCCGGGCGAGGAAGCCATTCTGCTGGAGTTATACCAGAAATTGCGTACTGCTTATCCTGCCGCCCGTCTGGTGCTGGCGCCGCGCCACATGGAACGAGCTGGCGCTGTTGTCGCTGAAATAGAAAAAACCGGCTTAGCCTTTCAGCGCTGGAGCGTCGCGGCGCATATGGACCAGCTGGCGGTAACCCCGGCGCCGGAAGTTCTGCTCGTGGACACTACCGGCGATCTCCAGCAGTTTTACGCCGCCGCGACAATTATTTTCATCGGGAAAAGCCTGACGGCTCACGGTGGTCAAAATGTGATTGAAGCGGCCGCTCACGCCAAGCCGATTGTAGTCGGGCCGCACATGGAAAACTTTCGCTCCGTCATGGCCGATTTCCTGTCAGCCAAGGCGCTGATCCAGGTCCGGAACAAGCAAGGATTGGAATGTACCCTTATTGATCTCTGGAGTCACGCGGATAAGCGCCGTGAATATGGCGAACGGGCCCGGCGAGTCGTACGGGACAAGGCGGGGGCCATTCAGGCCAGCGTGGCACTGTTCCTGGGGATTGCCGAAAATCCATAAGATGCAGCCCGCGAAAGTGTTTTGTTTTTGTGATAACTTAAGGGCGAATAATACCGGATCAAGGATTCCACCATGAAACTTTTACTGATCGGCGGCGGCGGGCGGGAACACGCCCTGGCCTGGAGACTGGCTCAGGACACAAGCCGCCCGGCCCTGTTTTGCGCGCCGGGCAACGCTGGCACCGCGGCGCTGGGCACGAATGTGGCCATTCCGGCTGATGATATCAATAGCTTGCTGGCCTGGGCGCGGCGTGAGCGTCCGGATCTGACTATTGTCGGCCCGGAAGCGCCCCTGTGCGCGGGATTAACCGACCGTTTCCAGGCGGAGGGATTGCGTGTATTCGGCCCCGGCTGGGACGCCGCACAGATTGAAGGCAGTAAAATATTTTCCAAGGAAGTGCTCCTCGCCGCGGGTGTGCCAACCGCGCAGTCGGCCTCGTTTGATAATACGGAGCATGCCTTAGCTTATGTCCGGGACATGCCTCTGCCCCTCGTAATCAAAGCCGATGGGCTGGCAGCCGGCAAGGGCGTGTTAATCTGTACCACCCGGGACCAGGCCGAGGATGCCATCCGCCAGACCATGATATCCCAGGCATTCGGTTGCGCCGGACAGAAGATTCTGATCGAGGAATTTATTGAAGGTGAGGAGGTATCCGTGCTGGCACTGGTAGATGGAACCCGCGCGGTCCTGTTGCCCTCCGCGCAGGATCACAAACGCGTGTTTGACAACGACCAGGGCCCCAATACCGGCGGCATGGGCGCATATTCTCCGGCACCCATGGAATCTTCCGCGTTTCGCCGCATGGTTCAGGAGCAAGTTTTCGATCCGACACTAAACGAGCTTCGCCACCGGGGCATTCGTTACCAGGGTGTTCTATATGCCGGTCTAATGATGACCACCTCCGGGCCCAAGGTGCTGGAATTTAACTGTCGGTTTGGTGATCCGGAAACCCAGGCCATCCTGCCGCGGCTGACTGGAGACTTGATTCCTGCCCTGGAAGCCTGTATAGATGGAACACTTAACCCGGACCATATCATCTGCCGGCCTGAGCCGTGTGTATGCGTCGTGATGGCGGCGGGAGGATATCCGGGATCTTATCGCCAGGGGGACGTTATTGAGGGGTTGTCCCAAGCCGAAGCTCTAGCACAGGTTGCGGTGTTTCACGCCGGCACACGGCTGGATCAGGAACGTGTCATGACAGCCGGCGGACGGGTGTTGGGCATTACGGCGCTGGGCGCCGATCTGGCCGATGCAGCCGGTAGAGCTTACCAGGCAACATCACTAATCAGGTTTTGCGGAGCTCATTACCGCCGGGATATTGCGGCCCGGGGATTAAAGCCGAGACAGCCAAAGATTGAAGGACCGCGAAACACGCGCCCAATGCAATAATTTGGTCATCCTTCATTTGGTGTACTTATGCGGGTAAAATTAATTTCCAATATCAACATCATGAAAACCAAGCGGGATATCCGGCCGGAAGTCGGCATTGTCATGGGCAGTGATTCGGATTGGCCCCTTATGGAGCCGGCTGTCAAGACGCTTCGTAATTGCGGCGTTGCCTGCGAAACGCGGGTGATTTCAGCGCATCGTACGCCTAAGCTGGCTGCGCGTTATGCCGCGGGCGCTACCGCCCGCAAAATAAAAATCATCATTGCCGCCGCCGGCGGCGCCGCGCATCTGGCGGGCGTGCTCGCATCGCATACCACCTTGCCGGTGATCGGCATTCCCATCAAAAGCGACGCGCTGAAAGGATTGGACGCCTTATTGTCCACCGTGCAGATGCCCAGCGGAATTCCGGTCGCAACGATGGCCCTGGGCGCCAGCGGTCCGGTCAATGCCGCCATTCTGGCGGTCCAGATCCTGGCTCTGCATCGTCCGCACCTGACGGCCAGGCTCCGGGCGCACCAACAGACTTTGAAGGAAAAAGTAAAGAAGGGAAACCGATATGTGCAGTCACAGTTGGAGATCATTCATGATTAAGCAATGGTGTATCATAATGGGATTGGTTGTCTGGGGCACTGAGGCATTTACGGTGCCAGACCGGGCCGGGGCTGACATGGAAAAAAGCGTGGCGGAAATAGGAGCCTTATTGGACGCCAGGAGTGTGATCTTCCAGCCCGAGACTCTGGCTTCCAACGTGCAAGAGGCCATTGTTCGGGCCATTGACCCGGGAGCCTCGATCCTGACGCCCGCACAAGCGGAACGGGTTCAGGAAGAGCAACAAGGCGTGTTTTACGGCATCGGCTTAAAGCTGACGCTAAAAGACAAACAGCCGAAAATCATGACTGTGGCCACCAACGGGCCCGCGGCAAAGGCCGGCGTTCCTGCCGGGGTCTTGATTGAAACAATTGACGACCAGAGCACAACGGGCCTGTCCTTGGAACAGGTCGTCAACCGTCTGCGCGGCCGGAAGAACGATTCTGTCGTGTTGACCGTTCGTTCGGAAGACCAAGACGCCAAAGCGCAAACGTTCCAGGTGACCCGTGCCATGATGCATATGCCTGTGACGGGCACCATGGAATTCTGGCCTCAACAGATCGGCTATATCAAAATCAACGGACTGTATGAAGGATCGGGCAGCCAAGTCGCCGCACAGTTGCATGCCTGGTCGCAAACCAATGGCGTCGGCATCATTCTCGATCTGCGGGACGCCAATGGCATTAATCTGGATACCGTGGCAGAGATCGCCAGGCTGTTCTCTCATTCCACCCCCACGTTTTTTACCATCCAGGACGGCTTCGGCAAGACGCTGAAAACATACGCGGCCAAAAACAACACGCCCTTCGACCTGCCTGTCATGATCCTGGTGAATCAAGATACGCGCGGCGCGGCTGAACTCATGGCCGCCGTTCTCCAGGACTGCCAGGGAGTCATGATTATCGGCGTGCCTACTCGCGGCGATGATCGCCTGCGAGAACCCATTGCCCTGGCCAACGGCAAGGTGTTGATGATCGCCGTGAAGCGCATTGATATAGGCCCGGACAGCTATAACGGCAGCGGGGTACAGCCGGATGTCGTCATATCGCCGGTTCAGGAACCGGTCAAGGTCCAGGAAGCCGCTGATGAGAATGGCCTGTTTTCAAAATTTTCGGAACAAGACAAACAGAATCAAGCCCTGATCGCCCGCATTGGCAACGATATCATTCTCCGCCGGGCCACGGATATTCTTCTGGGACTCAAAGCGCTGGATATTCATACGCGTTGAACACACCTCGCATAGTGCCTTGGAATGCATCTGATCCCTGTCTCCTGGACGAAGCACTTTCCGTCCTGCGCCGGGGCAGTTTGCTGATCCTGCCAACTGACACCGTATATGGAGTAGCGGCCGACCCGCGCGTGCCCGGCGCCGAGCAACAGCTATACCGAGCCAAGGGTCGTTCCCAGGATAAACCGATTCCTTTGCTGGCGGCTGACTGTGCCCAGATTGAACAATGGCCAGTCCGGCTTGGTTCTGAAGTGCGGGCTCTGGCCCAGCGATACTGGCCAGGAGCCTTGACCATGGTTCTGCCGGTCGGCAGTCACTGGGAAGGCTTCCGGATTCCGGATCATGCCGCGGCCCGGGCGCTCTTGCGCGCCGTCGGCAGTGCCCTGCGCGTCACCAGCGCCAATCGGAGCGGGGCGCCGCCGGCCCTGACGGCGGATGATGCGGCCAAAGCGCTTGATGGCCTGGTGGAATTGGTGCTGGACGCGGGCCCGGCGCCGGGCGGCCGGCCCAGTACTGTCGTTCAAATCGCGGAAAGAACCTTGACGATTCTGCGGGAAGGCGCCATTCCCGGCCGCGACATTCTCGAGGCGTACCGGGCGTCGATCGGATTAAAATAGGCCCGCCAGGCGGGGCCAACTATATTTCTAATACACGTCTGTCATCCTGAACGAAGTGAAGGATCTCGTCCATATTGATCAATACGGCCGAGATTCCTCGCTACGCTCGGAATGACACTTTGCGCAACATGGTCCGTCCGAGACGGATCCGCCTCTGGCGGAAAATTCCTATGTATTAAATTGTCATGCCCTCTCCTCACCACCAGCTTCTCTTCGTCTGTACGGGTAATCTCTGCCGGAGTCCCATGGCGGAATATCTCCTGCGGCATTATCTAGGGCCAAATACACCCTGGCAGATCCGGTCCGCCGGGCTGGCGGCCGTGAACGGGCTGGCGGCCAGTCAACCGGCCATTGAGGCATTGAGCGAACTCGGCGTGGATTTAACGCCGCACCGCAGTCAAATGGTGACACAAGAGATGATTGACTCAGCCACACTGATTGTGGTAATGACTATATTTCACGCGCGAGAACTCAAGCAACGATTTCCGGAGGCTCAGGATCGGATTTATCTTCTAAAATCCTTCCATCCCTCATCCAAGGGTGGAGACATTCAAGATCCCATCGGGGGCGAGATTCATCTCTATCGGACCATCCGTGACGAAATTGACGAAGCATTGCTCGACTTGGTTTTATATCTGAAAAACCACGCGGCGCAGTGTTAATTCGAATTATTCGTCACCAAGGCTCCCCAGCAAAGGGAAGAGGATCAGAGGGCAGGAGGAAACTGGATCTCTAAGGCTCTGAAACTGAGTGCCTGCGTGGCCGATCAATAGCTTAAGTTATTAAAAAGCGGGTTACCATGAAAATTGCCATTGGTTCAGATCACGGCGGATTCGAGATGAAGGAAGCGGTCAAGGAGTTTCTGGAGACCCAGAGCGTGCAGGTCCTTGATGCCGGCTGTTTTTCCAAGGAATCCATGGATTATCCCGACATTGCCGCCACTGTGGCCGGCAAGGTGTCTAACGGGCAGGTGGACCAGGGTATTCTGATCTGTACCACGGGCATCGGCATGAGTATCGTGGCCAATAAGTTTCCACGCGTCCGCGCGGCTCTTTGCCTTTCTCCGCGGATGGCGAAAATGGCCCGGGCGCACAACAATGCCAATGTGCTGGCCCTGGGCGCCGAACTTATCAGTATTGAGGAAGCCCGAGCCATCGTCAACGAATGGCTGAAAGGCAAATTTGATCAAAGTAAACGGCATCACCGGCGGGTTGATAAAATTCAGCATTACGCGGGCAACACGGTGGATCCGCTGGACATCTACGACACCGATCCTGACATCTACGCTGTGCTGAGAAATGAAAATCGCCGGCAAAGTGAAAATCTGGAGTTGATCGCCTCGGAAAATTATGTCAGCCGCGCTGTGCGGGAAGCCACCGGCTCCCTGCTGACCAATAAATACGCCGAAGGCTATCCCAATAAACGCTGGTATGACGGCTGTCAATATGTTGATGAAGCGGAACATCTGGCTATCGAACGCGCCAAGCAGTTGTTTGGCGCCGAGCATGCGAATGTGCAACCTCATTGCGGCAGTTCCGCTAATCTGGCGGTTTATCTAACGGTGCTGCGGCCCGGGGATACTTTTCTGGCCATGGAACCTGCCCATGGCGGCCATCTGACTCACGGGCTCAAGACCAATCTTTCCGGACGTTTATTCAATGCCACGCATTATGGTGTCAGCCGGACCACCGAGCAAATTGACTACGATGAGATAGCCAGACTGGCCAAGCGGCACCGGCCCAAGCTCGTTATTGCCGGCGCCAGCGCTTATCCGCGCATTATTGATTTCAAGCGCTTCCGTAAAATAGCCGACAGCGTGGACGCTCTTCTCATGGTGGACATGGCCCATATCGCCGGACTGGTGGCCGCGGGTTGTCACCCTAATCCCATCCCCTACGCCGACTTCGTGACTACGACAACTCACAAGACGCTACGCGGGCCACGCGGAGGCATGATCCTTTGTCGTCAACGTTTTGCGCAGGATATTGACCACCAGATTTTTCCCGGCCTGCAGGGTGGTCCGTTCATGCACATTATTGCGGCCAAGGCGGTTTGTTGTCATCAGGCGATGCAACCCGATTTCAAGAGTTACCAAGAGCAGGTTATCCACAATGCGCAGGCCCTGGCCGAAGCGCTTAAGGCCGCCGGCCTGCACCTGGTGTCCGGCGGAACCGATAATCATTTGATACTGGTAGATTTGTCGGCGTTTAATATCACGGGGAAGGCAGCCGCCTCTACGTTGGATCAGGCCGGGATTACGGTCAATAAAAACATGATTCCATTCGACACCAAAAGCCCCCTGGCAACATCCGGGATCCGGATCGGGACACCGGCAATCACCAGCCGGGGTATGCAGGAATCTGAAATGAAGCAGATCGCCGGCTGGATTATCAAGGTGCTGCGCCATGCCCAGGATGACGCCATCCTGATGGACGTCCGCAAGCAGGTACAAGCGTTGACTGACCGTTTTCCTCTCCCCTAGCAGTCCGCGGGGATTTGGCGTAGCCACATCCCCGCAGACTGCTAAATGGTGTTGCCTTGCATTGCGTCAACGCGTAAATCTCAAACGCCGTTCATTGTTTATTGCGGAGCGAACGGCGAGATGGCCCTCAATTTCCGGATAATTTCCGGAATCCGTTCCAGGACATAGTCAATATCCGCGTCCGTGTTGTAGCGGCTGAGGCTGAACCTAATGGAGCCATGCGCGGCCATAAACGGCACCCCCATGGCGCGAATCACATGGGATGGTTCCAGCGACCCCGAGGCACAGGCCGACCCCGACGACGCCGCGATCCCGCAATCACTGAGATGATAGATAATGGATTCCCCTTCAATATACTGGAAACTGATGTTCAGCGTGTTCGGCAACCGGTGTGCCAGGTCACCGTTAATCTGCACATCCGGACAGGTGTTGACGATGCCCTGCTGGAGCCGGTCCCGCAGCGCCGCCACCCGTTTTATTTCCTTGTCCATATTCTGAGCGGCCAGTTCACAGGCCCGGCCCAGGCCGACAATAGCAGGCACGTTCTCAGTGCCGCCCCGTTTACCTGCTTCCTGATGGCCTCCCAATAGCAGGGAACGGACGCGGGTTCCTTTACGGATGTAGAGGGCTCCGATCCCCTTGGACGCGTGCAGTTTATGTCCGGAAAGCGTTAACATATCCACCGGCGCCCGGCGTACATCAATCGGCAGTTTGCCGACTGCTTGCACGGCATCGACATGCATGATACCACCGGCGGTCTTGACCATCTCCGCAATGGTTTGGATGGGAAAGACCACCCCGGTTTCGTTATTTGCCCACATGATGCTGACCACGGCCTTGCCAAGGCCCAAGGCCTGCTGAAGATCCGCCAGGTTCAAGCATCCGCCGGAATCCACGTCCAGTTCAATGACCCGGTGGCCGCGTTCTTTCAGCATCCGGCACGGCTCCAGTACTGCCGGATGTTCCACCCGCGTCGTGATAATATTCACGTTTTCGCCGGCCGCTTCCACGGCGCCGCGGATAGCCATGTTATTGCTTTCCGTGCCGCAACTGGTAAAAATTATTTCCGCCGGGTCCGCGCCAAGCAGGGCGGCCACCTGCTCGCGAGCCTGATTAACATGTTTACGGACTTGTCCTCCAAAAACATGCATGCTGGAAGGATTCCCCCATAGGTCTGTAAAAAACGGCAGCATGGCCTGCAGGACCTCCGGAGCAACCTGCGTGGTGGCATTATTGTCCAGATATACGGCCTTCACGACACCACCTCTTCAACCACCAGATCGGATGACACAAATTCCCTCAGCTTGGCCTCCACCACGTTCTTCAGCGTGAACCGCGCTACCTGGCAATTGGCGCACATGCCGCGCAAGGCCACCTGCACGCGGTTACCCACCACATCGATCAACTCAATATCTCCGCCGTCTTTTTGCAGCGCCGGGCGGATTTCCTTATCCATGGTTTCCTCGATCAGCTTAATTTTACGGAGTGTCGTTAGACGGGGCGCGGGCGGGGGCTGGGCAACCGCCGGCGGACTCGCGTCCTGGATGCTGGCGATCAAGGCGGCAATATCTCCATGACATTTGCCGCAGGCGCCGCCCGCCTTGCAGTAATTGGTAACTTGTTCCACCGTCGTCAGGTTGTTGTCCCGAATGACCCGTGCGATCTCCTCCTCCGTTACCCCGAAACAACGGCAGAGAATTTTACCTTCTATAATTTTCTTTGAGGTTTTCCCTGTCCGGTGGTTTTCCAGGGCCTGTTCAAGCGCCTCGCGACCCATGACGGAACAATGCATTTTCTGTTCGGGCAATCCCCCCAGGTAATCGGCAATATCCTGGTTGGTAACTTTCGCCGCCTCATCCAGTGTCATGCCCTTGATGATCTCCGTCAGGGCGGATGACGAGGCAATGGCGCTGGCGCATCCGAAGGTCTGGAATTTCACGTCGGCGATGCGCCCCCGGTCATCCAGCTTGAACATCAGTGTAAGGGCATCACCGCAAGCCATGGACCCAACTTCACCGACACCATCGGGGTCCGGAATGACCCCCACATTGCGCGGATGGCGAAAATGATCCAGCACTTTATCCGTATAGTCCCACATGGCTGTTCCCCATTATACATGCCCGGTCGAAAGTCACAAGTCACAGGTCGAACGGCATGAATGACCTTTTTTTCAAAGGCATCGCGCCTTTGAAAAATACATGTCTATTCAGTTGTTCGGATCTGCGTATGGTCATCCGGGGATCCATATTTTATTCGCCTGAACAGTTTCCGCTCCCGTCGGTATCCGTAGCGGGGTCTGTGTCTTCGTGTAGAAGATCAGCCCCTTGTAAGCTGTCAAATACTGGTACTTGGTCGAAAAGAACCCCCCTTGAGCGCAAACCACAAGCGGGTCACTTGCCTTGTCCAAAATGACAGCGAAATCGCGAGACTCCATTTTACGATTGCCCCGGACGCCTTGATGGCGTTCGCAATCGCTGCTGCTGCTATTGCGGCGGCGCTTGATGCACCTGCTGCCGCTACTGCACCATTTGTCATAATGTCATCCTCCCTTGCTCTCCTGAAGCTGCATTTTTTTACGTATAACCCGCTCACAGAGCGAGGCTACACCTTCACCCGGCTAAAGAATCTTGAATTTAGGAATATCTTGAATATCCACTATGCCAACTAGACGCCTGTGCGCGTTCACGACCAGCAGATCGTCAATATTATGATCTTCAAACAATTTCAGCACATCAACGGCCAGCGCGTTATCCCGGATGGTAATGGGCGACGTGGTCATTGCCTCCCTGATCGGCCGATTGAGCATATGAGCTTGTTGGCTGATTAATCGGCGCAAATCGCCATCGGTAAAAATCCCGATCAGCCGGCTATGGCCATCCACCACCCCCACCGAGCCCGACCGGGCTCCCGTCATGGCAACAACGGCGTCATGAATTTTCGCATTCGCCGGCACCCGGGCCAGACGTTTTCCTTGGCGCATGATATCAGACACGCGCAGCAGCAGCGTTCGGCCAATGGCGCCGCCCGGATGCAGTTTGGCAAAATCCTCCTTGCGGAACCCTCGCGCTTCCAGCAGCACGACTGCCAGAGCATCGCCGACGGCCAGCATGGCTGTGGTGCTGGCAGTAGGCGCCATGTTAAACGGACACGCTTCGCGGCTGACCGCGATGGGGATGATGACATCGCTGTACCTGGCCAGGGCATTATCCGTCTTACCAGTCATGACAACAATTTTACCGCCCTGGCGCTTAACAATCGGCAGTAAATCCACGAGTTCGCCGGATTCCCCGCTGTAACTCAGTGTCAGCAACACATCGTTTTTACAGAAGATGCCGATATCACCGTGCAGCGCCTGCCCCGGATGCAGAACCACGCTGGTCGAACCGGTACTGGCCAGCGTGGAGGATATCTTCTGACCAATATGATAACTCTTGCCCACCCCGGTGACGACAATTTTGCCGCCGTGATGGAGGCAGTCCAGCATGACGGCAACTGCCCGACTGAACCCGGCGTTCAAATTCCGCCGGACTCTTTGCAGTTCCTTGATTTCAATATCCAGAATGTCTTTGGCTCGTTGGAGTGTTTTCATACAAAACCTTTTATCTATTGACACACAGGCGTATGATAATCCACCATCTGATCACATGCAACCGCTAACCCGGCGTTTTTACAGCGCATCTTGACAGGATAGTGCGTATTTCGCCCGCAGTCGTCGCATCCGGGCCCGGCATGGCGGGTTGCGGTCTTGACACTACTGGTACCGGCTGATGAGCGGCCCTATACCTGGAAGACCGGAGCGCAGACAGCCAGCGGCTTCCATCCCAAGGCAGTAACCACGATTGTATCTTCAATGCGTACACCGCCGATCTCACGATAATAAAGACCCGGCTCAATGGTAATGACATTACCTTTTCTCAAGCGGGTGGACTGCTGTCCCACCCGGGGCATTTCATGAATGGCCAGACCGACCCCATGTCCTGTGCTGTGAATAAATCCCTGTGCTTTACCGTCAGTAATTTTATTTTGGAATCCACGCCGCTCCATCACGCGCACTGCCGTCGCGTGCACCCGGGACGCCGGGACACCCGCTCGCACGACAGACAAGGCGGCCGTTTGGGCCGCTTTGACGGCGCGGTATAATTGCAATAGTGCGGGCGCCGGCGGTCCCTTGACAATTGTTCGGGTCAGGTCGCCCCAGTAGCCGTGGTCCAGATGCTGGGGAAAAATGTCGATCACGATACTTTCCCCCTGCCGGAGAGGTCCAAAGCCAACTTCATGAGGATCAGCCGCCTGCCGCCCGCCGGCAACAATGGTACCTTGTCCGGCGCAATGGCAATCCAACAATACCTTGTTAATCAGCACGCGGACGGACTCTGAGGTCACCAACTTTTTACCGGCGCGCAGAAAGCCTTTCCCATCAACGTGCGTGCGTTTCAGATGCCGGACAGCAGTGACCATGGCTCGCACCGCCGCCCTTTGACATTCGGCAAGGTGCATAAGTTCATTGCTTGTTTTCACCTGCCGTTGGGGGAAAAGCGAGTCTTTTGCGACCCGGATACGGATACCTGCCCGCTTCAGTTTCTCCGCAACGGCTATGGGAAAATCCGGCGGCACTACAACCGCATGCATACCCACCTGACGCAACAATCCCAAGGCCCATCCCAACAGGGTTGGCTTCAATTCCCGCCGAATATTTAATGCTGCGGCTGTCTGGACAATAACGCCCTGGGTCACGCGCCGGGCTCGTTCTAATTCCAGGGGAGAAACCACCAGAAACTTTTTTCGCCCCTCCTGAAGATACACTACAGGATCGGGTGCGGTGAAGCCCGTAGCATACCGTATATCCGGCATTATCTGCGGCGAGCCTACCATCAATACAGCGCCTGTTAATTTCTTTATATTCAAGATATCTTTCCTCCCGGGTTCGAATAATGCGCGGATCAATCCCAAAATGACTGATTATCCGCTGTTTAATGAAGGTTATATCTGCGCCGGCAGAAGTCACTCTCAATCCCATTATTTGTATGTGCTTTATATGGTGGAACTTAACAAGATAATTATAATATATCATGAAACGCAAAAATAAAGAAAAATAAATAAATATTTTTCTTGTCAAACTTCGTTTTGGTGACTATCCTGCCTTCCATGAAGGCATACGAGGAAGACAAAAGGGGTGTTAATAAGCTGTTGATAGGCGAGGGTGTCGGCCTCTACCGGATAATGCAAACGATTAGACAATGACAGGTTATGAAAATTTGTTCCTGTTAGCAAATTATTTGATTCGCATTAAGAAATCATGAGGTGTTTTCAGTCATCATCCGGGTAATAAATTATTCCATGACTTGCGGGTTTGTTTGAAAAATATTTGCGTTGTTTTGATTTGACAGTTGATGGTTGAGTTTTTAAGTTTAAGTCATATTTTTTCATGTTGACCAGATTGGGAGGTTCCATTGATTACGAATATTGAATCGCTTTGGCATCAGGTGTGCGAATGTCTTCAGAAACAGTTAAATACTGATGTGTACTCGCGATGGATTGCCGTGATTATCCCGAAACGGCTGGAATCCGATAAATTGATTTTAGCCGTCAGCAACGATTTTTATCAGACGTGGCTGGAGGAAAACTATCTGCCGTTGATCCGGGAAGCCGTCAACCGCGTTCACGGCCGAAACATGCATGTGCAGTTTGAGGTGACACCGGTTGTCCCGACTGATCCTGCAACCCTTGCCGGTGTGTCGCCGGTCCCCAAAAAAATCGTTCATTCCCGCAAGGCTTCCACGCCAGGGGCGGGTACCGCAATGACTCTGAACCAAAAATATGTATTCGGCTCGTTTGTGGTCGGCCCGCCAAACAGCTTTGCTCATGCTTCGTCCCTGGCGGTGGCTCAAGCTCCGGGCAAAGCCTATAATCCGCTCTTTATCTACGGTGGCGTGGGTTTGGGTAAAACTCATTTAATGCAGGCCATCGGGCACTATGTACTGTCTAAATCCAAGGCCCATGTTCATTATCTTTCCTGTGAAGCTTTAATGAATGAATACATTGACTCTCTGCAGAACCGCCGTGTGAAACATTTTCGGGATAAATATCGCAGTACCGATCTGCTGTTGATCGATGATATTCATTTCCTAACTAGAACCAGCGCTTTGCAGGAAGAGTTTTTTCACACGTTTAATGTGTTGTACGACGCGCACAAGCAAATCGTAATGGCCAGTGATCGCCCTGCCAGTGAAATTGCAGGACTGGAACGACGTCTGATCACACGGTTTGAATGGGGCCTGGTTACGGAACTTCTGCCGCCGGATTTTGAAACACGAATGGCTATTCTCCATTCCAAGCAAAAGACACTTAATATTTCCATGCAGGAGGAAATTCTAACATTTATCGCTTCACATATCTGTTCTAATATCCGCTCGTTGGAAGGCGCCTTGCTGCGACTAGCTTCCTACGCCTCCATTTATCAGAAAAAAATATCCATGGATCTGGCTGAATCCCTGCTTCAAAGCCTGCTTGAGCAAGAGAAAAAAGAGCCTGTTTCCATTAACGCGATCCAGCACAATGTGGCGGATTATTTTGATATTCGCATGGCGGATATGACCAGCAAGCACCGTTCCCGCAGTGTTGCCTTACCTCGTCAAATTGCCATGTATCTCTGCCGATCATTGACCTCGGCGTCGCTTCCGGAAATTGGCGTTGCCTTTGGAAAAACACATGCCACAGTTCTGCATGCCTGCCGGCGAATTAATCAAAAAATTATCGAGGACCAGCAGATCAAACAAAGTGTCACCAAGCTTTCCCAACAAATTGATAACAAAAAGGTAATTACTTTACGTCGATAAAGGTGTTGATAATCTGATTATACCGGAATGATAAACTACTATTACATAATTCGGAATACCTGCAGAGTAGGATTATGAACATATAATCATCATGATTATAAATATTTAAAATTTCTAAATAACCAGGTTTTACATCATCTATATGATGATATTCAATTTATAAACATCTAATACTATGAATACGTTCTTATAAATATAAGATATTATTAATACAAAGATAAGGAACACTTATGAAATTTACAATATCAAAAGAATCTATTTTAAAAGGATTACAAATGGTGCAATCCGTGATCAGCACGCATTCAACATTGCCTATTCTTTATAATGTCATGATAAAAATTGAAAAAGGCGTACTATCGCTGGTTGCCACTGATCTTTCCATCAGTATGAAATGTAATATAAAAATTAACACTCAAAAAAACTGTGCCAGCACTTTTCAAGCCCGTCGCCTTTTCAATATTATTCGGGAGCTACCCGATGAAAATATTGAAATAGATATTGATGATAAAGACACCGCTGCAATTCATTGCGGAGCATCATCATATAAGATTTTAGGGCTTTCGGCGGATGAATTTCCGCCATTACCATCGTTTGAATCCGCTCATTCTTTTTCCATAGAACAGGTGACATTTAAGGAAATGTTAAAAAAAACAGTATATGCCACTTCCACGGATGAAAGCCGGCAGATACTTAATGGAATTTTATTAAGTTTTAAGGATCAGAAATTAACGATGGTTGCAACGGATGGCCGCCGCCTGGCTCTTATTGAGCAGGAAATGGAGATTCCAGAAGATTCACAAACAGATATTATAATTCCAACCAAGGCCGTCAGTGAATTGATAAAAGTTCTCGGAGATGAAGGCTCCTTAAAAATTAAAACATTAACCAATCTTGCTTCTTTTGATATAGGGGAAGTATTGGTCATAACTAAATTAATTGATGGAAATTATCCGAACTTTAGGCAGGTTATTCCAGGGCAATGTGAAGAACGTGTGACTGTCGATAGAGAAAGTTTAATTGCCGCCCTGCGGCGAGTGGCCTTGATAACCAACGATAAATATCCATCCATTAAAGTTGTGTTCGGAAAAAATCAAATGAATATTTCAGCCGTAACTCCGGATGTCGGCGAAGCCCAGGAATCAGTGCCCATCAAATACACGGGTAAACAGATTGATATGGCCTTTAACCCGGAATTTATGATAGATCCGCTCCGTAATCTTACCAGTGACGAGGTCGGTATTGAGTTGGTGGATGACCTAAGCCCCGCGATCATTAAGTGTGATATTCCATTCTTATATGTTCTCATGCCGTTGAGGCTCAGCTAGACGCCGTTCGCCAAGAGAGCCTCAGATTTGCCGGCAACAGGAGAGCTTTAAAGGGGAAGATCGCCAAGCACGCGTAAAAAATTGTTAAACCGGGGGGGGGTCAAGTTATACGCTCAGTTTTTGGCGGATATCCGCTGCCCCCAGCCCGGAGACCAGCACACGCTTCCGGCGTCCTGACTCTCCTGAAATTAGCCTCACCTGCCGCGGTGGAATACCCAGTAACCGGCTCAAGAATCGGATAAGCGCCACATTGGCTTTGCCTTTGACCGGCGGCGCTTGCAGACGGATCTTTATCGCATCGCCATGTTGTCCCTGTAGAGCTGTTGTGGAGGAACGCGGGACGGCATGCACGATTAAGACCACACCACGAGGGGTAACAGTTAGACAGCTCATGTCAAAGCCCCTGCCCCTTCAGGTACAGGAATAACAATCTCAATATACCCAAAGGACCGTTCATAATCCAATGCAGAACCCCGAAAGCGATAAAAGCAAGAATCGGCGTCAAATCAAAGGGCCCCAGGTGTAGTGGTAAACGCCGAAATGGGTGCAGGATAATCTCCAGCCATTCCTGACACCGGATCGTTAACGTCCCTCCGCCGCCGAACATGGATACCCATGATCCGATGATCAAAATCAACAACAGGGATTGAAGCGGCATAAGGAGATTAACAATCCCCGCGGCTGCGGACACGCCATTCTGTGCGAGATACAGCAGCAAGGCTGAAAACGATGCCAGCAGGTCATGGCTCATGCCCGGCTGAACGAGTTGCATCAACAGAATCACCATGGTTCCGTATCCTAAAAGAATCCCCGGACGCCATGACGGTTTGAACAGTGACAACGGTTTGGACAGGATGTGAAGAAACTCCGCCACGGGACTGGATGTTCCGTTGCCGCGCAGGCCTGCCAGCAGCAGCATGCTGAGCCCCCAGACCTTAAAAAGAAACACGGCAAACGAGAAAAAGCTGAATAAAATACAGGTTGGGAGCGTTGCAAAAGCAACACTCACCGGCAGTAAGGTTTCAAAGCCCAGCCGAAGAACCCAAGCCTGCAGAATTCGCTCGGCTCCTGCCCAGGGGAGAGCCATGCCGCGGAACAGGATCAACGCCAGCCACAGGCCGAACGCGGTGCCGGTGCAGGAGGCAGACCGGTTGTGTCCTTGGAAAATATCCAGGACCGGCTGGGTCATACTGTCAGCCTTGGCCAAATATGGATTAGAGCGTAAGCCGGTCGGCTTACGATTCCACAGGCGGACCCAAAACAGCATCACAACCACATTGAACAAAAGATCAATAAATTCCAGGGACATACGCGATGGCCTCATATTCTTCAGGTTAACAGGCAAAAAATAATAGCCGATTGGTTGGTGGAGCGCCATCGAAATAATTGCTTTTTTCTATTGACAGCCGCCGCAGTTGTTTCTATACACAGAAACACTATGCATACTTCCATGTCGCAATATCGCCAACTGGCGGCCGACTATGATGTGATCCCGGTATGTCGGGAAGTCATGGCTGATCTGGAAACGCCCGTGTCCGTCTTACAACGGTTCGTCCATCGTGAAAACGCATTTCTGCTGGAAAGCATTGAAGGCGGCGAAACTTGGGGCCGTTATTCGTTCATTGGCATTGACCCGGTCCTCTTCCTGGAAACGGATCATCGCCAGGCGGCGGGAACACAACTGATGGATGGACTCCGGACCGTTTATCAGAACGTACGGGCGGCAGTTATTCCCGGATTACCCCGGTTTTTCGGGGGCGCCGTAGGATTCATCGGCTACGAGGCGGTCGGCGATTTTGAACGGTTGCCGGCTCCAAAAACGCAAAACAGTTGCATTCGTCCCGTCAGCCGGTTCCTGAAAGTGGACCAACTGGTGGTCTTTGATAATCTGCGGCATACCATTCGGATCATTGTTTGCTCCCGTCCGTCCGCGGCGACATCCTTGGAACAGGCTTATAATCAGGCTATGGCTAAAATCCGTGACATTGAAACAGTTCTGCACCAGCCGGCGCCGTTCCAGGAAACGGAGACATATCCGCCCATAGAGTTTCAGTCCAATATGACACCCGACCAGTATCGGCGGATGGTGGCCAAGGCCAAGACCTATATTACGGCGGGTGACGTTATTCAAGTTGTTCTCAGCCAGCGTTTTAGCGCCCGGACATCCGTGCCGCCCTTACAGCTATACCGGGCCCTGCGCCTGTTGAACCCGTCGCCGTATATGTATTGCATGAAGATCGGACGTCAGACACTGGTCGGATCCTCGCCGGAAATTATGGTGCGGCTGACGGGACGGCGTATTGAACTGCGCCCGATTGCCGGCACCCGGCCCCGCGGCGCCACCGAACAGGAGGACCGCCAATTGGCCGACAGTTTGCTGTCCGATGAAAAGGAAAAAGCCGAGCACATCATGCTGGTAGACCTGGGCCGCAACGATATCGGCCGGGTCGCGGAAACGGGCAGTGTCCAGGTCCGCGACACCATGACCATTGAACGGTACAGTCATGTCATGCATATTGTTTCGCATGTGGAGGGGTTGTTACGGAGTGATCAGGACGCCGTGGATGTTATTCGCGCCACTTTTCCGGCGGGAACCCTGACCGGTGCGCCCAAGATTCGGGCGATGGAAATCATTAACGAAATGGAAGCGGAGCCCCGCGGCGCCTACGGCGGCGCACTGGGTTACATTAGTTATGACGGCAGTATGGATTTTGCCATTACGATCCGCACCCTGGATATTGCCGATGACGTTGTGGCGGTGCAGGCGGGGGCCGGTATTGTCTATAATTCCGATCCCCAGAAGGAGTTTGAAGAGACCTGTCATAAGGCGCGGGGCATGCAACAGGCCGTCATGCTGGCCGCCAATGGACTGCAGTTGGACGATAACTATTCCGGAGAGCTATGATCATCCTGATTGATAACTATGATTCCTTTACCTATAACCTGGTGCATGCCCTGGGGATGCTGGGTGCGGAAACTATGGTACTGCGTAATGATGCCATAGCCGTGGAGGACGTGGTCATGAAACAGCCGGCAGGCGTGGTGATTTCACCCGGGCCCTGCACGCCGGGGAAAGCCGGTATTTCAGTGGCATTGATCCGGCGCCTGTCAGGGCAGGTACCGATTCTGGGTGTTTGCCTGGGGCATCAGGCCATTGGCATGGCGTTCGGCGCGGCGATATCCTCAGCCGGCAGTATCATGCACGGCAAAACTTCATTAATCCATCATGACGGCCAGGGCCTGTATGCCGGTCTGAAAAATCCGTTTGTCGCCGGTCGTTATCATTCCCTGGCCGTTATGCGCGCCGGCCTGCCGCCGGAACTGATTGTGGACGCCACGTCAGACGACGATGAAATCATGGGGCTCCACCATTGCCGGCATCGCACCTATGGCGTTCAGTTTCATCCGGAATCCGTGCTCACGCCATCCGGCAAGCGCTTACTGAAAAACTTTCTCTCCATGATTTAACGCTCGGAAGGAAAAACACCATGCAACGTCTGTTACAAGCGCTGATGGATCGTCGGGATTTACCGCGGGTTGAAACGGAAGCGGTGTTTGACCGGCTCATGGCCGGTGAACTGACGCCGGCACAGATAGCGGCCTTGATTACGGCCCTGCGGATGAAGGGAGAATCGGTTGAAGAACTGACGGGCGCGGCGGCGTCCATGCGCCGGCACGCGGTGCTGATTGACACGGGCGGGATGCCGGTGGTGGATACCTGTGGGACCGGCGGTGATGGCGCGCATACCTTCAATATCTCGACGGCGGCGGCCTTGATTGTGGCCGGCGCGGGGGTGCCGGTGGGCAAGCATGGGAATCGCGCCGTCACCAGCCAATGTGGGTCGGCGGATGTCCTGGCGGCGCTGGGCGTGAACATCGAAGCGCCCCCGGAAATGGTAGAAGAGTGCCTGCGCGAGGTTGGCATCGGGTTCCTGTATGCTCCGAAACTGCATCCGGCAATGAAACATGCCGGCGGCGTGCGGCGCGAGCTGGGCGTCCGGACGATTTTTAACATGCTCGGGCCCTTGACCAATCCGGCCGGCGCGCGCGGTCAGATTCTGGGTGTATTCGATCCGGCGCTGACGGAACCTTTTGCCCACGTGTTGCGCGCCCTGGGCAGTCGCCGGGCATTCATCGTCCACGGCCATGACGGCCTTGATGAAATCACCGTGACCACCGCCACCCGCATAACCGAACTGCGCGATGGCAAGATCCGCACCTACGAGTTTGATCCGTTGCCGTTTATCGGCGAGTTTCATGCGCTGGAGGATCTGGCCGGGGGTGACCCCGCCGGCAACGCGGAGATCATTCGCCGTATTCTGGCGGGCGAACAAGGCGCCCGGCGGGACGTGGCGCTAGTCAATGCGGCCGCCGGTATCATTGCCGGGGGCAAAGCGGATTCCATGGAGCAGGCCATGGTGCTGGCGAGTGAATCCGTGGACAGCGGCCAAGCTTCCGCAGTGTTGACCCGGCTGATTGCGCATGGCCGCTAAATTCCACTGCGGGGAATGGAGGCATTTTATGTGCTGCGTTGGTTCTAACAAACTATCACGGTATTGTCGTGTAGCCATGCCGAACCGTGAGCATCATGTTGGTCTGTCGGCGAACAGTCAAATATTATTCGCACACAAAAGTACTAATGAATGATTTTTTATCCAAGGTTATGGACGAGCGGCGCCAGGATGCCCGCCAGGCGGGCCGCAAAACGCTGTCAAGGGAACTGGAACGGCAGGCGCGGGAAAGGCCTCGTGTTTCGCGCCGTCTGTCGGGAACACGACGCGATCCCCAGGCGACATGTATTATTGCCGAGGTGAAGAAAGCCAGCCCTTCGGCCGGGTTGCTGTGTCAGGATTATAACCCGGCGGCAATTGCGGCGGAATATGCAGCCGCGGGCGCCGTTGCCATTTCCGTGCTGACGGAACCCCGCTATTTTCTGGGCAGTGACGATGATTTGCGGGCGGTGCGCCGGGCCGTTAGCCTGCCGATCCTGCGCAAGGATTTTATCGGCGCGCCTTATCAGATTTACGAATCGGCGGCCCTGGGAGCCGACTTGGTGCTGTTGATCGCGGCGGCGCTGGATGAGCGGACTTTGCGGGAACTTTATGAGCTGGCAACGGACCTGGGCCTGGAGGTGCTGGTCGAGGCGCATACCCGCGCGGAACTGGAACGGGCGGCGCTGTTGGATCAGGCCATTATCGGGGTTAACAGCCGTAACCTGATCACCCTGAAGACGGATTTAGCCGTAGCACGCCGATTGGCGCCGTTTCTGCCGCCGGGCCGGTTGTGTGTTGCCGAAAGCGGTATCCGTACCCGCCGGGACATTGAGGACTTGCAGGCGCTTGGCTATCAAGGGTTTTTGATCGGCGGAGCGCTGATGAAGTCGCCGGAGGTCGGCGCGCAGTTGCGGTCATTTCTAAGGCCGGCTGGCGCGGAGTGAAAAAGTCGAATGTCGCAGGTCAATCTGATGATCATCGCATAACGTCAGCGAGACCTTCGACTTGCAACCGGACCAAGGTGAAAATTGACATTAAAATCTGCGGGCTGACGAATCTGGAGGATGCCCGCGCCGCAAGGGAAGCTGGCGCGGATTTTCTGGGATTTGTGCTGTACCCGCGTTCGCCCCGCGGCATTACGGCTACCCGCCTGCGCCGGATAACCGAGCGGCTGGCCGGTGGCGTCAAAACCATCGGTGTATTTGTCAACGAGCCTCGGGCCAGTATCCTGCAAGTGGCGGCGGATAGCGGGCTGTATGCGGTTCAGCTCCATGGAGACGAACCGGCGGCCGATTACCTGTCGATGCCGATTGTCACCTGGCGGGCGATTCGTCTTGGCGGGAAGACATGTTCGCCCGCGCCGGCCGGCTGGCCGGCGGCGCGTTACGTGCTGGACGCGGCGGCGCCCGGAGCGTATGGCGGGACCGGCCGGCGGACGGACTGGAAAATGGCGGCTGAACTGGCGCGTCAGTATCCTGTCATGCTGGCCGGCGGGCTGACGCCGGATAATGTAGCGGCGGCCATTCGACGAGTGCGCCCGCTGGGTGTGGATACGGCCAGCGGCGTTGAACAGGCCCCCGGGAAGAAGGATCATCGCCAGCTGGCGGCTTTTATGCGCGCTGTTTGGGATTGCCGGAAGACGCAATTATAAGTAGGATTCAAGTCATGCCACACGATCCGGATATTAAGGGACGTTTCGGGGTTTATGGCGGACAGTATGTTGCTGAAACGCTGATGCCGGCGTTGATCGCCCTGGAGCAGGCTTATCGCGAGGCGAGCGCCGATCCCGCGTTTCAAAAACAATTTCAAGCGATCCTGCGCGATTACGTGGGACGGCCCTCACCGCTTTACCTGGCCGATCGGCTGACAGAAGCCTATGGCGGCGCGCGGATATTTCTCAAGCGGGAAGACTTGAACCATACGGGAGCACACAAAATAAATAATACCATCGGCCAGGGCCTGTTGGCCCGGCGCATAGGCAAGCGGCGGCTGATGGCGGAAACGGGCGCGGGCCAGCATGGCGTGGCCACGGCGACCGCCGCCGCCCTGTTCGGCATGGAATGTGAAATTTTTATGGGCGATGAAGATATTCGGCGCCAGGCGCCCAATGTCCAGCGGATGCAATTCCTGGGCGCTGAAATCCATCCGGTATCCAGCGGCACGGCCACGCTCAAGGATGCCATGAGTGAAGCCATGCGCGCGTGGGTTGCCCGCGTGGACGACACCTTTTACGTGATCGGTTCGGTCGCCGGTCCCCATCCCTATCCCATTATGGTTCGTAATTTCCAAAGCGTGATTGGCATGGAAACGCGCCGCCAGATTCGGGAAAAGACCGGACAGCTTCCGGCAATGGTGATTGCCTGTGTGGGCGGCGGCAGTAATGCCGCCGGTATTTTTTCGGCCTTCCTGGACGATGCGGCCGTCAAACTGGTCGGGGTGGAGGCCGCCGGTTTTGGCATCAGTACCGGTAAACATGCCGCCAGTATCGGGGCCGGACGCGTGGGTATTCTCCATGGCAGTAAAACCTATCTATTGCAGAACGATGACGGCCAGATTCTAAACGCGCATTCTGTCAGCGCGGGACTGGATTATCCGGGCGTGGGTCCGGAACATGCTTTCTGGGCCGATATCAAACGGGTAGAATATTGTAATATCACGGATGCGGAAGCGCTGGCAGCCTTTGACGATTTGACCCGTCTGGAGGGTATCCTGCCGGCGCTGGAATCCAGTCATGCCCTGGCCGAAGCAAAAAAACGGGCGCCGGTTCTTGGCCGGAAGGCCGACATAGTAATCAACCTCTCCGGGCGGGGCGACAAGGACATGGATCATATTGTGTCATACAAACAAAAACACCGGCAGCATTAAGTGATCTACCATGAATCGTATTATCAGCACGCTGGATGCACTGCGACGCCAGGAAAAAAAGGCGTTGATCGCCTATTTGACGGCCGGGGACCCTGATTTGGAGACTTCGGAATGCAACATCCGAACGGCCTTTGATAATGGTGTGGATATTCTGGAGCTGGGCTTCCCTTTTTCAGATCCCACGGCAGACGGTCCGACGATTCAAGCAGCGAGCCAGCGGGCCCTGCGTTCAGGCACCACCTTGAATAAAATCCTGGGTCTGGCCCGGCGCCTGCGGGCATCCTACGAGATGCCCATAGTGCTGTTCAGCTATGCCAACCCCCTGTGGATTTATGGGTATGCACGGATTTGTGCTGATGCGGCCGCCGCCGGCATTGACGGCCTGTTGGTGGTGGATATGCCGTTTGAAGAATCCAGCGAGTTAAGAAAGCATATGCAACAGCATGGCCTGTTATTTATCCAGCTCATCGCGCCGACCACGCCCATGACCCGCGTTGAAGAAATTTTGGCCCAGGCTAATGGCTTTGTGTATTACATCCTCGTTAAGGGGGTCACCGGAGCGCGGGAACAATTGGATTCAACCGTTGGCGCTCATATTGCCGAATTACGGCAACGGACCAAGCTTCCCATTGCCGTCGGATTCGGCATCAGCAATGGCCGGCAGGCCCGTGAGGCCGCGGCCTATGCCGATGCCGTCGTAGTCGGCAGCGCCTTGATCCGGGCCGCCCAGGCCGGCAAGCTGGCGCCGCTGGTTAGGGAATTGGCGGCCGCCGTGCATGGCCATACCCCGCAGGTCCCGCCAACACTAAAAAAATAACGTATCTGGAAATGAGCAGGATGACAGGTGACAGAATCTCCTTACGCAGATGCCGGCGCTATGACGGAGACAGCCTTACAGGATAGCGCTCAACGCATAACCATATTGCGCCAATGCTGTCTGGAAAGAAAAGCTAAAGCAGCATGGTTGCCTTGGCTGACAGCCGAGTCTCTGCAGCAAAGCAAAAATATCCCCTCGTGGCAGATTCGCTGCGGGCTCCGCGCCCGAGATCGGTTGGCGGGAGTCTTGTTTGAGGTTGACGATCTGGAATTGCTGATGGGACGTCTGGCGCCGCTCCCTCAGCAGCAGGCGGATTTGAAACACAAATCAATGTGGTTGATCATGCCACCCTTATACAGGCCCGTGAAAATCCCGATCTTTACAGGGATCTGATTGTCAGAATCGGCGGCTATACGGATTATTTTACAAGACTTTCACCGGCGATGCAGGCGGAAGTAATGATGCGAACGGAATTTTGACCTGGCGGATATTGGCCCTGAATGATTTCTGCAAAATGCAGAAATCATAACCAATAACTAAGAGGAGGAACCCATGCAAATGCGGGACATTGGCAAATCCGGGATCAAAGCTTCTGCGATCGGACTGGGAACATGGGCCATAGGCGGCGGGCCATGGTGGGGCAAAACCGAAGATAAGGAATCCGTCCAAGCCATTCAAGCGGCTTTGGATAGCGGCATTAATTTTATCGACACGGCGCCGGCATATGGCTTTGGCCGCAGCGAAGAAGTGATCGGCAAAGCTATCCGCGGACGGCGGGACAAAACAGTGCTCGCGACCAAATGCGGATTATGGTGGCATGATAATCAGGGGGTTGAACATTTCAAGCTGGAAGGAAAAACTGTCCGGCGTATTTTAAAGCCAGTAACCATCCGGCAGGAACTTGAAATGAGCCTTCAGCGGCTGCAAACTGATCATATTGATCTATATCAGACCCACTGGCAGTCGCCTCGGCCTGAGCAGGAGCCGATTCATGAAACCATGCAGTGTCTGTTACAGCTCAAGCAGGCCGGCAAAATAAGAGCTATTGGCGCATCCAACGTGACCCTTGATCAGATCAAGGCATATCAGGCGGCCGGATCGTTGGACTCCATCCAACCGCGTTACAGCATGCTCGACCGCGCCATCGAAAAAGATATTTTGCCGTACTGTCGGCGCAGTAACATCAGCATTCTGGCATACTCGCCGCTGGAACAGGGACTGCTGACAGGGAAAATCGGTATGGATCGTAAATTCAGTGCCACGGAATATCGGAATACTCTGCCATGGTTCAAACCGGAAAACCGCTGCCGGGTGCTTGCAATGTTGTCAAGTTGGCAGGATCTTACGGCCAAATATAAATGCAGCGTTGGGCCATTAGTGATTGCCTGGACACTGGCCCAACCCGGATTGACTTTCACGCTTTGCGGCGCGCGCCATGCCAATCAGGTTGAAGAAAACGCGGCCGCCGGCAGTCTGATGCTATCTTCGGAAAACATAAAACGCATGCGTAAGGATATCGAGGCCCTTGGACCTCCCTTATAAATCTTACCGCATGCTGGAATGGGAAACGTTCTATGGCAGAGGAATATATCTACGGTGTCAATCCGGCATTTGAGGTGATGCACGCCCGGCGCCGGCGGATCCACCAGGCGTATCTGCTGGACAGTCTGCAGGCTTCCGGCCGGATGAGAAAAGTAGCCACCTTGCTGGAAAGCCGGGCGGTTCCCATTAGCCGTGCGACCAAACAACAGCTTTTCCGTCTTTGCGGCACTACCGAGCATCAGGGGATGGTACTGGCGACAGATCCGTATCCCTACGCGGCGTTTGACAGCCTGATGGCTTGCCCGCGGCTGTTGCTGCTCGACAACGTGGAGGATCCTCAGAATGTCGGCGCCATTCTGCGGAGCGCCGAGGTGTTTGGGTGGAAGTCGGTCCTGCTTTCCGCCAAGGGCGTGCCGGCCGTGTATCCTTCCGTGGTCAAGGCCGCGGCCGGCGCCACCGAACACCTGCAAATCACCCGCGACCATGCGGCCAACGCCTATGTCAGGCAATTGCTGGCTCAGGAGTATGTGCTCGTGGCGCTGGATGAACATGGTAAGGAGGATATTCAAGTTATCCGCGACCAAGTGCACGGGAAACTGCTCCTGGTTATCGGTGGTGAACACCGGTCGGTCGGCCAGCATATTCTCAATCAGGCCCGGCATATTGTCGGTATCCGGCAGCAAGGCCGCATTCAGTCCCTGAACGCCTCGGTGGCCGCGGGCATCGCCCTGTTTATGCTGGGGGGTATGTCGCTTTCCAATGGACTTGGCGCATAGAGTATATATTATTGGTATGCATCAAGATGGTAGGTTGTAAAGTTAAATGTCGCATATAGTGGTCTGATTTCATTTAGGCTGC
>CAYQNY010000020.1:0-27005 GCA_964418925.1 uncultured Verrucomicrobiota bacterium
TTCTGGTAAGCCTTCCTGATCCAATGAACAAGTTCATAGCATCCTCCATTCTGACTATTGTTTGTCTGATACTCATGCTTTTGTCCTGCAAGACAGCCGTTCCGCTTCATCGCCGCGACTTTTTCTGTCTCGACGATAAATTCCTGTTAAAATTGGTTTGGAGCTTGCGCTAGAAATAGCGGTTCTCGACGAGGCCTGTGCCTCATCTCTTTGTGGTAAGTTTTGGGCTACGCTTAAACTCTTAACGTTAAAACGAAAAGAGATTGCGCAAAATGGCAGCCTGAAAAGGCAGGCCATATCCCATGAATTTAGTAGCGGGAATTATGGTGATTGGATTGAGCGTTGCGATACCGGTCACACCTGGTCTCTATGAGATGGCCAAGCATTTCACGGATTTCTCTTATGTCGTTCTTTATTTCTCGAATATCCTTCTTGATGCTCACATTGGAATTATTTGTTTTCATTTTGGAATAGTAAAAACCATTCCTGCTTAAAAAGCTTGCAAACAAACGGGTAGGAAAAGCGAATGGACTGGCAGTTAAGAGGCTTCACGCAAATTATCCGACATCAGAGTTTTTTTATGTCGTCAAGGATATTCAGACACATCTGAAACAACACACACATTTCTGATTCTGAGTGTCTTGACACAATCGTTTATTCTTTCTGCATTTTCTTTGGTCAGCACACTCCTGTTCAGCAGATAATGTCCATCTAGCCCTATTGAAATGATTGACGTACAGAATCCATCGTGATAATTTTCTGATTTGTCAGCCATGTCCTGATCACACCCAGTGAGGACAAACAGACAAACGACAATTGCTGCCGTTGCCCAAAATAATCTTGACTGCTTCTCAGAAATCAGATAACCTGCTACCATCTTATGAGAAAAGCAGAAAAGGACATGTTCCTTAAATGCTTACCAATCAAATGGTTCAGAAAAAGATGAGAATTCCCCCACATACTTACGTATGTATTGAGTACGGCTTTTTCCGGCCATGTTCTGTGAGGAAATTTCTCTAATTTTTCTTGTTGCAAGATCTGCAAATACCAGCTATTTTTGTAATCATGAATCAGTTGAAAGGCAGTGTAATCCAGCATAATAACAACTCGCAAGTGATTAGAAAAATATTAAAATAGCCGATATTCAGTAAGTAGAGGTGCAACAACATGACGATTGAATATATCATTACCCTTGGAGCGGGAATTGTGGTTCCAGCGATTCCTATTCTTGGTAGCCTTTTCAATATGAAGCGCCAGAATCGGCCGTACTCAAATTTGTTCATTCATAATGTGCCAGATATTGGTGAGTATGTGGATTTTTTTGCTCGAGCGGGAGCTTCAACTACTGTTTTGAAGTTAATAGATATTCGGTCTGCATCGCAGGTGAGGGTGGTTAGTAATGATTTCAAGAAGTGGAATAAGGGTGAAAAATGGTTTGATTTTGTCGAAGAAAGCTTGGAAAGGGGAGTCAGAGTGACCGCTTATGGGAACAGAGTTGATAGTAGAGTCAGTTCTGCTATCGGTGAGCTGTGTTCGAAGGGGATGAAAGTTGGATTGGTGGATGAACCTTTTTCCGAACATTGTCTGACAGTAGATGAGCCAAGGCAAGTATGGCTCGAACAATATCATGCCGGTCATCATGCTTACAATTGTTCTTACACCTCTACACCTCATGAGGGAATTTGGAAAGGGTGCGAGAAGTATTTCTGTGGTCTTGACGCACTTGCTAGAGATTATGCGGGTAACATTTCGACAAGGTAACATAACTATTTATGGAATATGAATATCCAAGTGCATATGCTCTCTTGATTTATTCTATTGGTTTGGCTTCATTGTTTATTGCAATTTTGCATAGGATCAATGACTTGGGTTTGGTCAAGAGAGAGACTGTGATGTCGCCGATTGTTGGGATTGTCGAGGTGAAAGAAAAAAGGCTTGGTGCTCTTGGAGAGTGTGGAATATGGTGTCTGATTACGGTGTGGATTTTCTCTTCAGTTTATATAGTCGTAAAGCCATGGCTCAAAAAAGGATACTGTCTGCATATTGATTTGTTTTGTTGGACAGTGACTGCGGTTGCTTCTTTCTCATGTTGTTATTTAGTATACCTCTGGTTACATTATAGAGCGCTGGGAGAGAAAAAACAACCGAAAGCCTAAACCGCGTCTTGGCAAGACATTTCCCCACATATATTCATATGCATTCAATCCCTCTTTTCCCTCAGAAATATCCTATACGGCCGGTGGCTCTTGTTCTTTTGAGCAGATTGCCTGTCGTAATAAATTGGCGGCTTTGCTTTAGAGCCAACTGGAATAGTATTTGCCAAATACCTTAAAGCCATGCTGACAGTATAGCTGCTTCTGTTACAGAGCTTTCTTAACCGCCACAAGCTCAAAGGATATTGATAACAAGGCCTGGTGCCATAAAGCTCCTTGTAATAAAACTTGATTTTCTCATACACCAAATCAAGTAATTGAAGCTGTCTTTTATCCAGTTCTTCAATTATTCCACTTTTAATCCAGATTCTTTTCTCTATCCATATCACCCCTCATCAGAAATCATATCATCTGTTATAGAGCCTTTTTTGACCGGCACAAGAGGAAACTTTACAAAGCAGGGATTTATCCTGCCTTTTATTTTCACTATACCTTCGCCAACACGAAGCCTGTCCAAAAATACCTCATCACCGAACTCAAGAAATAATGATCTCTTGGCTGTGGTTATGTCATCCTCATGCTGCAAACCAAGGTAAATCTGCGTGTTGCAGTTCCCAAGGATGTAGATTGGAATCAAGGAAGGATGCTGTGTAATGCTGATAAGCCCTTCTCCAAAACCTCTCATTTCCCGGAATACATTTTCAAGGCTGTTTGTGGCCTGCTTCTCAATGCTGCTCTTAGGGAAAAGATTGTGGACTTCTTCAAGTAAAGTCACATGCCGAAGCTTATCAGCTTCACCCTGCGAAAGCCTGTAAAGATGAATCCATCTCAAAATTATGTCTGAAAAGAAAACTCTCAATGGTTTTGGCAGTTCCTGGTCAAGCTCGATAATCACAGGCTTATCCAGAAGCTCTTCAAACTTAACAGGATTTCTGGCATTAAAGGCGCCGGCAGCAGGCCCAAACACAAAAGTACGCAAAATCCTTGAGCAGCTATCCTGCCAGAGCATACGCCTTCCCTTAAACTGTTTTTTCGCTAATTCTTCTCTGGCGTCAAAAAAATTCGGGTATTGCGTGGCTGTATGGTCGTAAAAGCCAAACTCCTCAAACTTCTTGTCAAAGATGTCCATGAAAACATCTGCCACCCCAGGGCCGGAAATGTGCGATTTCTCCAAAGCTTCCGCAACAGCACTTATCCATGTTTTCGGATGAACACCAGGCGGGCCTCTTAATGGATTCCATTTAAGAGGAGATGCAGTTTTCCTGCCAACTGTGTAGATTTTTATATCCTTAACCTCGCTAAAATTCAGTGTCAGCATTGCCCTGTAGCTTCTTTTCCAGTCCACAACGAGAAAAGGAATTTTCTTTCTCAACAACCCGAGCAAAAGTATTTGCCCGACATTTGTTTTTCCGCCGCCGGTAATAGAAAAAATACCAATGTGCTTGATAAAATTCTCCTGGGTTAAGCCCAAAGCATAGAGCGGCTTATCACGATAATGAATCAGGCCAAGCGGAATTTCGCCATTAGCAGCGCGTCTTGACGGCGGCGCCAGCATGATTTTGTCATCATCCACAGTACTGCCCAGATACTTAATACCCAAAGTCTGTATCAGGGCTTCAATCTGTCTTTTACCATCAAGATTTTCTTCTGTCACATAAGCCATCCATAATGAATCTGCTTTCCTGCCAATAACAGGTTTCAATTTCCTGCATATATCCTGGATTTCAACCATATTTAAGTAAATTAGCTTTAACCCTTGAGTGCTGGTATGCTTCCCATGCTATCAACAAATCCTTAGTCACCATGGTAATATCGCGCCAGCATTCCATATCCTGCTCTCTTTTTTCTTTTTCAATATCAAAGCCTTGCTTTTCAAGAGATGCTATTCTTCTGTCAGCATAACCCATATAGCCACCAGCTTGAAAACGTACATCATTAATCATTGTGCCAAGCTTGCAGTCATCATAATCAAGGCCAGCCATGTTTTCTTGTCTCAGCCTGAGCCTTCTCAGCAGTTGAGCCAAAAACACATCAAGTTTTGTTCCAAGAGTGTCTGACTTTTGATTCATCAGCGCATCAAGGGAACTGCTGTCTTCCATAGGCTCCTCAGCGCCAACGACAGAAGCATTATTCGAAGTGTAGTCTGGTCTTAAGTAATAATTGTCAAATAGCCTTCTGTCCTGATTTTCATTTTGAAAGTCCATTTTAATCTCTTTGTTATTCTGAAGTGGTGAAGCCCCGTTTATAAACAAAGCCAGCAAACCTTTTGGAAAAGCGAACTAATCTCTATTCATAAAGAGCCATTCTCACATGCCAAGGGGATAAGAAACTTACAAAAAGTCAGAGAGAATTCTTATGTGCAAAGGGTTCGGATAATCGAACAGCTTGGGTGGTACACATATTATTTGTGTAGAATTATCCCTGTCATGGATAAAAAAGAAGAGGATGAAAAAAAGAGGTTGATAAAATGGATAAAGCTTGGCTGCCAAAGAAGAGCGATTGCAAGGGCGTTAACCGAGCCAATGACACCAAAGGAGATGTGCAAGGTTGTGCATCCTTTCGATGTCTGCATCACGGAAAGGGATATCTGGTGGCTGATGAAACAGTTCAAGCAGCAAGGGCTGATAGAATGCCTCACTCCAAAAGAGCTGACATGCAAGATATACTTTCTTACAGATCTCGGAAGGCAAGTCGTAAAAGAGGCTTTTGGAATAGAGGTTAAGCCTTTGCCCAAAGGCATAGATTGGGGGAAATACTCATGGGTTGCCAGAGGAAGAGCAAGAAAAGCTGTCTTGCTCAAGCTCGGAGAATCTGCGCCAGAACAAGGCTGGACAGCCGCCCGGCTCAGGAAAGCTTTGCTGGACAGATACCCTATTGGAATGAATCCAATCGGCAGGGTATTGAAGCAACTTGTGCAGTATGGCCTGGCTGAGTATGCAGAATCTGCAAACAGCCGCAAGGTGTATGAGCTTACAGAGCAAGGCAAAGCAATAAGAAACCAAATCGGACTGCAAATCAGGGTAAGGGTAAAAGTTTTCCATGAAGTTACTTCTTATCGCGAAGAAACTTCGCAAAGGCCAGAACCTGCTCTTTTTCCTGAATAACCATGGGCTTTACAGTAGAGGCAATTTCATAGACCAATTTATCGTCAAAATGCTCGGAGACTCCTCGCATTTTTTCCGGATTAGTCATACACCATTCAATAAACTGGTTGTATGATAATCCATCAAGAATGCCTTGAGATGGGTTTTGTTTAGCTTTGCTTCCGCGGAGGGCCTCAAAACTCACCCCTAATGCCTGCGAGAGCTTTTCAAGGGTCTTCAAGCCAGGATTTCTGGTTCCTTTTTCAATCTGGTAAATGATTGTATTGGACACACCAGCACGCTTTGCCAATGCCCGCTGTGTCAGGCCAGCTTTTTTCCGGACAGCCTTGATTTTATTTCCAAAAGAAGCCATTGAAATTTCTTCCAAAAAGCGTAAACAATTGTTGACAGCAAGCTGTTATTCTGCTTACATTATGAGGATAATACAGGAGTCCTAAAAAATGAAGAAATACTTAAAAGCATGTATTGTCGCAGCAGGGTTATTGGTCCTGATTCTTGGCTGGAGACAGGCATTGTCATATTTCAAACGAACCAGGGCTGCGGCAGAAAACAAATTCAGGGAAAATCTGCCTGCCACCTTGGCCGCAATGATATTCCTTTATCTGGCTGTCAGTTTTCTCGGTCTTTTGCTCAAAACTGGATGGCAGCCGCCTCATAAACTTGCCACGGCTATGTTCTAGCGGATTAAGGCGGCAATGCCTGGTGGGATTGAGAAATATTGTTCTTTTCAGTTGAACTCTTTCTTGGTATGATTGCCTCAAATTGTTCTGCATTCTGCATTTGCGAAATTAATTCGCCTAATGCAGTTCAGTAATAAAAGGAGAATATAATGGCAGCAAAGACAATCAGTATCGAATTAAAAGGCTACTGGCGTGACGAGAACAAATCAGGGGTGCCCGCAGACTCCGGAGTCTACTGCGTGTACGAGTGCAAACACGACAAACAGGAGAGTACAGTTTCTCTCTTGACTCTCATCTATATCGGCGAATCTGGAAACGCATGCGACCGTATCGCGAACCACGAGAAGCGCGATGACTGGCTCACACATGTCGGTTCCGGCAACGAGTTGTGCTATTCGTTTGGACCAGTCGGTTCTGTAGACAGGGACCGTGCTGAAGCAGCGATGATTTTCGAGCACAAGCCGCCAGAGAATGATGAATACAAGGATTCATTCCCCTTTGACAGAACGACCATGTCGTTATCGGGGAAGACGGCTCTGCTTAGAACCAATTTCACTGTAGAAAGAACGGAAGACTAACAACTGCATACTATGGGTGTTGATGTAATTGGCACGACGTGAGGCATTCAGGTTCTGTCCACCCACTGGGAGAAATTGCTACTACCAGTCGTGATCACTTTTTCCTTCCAACTTATCCAACAGAACCTGAATCGCCAGCTTGTTCTGTTCTGTGAGCACTAATTCTCCCGGGGACACAGCGATTCTGCTAACACGCTTTTTGACCTCGCCTATGTCCAGCCAGCCACCGAGTGATTTTGTGTCCATGCGCCAGTTGACCTTAGCAACACCAGTATGCAAAGTCACAGAGTGGAGTTTGCTGAGGAAAGCCGTGACGAACTCAATCAGTCCTTTGTCAGTAACTGTCATCTCTTTTACAAACCGCTGGGCTTCATCCTTCCCCCCCCATTCTGTCCATGAGTACAGGACGCCGAGAGGTCGAGGCGTAGTCATCAATTTACCTTCTTTTGCCCAAATCCGGATCTTTTTGACAGCGATAGACTCCAGTTCCCCCAGTTGGGATAAGCTCACTGTCCGTTCTTCTTCAGGTTTGAGCTTTTCTTTGTTACCGAACTTTCCGTGTTCCTGTCCCAGCACACCGACTTCGTCAACCAGCGTATACAGACTTTGTTCGGCCTCGTTGACAGCACACTTGAGAATCTTAAATCGCTCTTCTTGAGTCCCATATAGAGTAATGAGTTGATGAAACAGACGAAGAAGCCGCATACGAGTATCAAATCCCCAGAAGCTCTTGTCTTCATCAGAAGGAAACAGGTCTCCGAGGTCCATCAAGACTGTAATGATTGATGCAATGTTCTCTTTGGGAATGTCCTTCCGGGTATAGTCCTCCATGCGTTCTAAGAACCTCACGATACGGTTGTCCTTGTTGAGCTGAAGCAAGACGTCGGTAAAAGCAGACGAAATACCGGCACTGGCAAGGATAGCTTCCATTTCCTTCCGGGAAATTTCGCCCTCGGGAAGCGCCAATCGGAAATATGCCTCAAATACATCCGGGCTGCAGACACGGCATTCTCTTCTCCATGTACCCATCGAATCATCCCCGTATCCACCACCAAAACCATAGATGTCGTGTACCTTTGGAAACACTTTCTTAAGCAAAGAGAGGACGTGCTCTCGATGAAATTCCTTTCCTCTGTTGGCTATCTCTTCCCATCTTGCTCTCAGTTCCTTCTTCTGTTCTTCCCTCAGGCCGTGGTCTGTATCGTGAATTCCAACGAACAAATCCTTATTAACCCGGATTCCTTCGTAGACTTCCGGTGCAAAAACTTGAAGCGCCGTTATTGCAACAAAGTCCACAGGGTTAACCTCCTCTTTGACCATTTCAAAGCCAAATCCAAGGGAGTTTATGTAGCGGGTAACATCTCGAATTGTGCAGAAGAAGTGGCGCAAATCTTGGTAGACATTTTGCCAATGACCTTGGTTCCAGCGCTCATCGGGCGTTCCGAGCACTTCATCGAGGTTCCTAAACAGAAATCGTTCTATCTCGGTCTTCGGAACCAATGGAACTGGGAACGGAATTTGGACAACTTTCTCAAGGTAGTCGTTGCCGTCACCCTTTTGCACTTGCTCCAAAGCCCGGACAACAACCTCTCTATCAAATGAAAGGAAGTAAACTGTGTTCGGAAAATCCCCCAGCGATTTCACCAACTGAAACATCTGACGAATCTCGGTGTTGTTGAGGCGGTCGATGTCATCGATTACCACAATGATTTTGTGCGGCTGGTTCTTAAGTAGATTATTCAATTGCCGCCGAACTGAGTCCAAATCCTTCTCTCTAGCTTCGCCCCACTGCCTAACCACCGTGCCGAATGACTTCATAACCGTTGAAAGAATCAGTGCCAACGGTGTTATGGAAGGGATAAGAGCAAGTGGCTTGAAGAACTCAGCGTAGGCTTGAAGTCGTCTTCCAGCATCCTGCGCATTTTGGGCGTAGTCAGGGTTCTGAAGTGCGACTGACAATGCTCTGAAGAATTGTGTAATGAGTTGGTCCTGATCCGAGTAGTTCCAGGGGTTGAATGGAACAATTATAGATGGGGTCATACCGGGAGTCTTTTTGGCGACCCGTGTAATCTGTTCAAGGGTCATGTTGATAAGAGAAGTCTTGCCTGTTCCCCATGACCCAAAGAGCCCCAGTACGATACTCTCAGGTCTTCTGTAACTGAGGATTGTGGCCGCGAGCGCTTTGGCAAAGGATTTCCTACCGAGGATATCTTCAGAACAGGATTCTATCGGTTGGTCAGATTTGAACATATCGGGAGTAAGTGTAGCGATTTTTCAGATTGTCAGGAAGAGAAAAAAATTACTTTCTGTCGTATTTCGGCGTGCTCATGAACACAGATGGCTGGCTCGATTGTAGATGGCACGTGCGTTCGTTTCCGCAAAGGGCACTTTATGGACATGCAAATATGATGGTATTGGACAAGCCTGCGCGCTATTCAGAGAACAATTCTACTGCCTAACAAGATACCTGAAAACGTCCCAAACGGGAAAAAAAAGTCGATATTGTCACCCGGAATATGATACATTTTTGGTCAGAAAACAGATAAATAGGAGCACCCGCATGACTGCACATGAATCACCGGAATCAGGCCTGAGAATTCAGGACATGGAAGGCACTCTCGCCTCTCTCATCGGCAAGGTAAGAATCTCCGATACCGTCAAAGACAGCGTCAACAAGGCTGCCGTCATCCTTTATCCGCTGGTCGGCTTCCGAGACATAAAACCCCCACCTTTCCCCGTTGGCACGGATGGTCTATTCGTCCATCTCAAGAAAAATCTCCCCGCCGACCTGCCAGTGGAAGTGTGCATCAATGATGAAGACTATCACGAGTTGACCCTCCACGCCGACCTCAGCCGGCTCGGTATCATCATTGTTAAGTATGTCGCCCTTCCTGTGGTCCTCGGTGTGCTGGGAAGCTACATATACGACAAACTGAAAGGGCAACCTTCCGGGCAAGCCGAGATTAGTTTCTCCATAATCATGGCGGACGATAAGGAGAACCTTACGAAGCAATTTGACTACGAAGGTCCAGCGAAGGACTTCGAGACCATAGCGGATGAGATAAAGGGCATTCTGGAGACAAGAGATGAATGATCAGGGAACCCGCGATTATCTCGCCGACTATCGCCATCGGTCGACTCCCGAGCAGGATGTCCTCACCCAACTTGGCGAGGAGAAGAAGAAGTGCCAACAAGACAACGAGTCTGAAGCCGCGAACAGGTTCCTCATCTACGAAGAGGTGCTTCAGGCCCAGAATCTCTTTGAAACGGCCTTCTTCCAGATGAAGGGTGGGAATTATTACTCTGCGTGGTGCACTCTTGAACGTTGTCAGCGGCGTTTGGAATTCTTGTGGAAGCATCTATCGGATGAACAGCGAGAGAAATACGGCGTAACAATAATCGAGCGGTTGCTGATGCAATACCAGTCCATCTATCCGTACAAGCTTTTCCTTAGCCCAGAACTTTTGGAAAAGAGAAGGAGGTGCAATATTTGCGGACAGGTCTTCTCCATCAGGAACCACTGCGGCCACGAGCCTGGTAAGATTTACAGCGGTGAGATATGTACTCCTGTAGTCGAGGATTTCGAACCTCTCGGGGTGGCGTTCGTTACCAAGCCTGTCCAGAAATACTCGGTTGCCTTTCTGAGTGACCCGGAGACAGGCAAACAGACAGACCACTACAGTTACAAACTCGTCGAATACCTCATGGCACGCTTGGAGAACCCCTATGATGACTGGAAACCTGAGTGGTCAACGCCGAAGTATCCTCAGAGTAGATATACCGGCCTGTCGCGCAACGACCGGTGTCCGTGCGGCTCGGGTAAGAAATACAAGAAGTGCTGCTTGGACAAGGAATATGTCGAGATAAAACACGTCGAGTTCGTTCTCGACAAGACTCCTTCCGACCCATCGTTGCTGGGAAATGGGCCGGTCGTAACAGTCTAATTATGGGTCGCGAAGCAGGTAAGCTGTGAAGAAGGCGTTGCGAATGACTTCAAGGAAAAGCCTGATGGCAGAACAAAAAACACAGGACTTCTTAGCATCATATCGTAGTCGGGCGATAACTACTGATGAAATGCTCTCACGTATTACTAAGGAGAAGAAAAGACACCAAGAAAGTGGTGACTCCAAAGCAGCGAACAGATTCCTGATTTACGAGGAGGTACTTAAAACTCAGCGTCTGTTTGAACAAGCCTTCTCTCAGATGAAGGCTGCCAGCTACTACTCAGCGTGGTGCACTCTCGAGCAGTGCGAAATCAAGATGATTTTCATGAGAAGGCACTTACCCGATAATGACTGCGAACGTTACGGACTCTCACTCATCGAACAGTTCGTGAAGCAGTTTCAGTCCCTTTACCCTTATAGACTGTTCATGAGCCCCGAGATGCTTCACATTGTGAAACGATGCAGCATCTGTGGTAAAGACCTGTCCATACGGAACCCGTGCGGACACGAGCCGGGAGAAATCTACAACGGCGAGATGTGTTGCAGGATTGTTGAGAAGTCCAAGCTTCTCGGACTATCTCTCGTGGATAAACCTACCCAGAAGTACTCAGTCCCATTCACATCCGACCCCAAGACCGGCAAGACGACCGACCACTACGATTATCGGCTCGTGGAGTACGCCATCCGACTGCTGGATACCCCTTACGACTACTGGGAAACGAGGAAGATGAAGAAACGGTATCCTCAAAGCAGATTCTCAGGTCTGTCAAGAAACGACCCGTGTCCCTGCGGCTCGGACAGTAAGTACAAGAGGTGTTGCCTCAATAAGGAGTACGTTGAGTTGGACCACGTAGAGGTTCTGTTTGAGGGGGTCCCAGCCGACGCATCCGTTCCTTCGAACGTCATCCTGTAGAACATAGCCACGCAGGGGGGAGTCCAGATTCAATCCTCATCCTGTTCTCTCGGATGAGTCTTCTTGAGATAGTCGATGTATGAAGGTTCATAGTCCTAAAGTGTGTTCTCGAAGTTGGCGTTAAGCCCAACTCTAAATACTCACCAAAGCCCATCCCCCAATACCCTTCCCCTTCCCGAACCATTTGCTTGCCATCTTTATAAATCCCGAGTCACCACTCCAAAGTATGAAAAAAAATCATGTAATAAAATTTGTCGTAACTCAAGACCAAAAGCAACAAATTTGCATAAATGCGCAAACTTCTGGCTACGCAACAATATCAGGTTTTCTCAGGGACTTGGCTTTGAATCTTGATGCAGGTTTCATGCACAAATTCAATAAGCTTTATGAAAAGATGATGGGTGAGGAAAATAGAGAATAAATCTATAGAAGAACTGCCTGAGTGGGTAAAGTGGGTGAATGAGATGTATGACAATTCAGTAAAGGAAAAAAGGAAATCGAAAAATATATAAGGAAGATGGTTCATTATAAATACAAAATGGAAAAACCAGACCCAGCAACTATCGCTATACTTATCATAATTATTCTTTTGGTAATCTGGTTTATCACAAGAGTTGTCAGGGGTGGTTAAGATCAGCAAGAAAATAAATAAACTCATTAGGCAGGTCTTATATTGGATTTTCGTATTATTTCTGGTTTACCTGATCTATGAACTGGTGCGTAAACTGCTTGGCGGCAGCCTTGGTTTTGAGGAAGTGATTATTGGCTTGCTAATTGCCAACCTTGGATATTCTTTTCAGTTAAATGCAAAGCTTTCAGGGCATATAGGCTGGCATAAAGGAAGGAATAGTAAAATCAAGTGAATCATTCACATAAGCTCTGATTTTAGGCAGCCAATTCTTTCAGTTTCTTAACAAAGAGTTCTTTCAATACAGGGTCATCCAGCAGTTTATTCATAATGTCGTCAGACTTATCTCTGACAGCCTTTTGTTCTTCAATCTCAAATGCCGTCTTAATGTCCATGATTCCGCCGCATTTAGAGCAGAATTTTGACTCAGCAGGATTGATGGTGTCGCATCTTTTACAAACAATGGGTTTCTGCACCTTGTCTTTTAAATCTTCACCAGCTTCAAGCCCGTAAAGATTCAAAAGGGCTTTGTCTGTATCTTTACCTGAAAGATGGACATAAGTAGACGGCATATCAGAGCCCTGAACCCATCCAAGGTACTGATTCATCTGGAATTCGGTCAAGTAATTGGCAAGGAAAGTGGCTCTGCTGTGCCTGAAAATATGAGGGTTATATCTTTTGTCAATTCCCGCTCTTGCAAAGAGTTTTCCAAGTATTTTGGTTATGCCCCTGTAATGAATATGCTCCCCCTGGTTGCTGCCTATGCACACCCACAACGGCGCATGTTTATCGTTTCGCCTCGGATGAATGTCCATCCAGGCAGATAAATATGATGAGCTGTTAATCAGCCTGATATTTCTTGGCCCTGTTTTCCCATCTACCATAACCACAGCGCCATACTTATCAAAGCTAACAAAGCCTATTTCCTGATTTCCTATTTCTCCGACCCTGGCGCCGCTTTCCCAAAGTATTGCTACAAGAGCTCTGTCTCTGACATTAGTGGTCTTGGCCAGTAGTTTCCTCATGTCTTCCTCTGTGAGCAAATCTTCCTTTTTTGGCAGGGGCCTCTTGTTTCTGGGAACACTTGTCCTTATCCAGGCCACTTCTTCTGGATAAGATTCATCATTTCCTTTCAGCCATTTATAGAATCTTTTCAGAATGCATTTGTAAGTCTTCTTTGTCCATTCGGTGTAATTGCTTTGTTGAATCCTGTAAATGAGATCTGTTATGTCATCCTTGGTGGCTTTATCAAAATCCTTGCCAAGCTGAATTGCCACTTTTTTCAAACAGAAAAGATATCTCACAATTCTCGGCACACTAATCCCGGTCACAGTCAGATGCTTCTCAAAATCAAGCACAATCTCCTTGTTTCTTTCTGATATTGGCGCTTTTGCAACAGCTTCCCTGGCATATATATGCTGGTTTGCATAGTTGTGTATGTCATATTTCATTCTCAACACTACTCCAGAGAAGTGACACTTAAATATTCTTTGTCCCGACGATGGGCCAGTAGGGGCATTACACCAGAAGTTCTGATGCTCCCAAGGAGCCTCAGAACGACTGGAACAACGCTCATCAACGCGTCACTTCTCGTCTATATGTTCAGTAAGAAAGATGACATTGTATAAAAACCTTTCGCTTTACCGAACCATCTGAGTGGTAGAAATATAAAGAAATTTTCACACACATCTTGGTATGCGTTATAACAAACTTGATCCGACTGAAGGAATCCAAGATACAGATTCGTTCAGCACAGTCCCCAGACTTCGTTCAACTGATTATCATCGGATAGAAAATCTGCTTACGGCTGTAAAGACAAGTGAATCAAGATTGACCGAACTTCTGAAACAGCAAGAACAAGGACATCAAAACGTGTGTGCGTCCAGTCCTGCTCTCTCAAATGCCGTGCAGGAAATCAACCAGGAAGCCACGACTCTAATGGCAACCTGGGAATTGCTGAAAGACACGGTTGATCAATGCTTTCCAGACGACGGTATAGAAAACAAATTCTATCAGGAAATGAGAATAATTACTAACCGTCTCAACAAGATATTGCGCGACGTAAGCAGAGTAACGAATAAACAAGATCAAATAAATCGAGGTGAAGAATATGCCAAAGAAAACAGAGGAAATAAAAATAGAAAAAAGTAAGCCAGTAAAAAGTTTCAGAGCAGGCACGGTCCAAGCATCTGTGTTCATGAATGTTGTGGAAAAAGATGGAAAGAAGATAAAAATTCCGTCTATTTCTTTCCAAAATAGGTATAGAGATGACAAAGGAGAGTGGCAGACAACGAACAAGCTTAATGTGAGCGACATTCCAAAAGCAGTGCTGGTTCTGAATGAAGCCTACAAATACCTGACACTCAAGCAACACCAGGAGGATTTCTTTATTTAGATATGGCCGGTACAGGCATCCAAGGACTTCTGGAAATAGTATTCAGCCCTCTTGAAGGGCTGGATATCGGGTACATATACGATAAGTATTACGCCGGCATTGATTTCATTCTGTATCTTTTTGTGCTCATCATTGCGTGCAGGGCTTCCCTTGCCAGAATGTTTCCCGGCCAATATGGCCGACATCTCGGAACAGTTGTCGGCATAATCCTGGCCATCTCTTTAAGCATGGCAGAGCACACTGTCGGCTTTAGCCTGAAATCATTCGGTCCTATTGCAGCCGGTCTCATAACGCTCATGGTTGCCTTTGTGATTTACAATCTTATGCGTCATGCCGGAGCAGGCCATGCGGCGTGCTCTGCAACTGCCTTGATTGTGACATATTTCAGCATGAGGTCTGTACTGCCCGGATTCTTTTTGTGGGCTAAGCACAATGAGTGGGCAGGCTATCTTCATACACTTCTGATTCTGGCTGTTGTAGTGGCTATCTGGCGTGTAATTCAAACGCTTTTTAGATCGCGAGAAATATCAGCTATTCAAAATGCAGTGCCAAAATCATCTCGTGATACCAAACGATTTGTGAATTTCTCAACAAAACAGCATAAGTATGAGTGGCATATTGTTAAGAATCTTATGAAGAACCTTACTATCAAAGGCAAAAAGGAATGCAAAAAGATTATCAATGTCCTGAAGCAAGCACGCAAGGTCATTATGCAGCACGGCGCTGATCCAGAGTCAGCCAATCTGATTTGCAAGGCATTGAATGAATTGAAAGCGCGCGAGCATGTGCTGATCCCAGAACTTGAGCGCATCCGAGTACTGGATGTTCGGCTTTCCCGTCTTGACCTGTCTGAGTTCCAACAACTCAAACAAATCTATAGCCGCCTGAATCAAAAACAGCAGGCAGAATGCAAGCGTCTATTTATTGAAGAACGGGGAAAACTCGGAGCAGAAGAGAAAATAGCCAACTTTGTTTCAAGAGCAGAAGCCTATGCTTCTCAATTTGACAGGTGCATTGACAGCACATGCTCCTGCCTTCACTCAGGCAAAACAAACGAAGCAGCAAAATGGATAACAAAGGCTATTGAGCAGGAAAACGAAGCAGAAGAGCTTATTAAAGATATACGAAAAATGGAGAAGATTCTGCTTTATTTGCTGAGGAAACAAATGCAAGGAACTTTCGCTCATTTATGAAAATGCTCAAAACGATATTTCGGCTAGCGCATAGTTCATGGATGACAACTGGAAATACCATGTCCGCATCTCAGCATTATACAAGACAAGGTCTGTCTTGCCATCGCCGTCGTAATCCCCTGCTACCGGCACATAGCCCGATCCGCCGAAGCCCTCCACCGTCTCCGTTGCATATCCGCTCCCTGACATTATCGCCAGCCACGTCCCTGTCGATTCCTGATAAACCGCCGGGTCGGTCTTCCCATCCCCGTCAAAATCTCCTATGACTGGCTTGTATCCTAAACCGCCAAAATTCGTTGAAACCAAGGTATAATAACTGCCGGATAGCTTCACATACCAGTTGCCCGTGGCTTCATTATACAACGCCAAGTCTGTCTTTCCGTCTCCATCATAGTCGCCTGATACCGGTGTAAGCCCATCAGCCCCAAACTGCAGGTCTGTTAATTCGCAGGTTTCCGACAATAAAATGAGCCAGTACTGGGTTGTCCTCTGATACAACGCCAGATCCGCCTTACCCGCCCCATTATAATCGCCGATGACGAGATCGTATCCATATCCGTCAAAACTGAACGACGTTAGCTCATATCCAGTCGACGACAACCGCTGATACAATGTTCCGGTCAGAATGTCATATACAGCCGGGTCGGTCTTCCCGTCCCCGTCATAATCAGCTGGAGTAGGAATATAGCCTGAATTTCCAAAACCGGTTAATTTAACCAGCAGATAGTCACTGGCGGACAGCTTCACATACCAATTGCCCGTGGATTCCTGATATAATGTCGGATCAGACTTACTGTCCCCGTCATAATCCCCGGAGACCGGACTTATTGATCCGTAAATGTCCACGGCGATCGTCCCTAAACGGACTGCCGTATTGTTGCTGTTTTCAGGATCAATCAGCGTAGACGGCGCCGAATGATGCACTCTCGCAAAGACATAATAATTCCCCGAGTCCACAACTGGAATTGTTATACCCGCCAAAGCCATTCCCGGAAGGATCACTATTGTGTGCTCCCCGGCCTTCAACGTTGCGACACTTCCGTAGTCACCCATCCATATATCGTCCGAATCCCCGAAGGCTGAATTCCGTGACAGGTAAAAGTCGAACATGACGCTCGTATTTGGCGGTGCCAGATTATCAGGGCCATTATTTTTTAATACGGTCGCAACAATATCCGGATGCGTACCCACTCCCTCCACAGCCGGCAAGAATAGGAAACTCCCTATCGACAAATCAGCCCTTCCAGTGATGTCGTTGGTATTCAACCCGCACCATCCGCTGTCCGGCAGACTGAACTCGCTGATGGCAGTATCATTCTTAGCCTTGACCCAGTAATATAGAGTCAATCCCGGGGTTGTGGCTGTCGAGTCGTTATAGATCAAAGAAGAAACATTTCCGATCCTGCTTGCCGTTCCCGAGTTATTGGCCGTATTCCGCCATATTTCATAACTGGTGGCGTTCGTCACCGCAGTCCCCGTCACTTGAACGAGGTTGGTATAGGTTCCATCGCTGGCTGACACATGTGTCGGGGCTGCAATATCACCGGTATTTCTGACCGTTAATCTTGCTTCCTCACTATTCGCGCTACCGCATAGATTGTTAATGACGCATTGATAAAGCCCTTCATCGCTCTCTCCGGCTTTGGCAATCGTATACGAACTGGTATTAGCGCCAGTGATATTTACGCTATTCTTCTGCCACTGATAGCTCAATGGGGCGCTGCCCGTGGCACTAACACTGAAATTCACGGATACATCTGGGTCCACTGTTTGAGTTTGCGGATTAGATGTAATCACGGGCAGGATGCCGCGCCAGCCATTGTCCAATGCGCTGATATCACTGAAACTGCCATTCGCTCCAATGGCTTTAACAGCATAATAATAGGTCGTTTCCGGCATAGTATCCGTGTCGTTATATTCCAGATTGTTGGGACCTCCGATCTCTGACATCTGATCTTTGTTCACCCCCCGCCATACCTGATACCCAGCGGCAGCCTCCGAGGCCTTCCAGCTTATGCTGATTTTATCAGCAAATGTTCCGCTACTGGCGGCAACACCGGTAGGAATGGACATTTTTCGATACCCGGGATTCGACTTGCTTAATGCACTGGCTCCATCTCTGTTAATCGCTTTGACGAGATAATCATACGTGACACCAGATGTTGCCGTTGTATCGTGATATTCAGGACTGTTGGCAAGGAATATCTGACCACTTGTTTGCCCGCGATAAACCGCATAATTTGTGGCACCATCCACAGGCGTCCAAATCACTTGTACGTAATTAGTGAAATCACCATCTGTGGCCGTAACGCCCGTAGGCGGCGGCAGGAAGCGCCATCCAACGTCCTTGGGATCGCCAAAACCGCTCGTCCCAGAGGCATTTTTCGCTTTAATCCAATAATAGCAGCGGGTGCCCGGAATCGCCGTTGTATCGTCATAAGAAGCCGATGTCACATCAGCATTAGATATTTTGGAAGCCAAACTAAAATCGTTAATCGTACAGCGCCACACTTCATATCCTGCTGCGTCGGACACCGCGCTCCACGTGACCAACACTTTGCTGTCATAATTTCCGTCACTGGCTATTGTGTTCGTGGGTGAAATCGGCGCGCCCACAATCCTGCGATGACCATAGTTCACCTCGGTAAACCCTGTGGCATGGACCGCGTTGGTCGCTCTTACCCAGTAATAATAGGCGGCTCCAGCCGTAGCCGTAGTGTCATCATAATTTGTGGCGGCCGTCACAGCCAAGTTGGTGGCCGACCCGGTTTGGTTGCTTGTGTTCCGCCATATCTGATAGCCCAATGTGCCGACTGACGCATTCCACGTCAACTGGACTTTATCAATGTAAGTGCCATCGCTGGCCAAAAAGTTTGTCGGTGTCGTAAACACACATCCGGTATCTGACTCGCTGAAATCGCTTGTGCTCACAGCGCCGATTGCCTTCAGCCAGTAATAATAGGTGATTCCATCCAGAGCCGAAAAATCGTTGTAACTGGTTGCATTCGTCAACCCAATCATGATCGCTGAGCCGGAAATATCGTTCGTAAACCGATAAATCTGGTAACCCGTTGCCCCTTCTGCCGCCGTCCAAGTGATCAGCACCTTGTTAGTATATATCCCGTCGCTGGCATTAACATTCAATGGCGCGCATAACTGGCGATAGCCTCTGTCAGAAATGCTGAAATCGCCGGTACTCAATGAGTTCTTGGCTTTCACCCAGTAATAATAATTGGTGTTTTGCTCCGCCGTCGTGTCATCGTATGGGGATGCAGCACTTGTTTCGATCCGTGCTGCTGTCCCTGTGCTATTAACCGTATTCCGCCACACTTCATAACTTATGGCTCCGCTCACATCATTCCATGTTACCTGGACTTTATCTGTATGCTCGCCATCTGTTGCTGATATACCCGCTGGCGTAGGCACTTTACGATATCCTGTATCACTTCCGCTGAACGAGCTCGTCGAAACGCTGTTCGTTGATTTTACCCAGTAATAGTAGTTCGTGTTGTGCCCCGCTGTCTCGTCATCGTAAGGGGATGCAGTACTTGAACCTTTACGTGTTGCTGTTTCCGTGTTATCCACCGTATTGTGCCAGACTTCATAGCCAGTTGCTCCGGTTGTAGCATTCCATGTGATTCGGACTTTATCTGTATACTCGCCGTCTGTTGTGGATATGCCAGTGGGTGCTGCTACACTACGATATCCTGTATCACTCATGCTGAATCCACTGGTCCAGACGCTGTTCGTCCATTTCACCCAGTAATAGTAATTCGTGTTGTGACCTGCTGTTGTGTCATCGTAAGGGGATGCAGAACTTGTACCGATCCGTGTCGCTGTTCCCGTGCTATTTGACGTGTTCCGCCACACCTCATAGCCTGTAGCGCTACTCACAGCATTCCATGTTACTTCCACCTTATTTGTATACTCGCCGTCTGTTGCTGATATTCCCGTGGGTGCAGGCGGATTCACGGTCAAAGTCACCGAAATGGTCGTCGGCGAATCGATCGCACCGGGCGCAGTGATCGTGATCGTGGCATTGTGCGTCCCAGCAGACAGACCCGCCGTGCTGTAGTTCACCTGAACCGTATCATGTTCGCCAGTACTCAGCCCGCTGCTCGGATTTACCGACAGCCAGGGGACATTCGTCGTAATCGTGCAGCTCATCGTCCCACCACCCGAGTTCCACACCTCGAAGCTCTCGCTCGATGCGTCCTGCCCCTGGGTACAGATCGGAGTCAAACTCAACGGATAGCACGACAACGCCGATTCATCATCCACAATCGTAACCGTTGCCTGCCAAGTATCGCCGAGGCTGGCGCCGCTTACACCGCCAAGGCCCACTGTAAACGTCTTATCTCCGTCCAGCGAACTGTTATCAATAATAGGCACGGTTATTGTCTGGCTTGAAGAGTCCCCATCTGACCATGTCAATGAGCCATGAGTTTCCGTATAGTGAGTACTTGCTGTTGCTGTCCCGTTGGCGGTAGCGTACAGAACACTCGCTGCTCCATTACTTCCGCCTGTGCGGCTAACATATAGCGTCACACTTCCAGCATTCTCATCCACGTTTGTCGTAGAGGAGCTGAATTGGAGAGTTCCTGGGCTTGGCGTAATCTTCCTTATCGTGTGGTTATAGCAATCCGCCACATACACATTGCCCGCACCCTCCACCGCCACGTCGGCAGGTTGATAGAACCTGGCGTTAGTCCTTGGTCCATCTGTACTCCCGGAATTACGGGCAGACCCGGCCCACGTCATCACCACACCAGATGACGTGATCTTCCGTATCGTGTGGTTAATGTAATCCGCCACATAAACATTACCCGCGCTATTAACTGCTACACCGGAAGGATAATAGAACCTTGCATCAGTGCCTGTTCCATCTGTGCTCCCGGAACTCCCGGCAGATCCGGCTAACGTCATCACCACACCAGATGACGTGATCTTCCTTATCGTGTGGTTCTCACTATCCCCTACATACACATTGCCCGCGCTATCTACCGCTACCCCTTGAGGTAAATAGAACCTTGCATCAGTGCCTGTTCCATCTGTGCTCCCGGAACTCCCGGCAGATCCGGCTAACGTCATCACCACACCAGATGACGTGATCTTCCTTATCGTGTGGTTCTCACTATCCCCTACATACACATTGCCCGCGCTATCTACCGCTACCCCTTGAGGTAAATAGAACCTTGCATCAGTGCCTGTTCCATCTGTGCTCCCGGAATTCCCTGCAGACCCGGCCCACGTCATCACCACACCAGATGACGTAATCTTCCTTATCGTGTGGTTCATGGTATCCGCCACATAAACATTGCACGCGCTATCCACTGCCACACTGCAAGGAAGATGGAACCTGGCGGCAGTGCCTGTTCCGTCTGTGCTCCCGGAATTCCCTGCAGACCCGGCCCATGTCATCACCACACCAGATGACGTGATCTTCCTTATCGTGTGGTTATAGGAATCCGCCACATAAACATTACCCGCGCTATCCACTGCCACACCGCCAGGCTTATAGAACCCGGCGGCAGTGCCTGTTCCATCTGTGCTCCCGGAACTCCCGGCAGACCCGGCTAACGTCGTCACCAACCAGGTGGGCGAATCACCTTCGGTAGTAAAATACGTGTAGTCAGACCAGTCGCTCCACTCACCATGATTATCTCTGTGACGAACTTGCCAGTAATATTTCGCGGAATTTGTAAGATTACCCGAAGGCACCGTAATGTTTGTTTTATATGTGCTTGTCTCATTGCTGTCGTACTCAGGACTTGAGAACCCTGAATTGTCATCCACCTGCCACTGACTGGATGCATGTGTGTCTTCAGAATCAGGATCATCAAAAGCCGATGAGGTCAGCGTCGGTGTTACGCTTATTCCTATTGCTCCGTTGGTTGGAGATTGGTTGCTCGGCTTGTTCGGCTGGTTGTTGGGAGTTGATTGCGTTGTGGCCGACTTTGTTGTGGAATAGCTTGTTGGATTTTCATTCGCAGACTTGTCTCTTGCTTTCACCTTATAACTGTAAGTGGTGCTGGGATTTAATCCCGTATCCTCATAGATAGGGCTGTCCTGCCAACTACTATCGTGACCCCCTGCTGTTGTGCAATCAAAGTAATATTCCACACCGCTGTCATCATTCGCTGTGGTAGCAACCATACGAATAGAAGTGTTACCTGTCGCATACGGCTCTATGCTCCATGTCATCGGATTCGGAGTTGGCGGTGTTGTGTCTGGCGTTGCTTGTCCCGTGCCTTGAATCGCAAAGTTGTATGGATTTTCATTGCTGTCGTTGTTTGCAATACTTATTGTGGCGCTTCTCAAACTTTCAGCGCTGGGATTGAACTGTACCTGGAAGGTCGTGCTACCGCTCGCCCCCACAGGGGAACTCGGCTCGCTTGTGACTGTGAAATCGCCAGAGTGAGAACCACTGATCGCAACCTTCGGGCTGCCGGAGAGAGATAAGTTCGCCGTGCCTGTATTCTCGATCGTGAACGTGCGTGTGACGGTACCACCATCAACATCAGCGCTGCCGAAGTCAGTGTGATCGCTTGAGCTTGGCGTAGTATCCCCATCAGCGATTGTTTGGCCGTTGCCTCGGACTTTGATTTCCGGTGACCCCGCTACTATATTAGCCACCAGAGTGTGGCCATCAAGTTTCTGGCCATTGTTTGTTGACCTGGCGGACATATATATGGCCACACTTTCGCCGACACTATATCCTGAAGTATCGAGTTGGAGTTCTACCTGGATCTGACTGTCTGGGGCAATAACAGGTGTTTGGGTGACTTGATCCCCTTGATAGAAAAAGCTACCTGCACTTCCTATCAAATCGAAGGCGTCTGCCTCAGATCCTTTATTCTTAATCCTAAACTGCCAAATGGCATCAGTCCCCTGTATGACCGTTTGGTTGGTATCAGACAAACACTCGGCCTCCACCGAAGCATACTGGGAATCTGTGACCTCGAATTCATAGACACAATAATCTTCTGTTTGATCCGCCTCGTCTTTGAGGATGACATATAGTTTATATTCACCTACTGACAGATTACAAAGTTCATACTCGGGTACCCAACCAATATACCGACTGCCATCTTCATGCTCGCTCTCCGGAATACTTTTAGTATCCGTGTAATACGAATGTACCAATTGGTCGTCCATCGACCGAATTTCAACCAATACTTTACAGCTCTGTGATTCTTGTGGATTGCTATAGTTCGCAACATAAGGAATGATTGAAAGAATGTCCGCTTTCGTCGCCTTGAAATCCAATTCCGTGTCTGTGGTATACCATGTCGAATCACTCGCAACATAGTAGTACCCTTTGCTATGGTCTTTCCCGTCCCATTCAAGTTTTAAGTCCCTTTGCTCCCCAAGTTCTAAGCCATACCCATTATAGAACTTTATATCCCCGGGTTGCACCTGAATGCTCGTCTGATCATGCGACTCACTTAGGCAGCCGGCCTTTGAGTATATGATCTTGACGTCCCCGCCTGGAGAGAGCCAAGTAGTATCGATCAGATTCATGAATTCTGACCACGTAATCGCATGATGGACCGAGTCTGAGGTTACAAAATAAGAAGAATCGTTGATATAGACGTGATCACTGTTCTCTAGTCCATCATATCCAGTAACTATGACCGCATGTTGCGCATCAAGGCTGCACATCCATACCGTATTCCCGGTTGACAAAACAAAGATAAGTTTCTCTCGAAGGGCCTCATTATCCCAATAAGTGTCCATCTCCCAACATTGCCCTGAACCATCGCCATAATACGTTTCCAAGTAGTTATCAAAGTTATCTATATCAACGCCATACCAAAACACCAACCCTTGCTCTTTGGTCTTATCGAAATCCGCAGCCACCTGCCAAGGCTTTCTCTCAAAGCCATAAAACTCAAGCAACATAGATGTTGCAGTAGCCCAGCACCACTCAGAATCCGCTTGGCTGTAGTACGGCACTTCAAGTAGCACCGAATTTGCTACTGAATAAAGTGAAATACTGTCTGTATTATTCCCCTCATAAGACGTTTCTCCGTCAGTCTCATTCACGGTACTCACAGAGTCGGCATAAACACCAATATAGTAGGTCGTTCCGGGTTTCGCATCTGCTGGAATAGTAACCTGAATGCTGTCAGAAGCACTTTGACCACCACTCATCCCGCTCATGTTCTTCGATCCCAGTTCAGAGTCACTGAGGGTAATCGTACTGTCCGTAGACCAGCGAATCGAATTAACAAACAGCTGACACGTTTCGCTCTGGTTCCCCTTGTTCTCGACAGTATAACTGACAGTAATCGTTTCCCCGGGAATCGGAGTGTTATCATCAACACTGACTGAGGTAACCTGTAGATCGTGATAGAGCGGGTTCCCTATCGTGACCTGAATGTAGCCAGGACTTAATGTGTTGTCTGAGTAGTTGTTACTCTCTTCGTCCCCTTCGTCCACAGCATCGGTCCGATCGGCACGTGTGAAGATATAAACAACGTCGCCGGGGTCTCCAAAGCTGTCATCTGCTATAAAATTCTTTGAGATTGACGAACTCGTTTCCCCAGCAGACAGGCTGCCTACCGAGCTGTCAGCAACGTGAGAACCGTGAAAAGAGGGATTCAACGACCAATACCACCCCAACGTGCTTGCTCCTGCCGAATCATCCCCTTGGTTTTTAACCTTGGTTGTAACTGTAAACAACTGATTTGCCGCAACGGATAAGGTACTCGGATCCAGATATGAGATTACCATGTCAGGATCACCAGCCTCCACTGTAAACGGCCCGAAAGATGCCTCGTTATTGTCCTCGTTGTCTCCTTCATCAATATCATCACGGTAGTCTGCCATAAAGACAAAATACTTCGTACCCACGTCACTCGCTTGAAAGATATAGTACTCGTACTGGGAGTATCCTTCGTCCGTGCCGAGCGAAGGCACAGAATTATAATCCCACCTGTCAGATGTATCACCGGATGACGTTCCGATATAATATCCCACCCGACTGGACCCCGCATCCCCATCACCGTTATTCCACACAATACATTCCACTTTGACCTCTTCACCGACTTGATATGTCCTTGGAGATGTGTCCCCATCAACCTTAATGTTTGAAACGATCAAATCTGGATCTTCAGGAACAATGTTATTCACAGTAATGGTAACCATTCCTGAAAAGTTTTCCACCCAGCAAAGAATGTGAGTGTTATTTGCGCCCGCAGCGTCATAGAAGGTGTAATACGAAGCCGATGAATCAACATATTCCGTTCCGCCGTTGTTTTGATCAGCATATCCATATTCAACCGTAGCGGGTGCATCATCAGTTTTGAATATACGAATATCGACTTGAGTACCAGAGTCGCGATTGATGGTAACGGTGGTCCCCGGTGAAATATACAGCATGCTCTTATAATCACCGCCTTCATACCACCAAACATGGACATGCTTGATATAAGCAGCATACGACGTGCTTGAAATCGTTATCAATAGAACTGCTGCACAGAACACTCTTCGAATCATAACCAGGGCACTCCTCTTACATATAAGACTTGTTCACAGCCTGGCCTCACTGCCGTAATGGAAACATTTAAATAGAGACTTTGTTTTACCCCGACTATGAATTGGAAAAAAGTTTTGTTGAAACCGAGCAAATTCACGATGTTGATCGTCATATGCTTATACCTCATAGGTATTATTCTTCTTGGATACAGAGAAATCGGACCTAAAACCTATTATGCTACGATCGGATTAATTATACTAATAGCAGTGTCCCTTTATGTGTTAATTGCCATACTCATTCGCTCCTCATTCAAAAAATAAATTCGCTACTGCGTTATCTTCATTGGTAATAGCGCTTCTGCCTTAAGTTAAAAACCTTACTGTGTGCACTATTTGTGCCCTGATCTGGATTCCTACATGAGCTCCTTCGTCTTTTTCACTGAAAGTTTGATGTCCTTTCTGTAATTCCATATTCACCCATACAACCTCCCCAACGCCTTTTCCATGTCCTGATCAAACACATGAGCATAAACTTCGGTCGTCTTGCTGGATTCATGGCCCAGTTGCCGCTGAACCAAGCCCACTGAAATTTACGCCAATAAAAAACCCACAAACTCCAAGTTCATGTCCGCCGCGGCGGGGAGACCGCCAAGCCCCATAAAACAGAGCAGAGATCAGCAATTATCCCGTAAATCACAAAGAACCGAGCACATCCTGCCTTTGCCACCCAAGCTAGAGGCTTCCGCCTTCGCTACCCAGGCTACGACGGAGGCTTCGCCGAGGCAAGGGGCTACGGCGGACATACTGCGAAAACGCAAGAATGCTATTCAATTATCTGTTCAAAATATTTTGTTCTCATTCTCATAGGATGCAAGGAAAATGAGCAATTCTTTTCTGAACTTTGCAGGACTTGAGCACAAAGTGGCTTCATGTATACAATCTCCCCAACGCCTTCTCCATATCCACGTCAAAAACATGCGCATAAATCTCGGTCGTCTTCACAGATTCATGCCTAAGTTATCTCTGGACCAGACCATCTTAAAGTCATGCCAACAAAAAAACCCACGAACTCCAAGTTTATGCCTCTTACGAGGATATAGATTTCGACGTATTTTCAATCAGCGCGGCAGGAATTCCAAACGTTCAATTTCTACAATTTGTAGAAGACGACAATCGAGCGATGCTCTTTTGAATAGGTCAGGTTAAGACGCATCCCTGATTTGATATTCGAATATTTTGATTTCCGGCGGCCTTGTAGAATTGCCTTTGGGAGTTGGCGATTGGGGAAAGCAGGAGAGAAGACGATAATGATTTAATGCGTCTAAATTTACGGGGCTGATAAACGGATTGTCGCCGGCGATGACATAATTTCCGTTTTTCCGCGATCTTATATACGCCCGGGCATCCTCCTCAGAGACAAAAAATTTTGAACCCAATATGATTTTCCGCGGCGAGCCCCCTGGAGACTGGTCCTGCTTGAATGAGTAGATCCGACACTCATTGGCTTTGACCGCCTTGCCGTTAAAGCAAAACAGTCTTACAGACATGGAACGATAGTAAGCGGGATAAAACAGCAGCAGGGGCCGGTATTTCCCTTGCGAGAAAAGATAATAAATGCCCATAAAGTCTGCTTCGCGTTTGCCGGCGAATGAGAGCGTGGCATGGAATTTCGCGAGCGCCGTATCGTGGTCAACGATCACATAACGCGCTTTTGAAACAGTCATAATCTTGTCGGCGGAAGGTTCGTCGGGCGACGTAAAAAATATTCCGGCGGCGGCGGCGCCCCACTGAAATGGCGTGCTTACCGGAATCCGATGAGCGACGCGTACAATCCAATGCCCGTAATCCCACCAGGCCATCACTCCATAAGCGGAATCGGGATAGACGAATTTCATGTTCGTTGTTGGAATTTCGTATAAGCGGTAATAATAGTC
>CAYQNY010000021.1:0-26880 GCA_964418925.1 uncultured Verrucomicrobiota bacterium
AATTGCAAAACTCACTGTGGACGCGACCACGCGAAACGCGTGGTAAACAAAGCTTATCCCGCGTTTGGCGGGACGCGTCCCTCCATTGTCAAAACAGGCCGTTTTGCTTGGATATTGAAGGGCCATCCGCCGCGGCGGATCGTGGCCGTTTTTTCAGGGAGTTTTGCAACTGATTCACTACATAAACATAAGAGCTATCGGTTGGACATTGGCGCCAGTATGCGCCGTACAGATGACGGCCGTAAAATCGAGGAAAATATCATGACTCAGCATACCAGCCTGAAATCGGTTAGTAAAATTGTGACCCAACGCAACGTGTTGAAACGCTTTGAGCGTATTGATCTCTTGCGCGCGCGCGGCAAATGGAAAGAAGGGGACCGAGTCCTTGGACTCCCGAAAACCAAGCCCCAAACCTAGCCTCCGACTGCAGCATTTTCTGGCGCTTTGCGGGTTAGGTTCCCGGCGCGCGTGCGAGCGTCTGATTGACAGTGGTCGGGTGGCGGTGGATCGTGTCGTTATTCGGCGCCAGGGTGTCTGCGTTCATCCGGCGATTCAGCGGGTTGAGGTGGACGGCCGGCCGGTTTGCCCGGAAAGCAAAATTTATCTGCTCCTTAATAAGTCGCGGGACATTGTATGCACCGCCAGTGATCCCCAGGGACGGCGGACGTTTAGAACCCTGTTGCCCGCCTCGCTGGGAAAACGAGTGTTTACCGTCGGCCGCCTGGACCAATCCAGCGAGGGCTTGCTGGTTGTGACCAATGATGGTGAACTCGCTCATGCGTTAATGCATCCCCGGCATAATGTTGAAAAAGTGTATTACGTGTGGATCCGGCGCCCGCTGATTCCGGATGAGGAGCAACGGCTCCGGCATGGGGTCCGGTCGCAAGGCGAAACACTGGTGCTCGACGAAATGACTCGTTCTAAGACATCGGGACGAGCGCGGGACGGGGTCCCGTATCGCGTGCGGATTCGGGAGGGACGCAACCGTCATATTCGCCGCATGTTCGAAGCTGTCGGCGTTGGTGTAGTCCGCTTGCAACGGGTGGCTGTGGGTCCGCTGGAACTGGGAAGTCTCCGTTCCGGCGGCTGGCGATACCTGCAGGAGCGGGAAGTTCAGGCCCTGTGGGATTATATTCACGAGCAGAGTGTGAAGCGTAGCAACAAGGGAATACAGAAGTCAGGATTCAGAAGTTAGAATCTCATTTCGTCTGGTCTTTGTCTTACGAACCACGGAGGTGTTCAATGAAATTATGGTCATGGATGATTGTCGGATTGTGCGTGTTGGCGTGGAGCGCCTGGGCGATGGAAGCAGTCCCGCTGAAAATTAAGGTGCTGAAGAATAACGTCAACCTGAGGACTAAACCTAATCTCACCGCTGAGGTGGTCGCTCAGGTGTCGATGAATAACGTGCTGGTTTCGAAAAGCATGAACAGCGAGTGGGTGGAAATTATGCCGCCGACCAATGTGGATTTCTGGGTGCTCGGGGATTATGTGAAGGATGGTGTTATCCAGTGTCGCCAGAATGTGAATATCCGGTCAGGGCCCGGAATCAATTTTGCCATCGTCGGTCAACTGGCGCCCGATAAAAAAGTGACGGTCCGTGGACTGTTTACGGAATGGGTCAAAATTGCCCCGCCGGAAGTCTGTTCTTTGTGGATATCACGTTCGCTGGTGGAAATGGTTGCCGATAAACCGGCCAAGCCAAAACCGATCAAGGTTAAATTGGCCCAAGTGGAGCCGGTGAAAACGAAGGCGGCCGCGCCGGCGCCGGCCAAAAAGGCCGTGGATAAACCAATAAAAAAAGCCTTATCATTGCAACATGCGCCGAAGCGGAAGATGGTGCCTGTCACTCAGGCCATGAATGACACCGCTACATCCGTGGCAGCAAAGGAGCAACCTGTCGTGGCCGCCGATGCGCCTCCCGATCTGGATTTAATTCCTTCGCTGGGGCAGGGGCAGTGGAAGCAGTATGACGGCACCTTGCGTCCACGGGGAGTGTTTTTCCGGACGCCCAGTCGTTTCCGGCTGGTAAGTTATGACCAGGACGGCCATAGCGCCACGGTTTGTTACGTCAAAGGTAATAATGATCAGCTGTCAACCCTGATCAATCGCCCGATGATCATCAGCGGCCGTGAATACTGGGTCAAGCGCCAGAACTACCCCGTTCTCATTCCCGAACGTATCGTGTTGAAGTAGCGTGGGTGAGAAAAATAAAGTGGTAACGAGAGTGTAGAATATAGGGTTATGGTCTTAATCATCCCTGAAGGTATACAGGCATAATGACGATCAAAAAAAGGCTGGCTTCAAAACCAACGGCAACAAACGCTTTTGATATTTCGTTTGCTAATCCATTTCAACGCCAAGGAAAATGGTTAAAGGGCAATACCCATACCCACACTATTTATTCCGACGGCAAGTGGACTCCTGAAGAAGTCCAGCGGAAATATGGTCGGTACGGATACGATTTTGTTTTCATCACCGATCACTGGATACGCACGGTACCGTCGAAGTCATTTAAAAAACCGCTGCTAATTCCCGCTGAAGAGGTCGATTTTATTCTGCGCGGTAACATGTATCATGTGGTTTGCCTTGGTTTACGGCATACATGGCCGCGGCGTTCGTTTCGTTCGCTGAACGAGTTCATCCGGCTTGCCAACAAACGCCGCATCTACCTTATCATGGCCCATCCCTACTGGTGCGGGTCGCGGAGTGAAACCTACGTCCGCGCTGAAGATTTCCCGGCGATGGAGGTGTATAACACGGACTGTGATATGGGCGTTGCCAAGGGTTATTCCGCAACCTACTGGGATGACTGTTTGACGGCCGGAAAACGGGTGTTGGGGATCGCCGCCGACGATGCGCATCATGCGGCCAGGGCGGCTGGTGGATGGATTATGGTCAAGGCGGACACTTGCACGGAACCGGCTATTCTGTCCGCGCTCCGCCAGGGGTACTTCTATGCTACGCAGGGGCCGCAAATTCATGATATCCGGATCGCGGACGGGTTTATTAATGTGGCCTGTTCGCCGGTCAGCCGGATCAATTTTATGACCAACAGTCATTATGGTGCCGTGGTACGCGCCAAAGGCAAGCAGTTGACTGCAACGAAATGGGAGATTCCCCTGTCTGCCAACTACGTGCGGATTGAATGCGTGGATCGAAACGGTAAAACCGCATGGAGCAATCCGGTTTGGCTGATCCGGAATAACCGGCGCATACAGGCAATAAAACGCCGGACAATGCAGCAGGCTGTGGCGCCGGCCATACGCGGTATCCCGCCGCATGGCGATCTTACCAGGGTTAAATGGTCATCCGCCGGCGTGCTGACGAACTGGCGTTCATTGACGGGGGAGACTACCCACCGGCAAGTGGAAGCTCGTCTGATTCATGATGACCGCTATTTGTATATCCGGCTTGAGGAACGGCTAAATCCGAGCCGGCTTGTCGTGACCCGCAATACGGTCTGGGACGAAGATGAATGGGAACTATTTTTTGCAAAACAGCCGGGACGGCCCTACCGCCAAATGGGCGTTAATGCCAATGGTGTTCACCTGGACTTTGCCCATGGGGAAACATCCGGAATATGGGCGAGCAATGCGGTCGTGCTTTCGCAAACCCACCATCCGAACCGCTGGCAGGTGCACATTGCCCTGCCGCTGGCCAGGCTGGTGCGCGGGGGGGCCCGCCCCGGGCACAGGATATATCTGAATATAATCCGTTCCACGGAGGCGAAACATGCGCTGGGATGGATTCCCACATTTGGGGGTTATCATGAACCTGGTCGGTTAGGAGCTGTCTTACTGCAGTAAGGCCGTTTCGATGCAAGGTTACAGAAAACGGTATTTGCCAAACTAAGCAATGGATGGCAGGTAACAATTTGCAGTGCCATCCGCATCTGGATCAAGCCAACTGGTTACCACAGGATCAGGCGCAAGGCGGCGATACCGGCCAGGCCCAGCACGATGGTTCGGAACCATTGCTGTGAAATCCGGCCCATGATCCACCGTCCCAGAAATGCCCCGGTGATCACGGATGGAAGCATCAGCGCGTCAAAGCGCAGCGTGTCAGCGGTTATCAGTCCGAGCCCCGCGTAGATCGGCACCTTAATGCAGTTGAAGATCAAGTAGTACCACGCGATAGTACCCATGAAATTCTGCTTCTGCAGTCCCTTGGCGGTTAGGTAAATGTTCATGATGGGGCCCGCGGCATTGCCGACGGTCGTGGCAAATCCCGCGAGCGAGCCCGACATAATAACGAACCAGCGCTGATGCGGCACCCGGGTCAGGCCGAAGTGCCGCCGCGCCAGTTCCAGCGCCAGGAGGACGAGTACCAGCGTCCCGAGAAATGGCTTGAAATAATTGCCGCTCATCCAGCTGAGGACGACGGCTCCGGCGATGATCCCGGCGATCACGCAGGGAAACAGCTCGAACAGACGGGGCCATTCGGCGTGCCGGCGATACCAGGCAACAGCAAAGATGTCCGCCGTGATCAGCAGGGGAAGCAGCGCGCCCACGGATACTTTGGCCGGGAAGATCATGGCCACGATCGGCACCGCCAGGATGCCGATGCCGGGCATCCCGGTTTTGGCCAGGCCCACCAGCATGCCGGCGCAGATGCCGAGAATCCAGGGCATTATATTGCTGTGCATTTCCATTTTGTCACAGTCCCCATAATCGAATGAGGTAATAAAATGCCGGCACGGTGATGATGCTCCAGAGCGTGGAATAAAAAATGGCGCGGGCAGACAGTAATGTATCGCCGCCGAAGCGTTCGGTAAGAATACTGCAGCTGATGGCGACCGGCATGCAGGCGATCAGGTATCCTGTCATGCGGGGCACTTCCGCGAGGACAAAGCCGGCTTGGCCGGCCAGCCAAACCAGGGCGATTGTCGCCGCCGGCGCGATGATGAGGCGCACGATAAGGATGCCGGTTAATTCGCGCGAGGGACGATGGTCAATCAGCAGGTTCAGGCTTCCGAGTTGGATGCCGGTGACTAAAAGCGAGAGTGGAATGGTCAGACTGCCGAGCATGACCAGCGCCTGGATAATTGCCGAGGAAGCCAGGATGGCGATGGAATGATTCCCGGCCGGCAGGACTTCCAGATGCCGCGCCGGCGGGCAGACAAGCGCGAGAATGATGCCGGCCGCTGTGGCGATCAGGCCGGGATTAAATACCAGGTTTTTCACCGATTGCCCGTTAAAACGCACGCCTTGAAGCGTCCAGATGCCCAGCGACCACAGGGCGACCTGACACCCCACATTATAGAGCAGAACGTCGCGTACGCCGGCATCGCCGTATAATCCTTCCACAATCGGCAGGGGCAGATATATCCAGTTGGGAATCGCGGCGAGAAAGAGTACTGTGCCGATTTTCGCTTTTTGGCGACACAGTGGAATCAACAGCAAGCCGACACCTTCCGCGATAATAATCAGCATAATCCCCAGCAAAGGGAGGAACCAGCCTGCCCGCAAGACAGCGGGATTAACTGTTCTCAGCATCTGGGTAAAAACCAGGGCTGGAAAGATCATGTCCACCAGCAAATGGCTCAGGGAGCGGCTGGTTTCATCAGTCACGTAGCCGCGGCGGCGGGCGATCCAGCCCAGCGCCATGACCAGGAACATAGACACGATTTTGAGCAGTACAGCAATAAAATCCGGCATAAATCCTCGACGCAAGCTGGAATCATAGGTCAATCCTGCGGAAATGTCAAAAGGGGGATGGCATCGCAACGTGAAGCTCACTGGCGGCGTGTCTTAACGCCGTCAAGTACAGCGCTTGGTTATATGATGATTCTCAATTCATTCAACCGTGCAAGTGCTGCCTGAAGAATGCTTCCGACTTGTTGGCTCCCCAGCCATGTCCGCCGGGATGCAAATCCAATGCAAGCTGATCGGCAGTTCCAGCAGCTCGATAAATTGCCGACAGTTGCTTTTGACACTTCATGGCTGTATCAACTTTGAAGCACATGTCATGTACCCCGATGTCAATCAGCAGCGGTCTGGGAGCGATAAGTCCCTGTAAGTCAGGAAGGTCTACCAGCTTGAAAAGGCCCGGAGCGACCTGCATGCCGCAGTAGTTGATATCACGGATGCCGAACGCTGCCCAGAGATCGCTGTAGCAAATAATCTCCGTGGCCTTGATGCGGTTATCACATAATGTCATCCATAGTGACATGGTCCCTCCGCCGCTCAACCCCATGACTCCGAGGTTGTTCTTGTCGACGTTTGGCAGGGAAATGACAACATCTGTGGCCGCTTTGCCGTGAGCAACGTTGATTGAAAGCGATGTCATCCCGAGCATTGTGGCGTGCAGATAATACAGGTTGCACCAATCTCTCCCCGCGCTTAGCGAACAGTGGTTTGGTTTGTTATTATCATTCCGTTCACCAAAACCGATCCAGTCCAGTGAATATGTTATGAATCCCTTTTGCGCCATGATTTGACCGTAGTTATAGCCGTGCTGAACAATTGCCTGGCGGAGCTCCGAGCTTGAATCATTGCCCATCACCGGTTCTTTACCAAACTGACCATGGCCATGACAGCACAGGATAGCGGGGCGTTTTTCCTTCTTCTTCAAACCCTGAGGGATATTGACGAGGAGAATTGCGGAAAGATATTTCTGAACGTCAATAATCCAACGCTGTCTGACCAAATCCTTTTCTTCCCACTGCGCCAGCATCTCCGGTTTGGCAGGGACTTTAGGCGGGGATTCGCCGAGTGTAGCCAGGACTTTGGGTAGTGTCTTCTTTTTCCACGCCATAAAAGACTTCCTGTCCTTACCGGAGAATCGGTATTCCGGCCTATGCGTCTTGGTCCAATTACTAAACATCTGTTGCGGACTTAGGTTTCTGGTGGTCATATTAGATCTCCCATACTAATTCTATCCTCATGCGATCTAGGGTTAAGTCTTCAGTGGCTATTGAAAAACATATTCGGACGCGAGCCCTTCGACTTCGCTTAGGGCCTTGAGTCTGTCGAAACGGCGCGTCCCTCCGCATCGCAACGCATCGATTTTCTTAATGTTTGGCGGGCCACGCTTGCTACTCTGCGAAGTAGCTTCGCTACGAAGCACGAGCCGTCGTGGCCGTTCTTAATGAGTGACCCCAATCTGTACCCCTGGACATTACGTTCGCAATATGACATGCGGTGAGGCGGTGACGGCCCGCCAGCCGTCAGGCAAACGGCAGGTCATCAGAATTCTCCGGCCATCTTTTTTCATGGATACATTGATGACGCCGTCAGCGACCGGCGCCGTTGCTTCTGCCCATTCGATTGCGCCGGGGTGCGGATCCAGCACGACGGTTCGGTTTGCCCTGGATGACGGCCGAATGCCGGTCACAATACGCGGCAGGAAATATCCGGGCAACGCGCTGACACCCTGGCATACCGCGCGGCTGGGGTTCTCCAGCGCCCGGCGTGTTTCAAACAGTGTCAGCCAACCGGTCGCAACCATTGGGTCCAGTACGTCGCGGATTGCCCGCACGACAGCCTCACCATATCCATCTTGTTCCAGCGCCTTGAGAGTAAACCACATGAACATATCGGATTCGATGTGGCCCATCAATATGCGTTCCGCCACCGATCCCATCCGCCCCTGGATCAGACCGGCCAGTGTCGCAAAGGCTAAAACATGTTCTTGTCCGGCGTTCAGCGGGTCCTGCTGAAAGACGGTTCGCAAGGCAACGGCCATCCGGTCTTGCCGTGTTCGCAGAACGGCGGCGGCTTCGACCTTGCCGGCTTGGTCTTGAATCCAGGCCCCGGTATTGAGCGCCTGATGATAGATGGCATTGAGCGCGAGGCGTGCCGGTTCACCCTTTAATTGATCGTTCACTCCCTGCCAGTCAATGAAGTTCCACCGGGTTTCCGCCGGCTGATCGGGTGTCCCGCCGAATATTTCAGGCATGGTCAACGTGCCGTCCTTTCCAATGAATGGTTCGAACCATGCCAGCGCGCGTTCCACAACGCCGGCCAAATCCCGGATCACCGTCGCATCACCGGTGTAATCCGCGTATTCCCGGATGGCCTCAATCCAGTGCAATGACCACGCCGGAATGATCTGGTTCCAGCACCACGGTCCGCCCGACTGCATGGCGCCGTCAGGACGCATACCATCGGCAAACTGATGGAGAAATTGCCGGGCCAGCCGTGTATCGCCGAAATAGTTGTAACCATACAAGGCCTGCACGCGGCCGTCGCCGCCGTATTGCTGGCGCTCGCGCGACGGATTGTCCATATATGTTTCGGCCATGCACAGGCGCGCCGTAAGCCGGCCGGCTTCCCACAGGGCATTCAAGGCCGGATCGTCACAGCGGAATGCACCGGTGTTTTTAACCGGATAGGCGATTTCACGGGCCGCCACGCGCCGAATAATGAGCGGACCTGACAAATCCTCAACATCCAATTGCAGATACCGGAAGCCCCGTACGTTGAAGGTTCCGCGCCAGCTGTTGCGGCCGGGCCGGAGTCGCAAACGATCCACGGACCAGCCGCCGCCTTTTGCCGCGGTTTGTCCGTAATTCGGAACCAGTGTCACCTTCAGGTTGTTACAAGGATTCGCCGATAGCCGTGTCGCGGCGGGCGTCATGACCCGGTTCCGCTCATAGAGCCTGTCGGCATATCCGATGCGCACCACGTCGTGCCCGGATGCCTGCAGTTCGAGTTCGATCACGCCTGACAACATGCGGCCCAGATCCAAAATTAGATAGGCGGGTTTTCCCGCTCCGATCTCAACAGGCCAGGGTGTTCCCAGGATACGTAATCGGTCAGCCGGCATCGGTGCCTGACGCCGATCGGGCCACCACTCGGACTGGTTCGGAAGCGCGTTGCACACGCCGGCGGCGAGGATGCGGGGTGGAACATTGATCTCCTGCTCACTCAGCGGTGGAATCCTGCGGGGGATGAGGATCAGTTTAGCCTGAGCCGGATTTGCAATGATCGGCGCCGGCGTCCAATCGGTTCCGCCATCGCCGTGTTCCCATAGTTCCGGAGCATGGATGTTTAGATCAATGTCTTCATTAAAACCCTGATACAAACTGATCCGGGGACTATCGGCGTTCCAGGAGCGCAGAACACAGCTTTCCCATGGGGCCACGCCGGTGGAAAGACAACAGTCGCCGATGCACCCATCAAGTCGCAACCCCGGAATCGTTTCCGGGTGACCTCCGGTCGGCACACCGAGATTATATACCAACAGACTAAAGATATTGATCCCGGATTGAAGGTTTCCGCCGATCTCGAGGTTATCCAAACCCGCACTGCCTTTCCACGCGCGGACCGGTCCCCGGCCCTGATAGCGGCCATTGACGTAAAACATATACTGATTCACAGCGCTGATTTGTAAGGAACAGGATGCCGCTGGCGTGTCAGGCAACGTTACAACCAGTCGAAAAGCGACATAGCGGTTTTGGGGCGGGACCGGATTCTTGACCCAGATCCACCGGGTACTGTGATTTTGACTGTCACTTACATTCTTCATTAAGATGGGGTCAGCCCCGAAGATAGCAGTTTACTCTACATTTTCTGCCTGGCGTTTTTTTTCAGGAGAAATATATTCCTGCGACTTGTTTTTTCAGCCGACGATTCTCGGAAATCATTAATGCCAACTGCTGTCCGATAGTCGTTCCACTGCTCAGGCTTAATTCCACAGCAGTTGCACGCTGTGTCAGTCCGGCATAACGGCATAACATTCACGCGGCTATTCCCCGCAACCTGGAATTGCGGCGTTTTTTCCTAAATGATTCGATACTGACATTCAGAGCTTCCGCTGTTATTGCCAACACTTGCTTTCTCGAAAGATATTGGACACATCGAGACAGTGAAAGCAGATAATTATCTAATACCAGACCCGCCACAGGAACAGGCCTTGCGGCGGCGCCGTGGGTACGCGTGCCGTCCGTTCCCGGGACTGCAGGATATGCCGGGTCTCGGATGCCGGAACCGCTCCCGTTCCAATCCGAATTAATAATCCGGCCAGGCTCCGCACCATTTTATACAGAAACCCTTCACTGCGTGCGATAATGATGATTTCCCTGCCCCGCTGCCGGACGTTGATCATGGTCAGATGGCGCCGGGTACTTTCCACTTGGCGATGCGGGTTGGCCGTGAATGACGCGAAATCGTGCCGGCCCGCCAGCGCGGCGGCGGCGACGCGCATGGCCGATATATCCAGCGGTATACGGATGTGCGTGCGATACAACCGCAGGAACGGCGGCAATACCTCATCATTCCAGATGCAATACCGGTATTCCTTGCTTACGGCGCTGCGCCGGGCGTGAAAATCGTCGGCAACATGAATGGCGTTTATGAGCCGGATATCGGCCGGCAGGAGAGCGTTCATCGTTTTCCGCAGTTCGGGGCCGGATAGTCTCAGGGGCAGATCCGTATGCGCCACCTGACCGATCGCATGGACGCCCTGGTCGGTCCGGCCACTGCCATGTACCTTGACGTTCTGTCCCCCCCAGATAGTAGCCAGTGCCTTTTCCATCTCGCCCTGGATGGTGCGACAGCCGGGCTGAATCTGCCAGCCGGCATAGGCCGATCCGTCGTAAGCCAAGGTCAGTTTATAACGGTGCAGGGATGGTTGTGGAGCTGTGGTCATGGTTATAAATGTTTAGCTAACGAACGTGACAATTCAGACGAAGAAAACATTCTCTGCCAGAGGCGGATCTGTCTCCGGCATGAAACGTTCAACTTTGAACGTTTTCCGGACTTAGCTATCCATCCGAGGCGACATCTCCGCCGCCGATTTGTCTTCAGCCTGCCGGAACTGTTGGGCATCCAGGTAGTTTTGGAGTATGACCTGTGCCGCTACCTGGTCAATGACGGTTTTTCGTTTTGCGCGGCGCATATCGGCGTCAATCAGGATCCGTTCCGCCGCCTTACTGCTCAGGCGCTCATCCCAGGTCTCCACCGGGACCGTTATCGTTGCGCGGAGCCGGTTGATAAATCGTTCCACGGCATCCGCGGCCGGTCCTCGCGATCCGTTCATATTCAGAGGCATGCCGATGATCACCCGGCCGGCTTGTTTTTCCCGAACCTGGTGCTGGACTTCATCCAAAGCCTGGCGGGGATGATTCACGGTAACCACGCAGAGCGGCATGGCGATAATACCGGCTTCGTCACTGATGGCGAATCCCAGCCGCCGTTCTCCGTAATCAACTCCAAGTACGCGGGACATGCTTTTATAGAACCTCGTGATGTCGTTTATGCTTCAGTATCTCGACTATTTTCTTAACATCCTGAGCGCGAGATTTCGGGCAGACCAGTGTGGCATTGCCGGTGCGCACAACCACCATGTTATTCACGCCGATCAGCGCCACCAGGCCGTCGCGGGACACCACGATATTATCGGACGCATCCAGGGTTTCCGCCTGGCCGATCACTACGTTCTGGCTGGTATCCTTGTCGAAATGATGTTCCAGGGCGGACCAGGAGCCGACATCGTCCCAGGCAAACGCCCCCTTGGCCATGACGATATTCTCGGCTTTTTCCATAATGGCGTAATCAATGGATATGTTTTTCAGCTGTTTATACTCGGCTTTCAGCAAGCGGGCAAACCGGGTGGTTGTCAAGGCTGGGACGATGCGATTCATCAGGGCCCACAGGGGCGGCTGGAACCGGGCCAGCGCTTCCTGAAACGCGTCCAGCGACCAGATAAACATGCCCGAGTTCCAGAAAAACCGGCCGGTTTTAAGATAGCGGGCGGCCGTGGCCTGATCAGGCTTTTCGACAAATCGCCTGACACTGACGAATGGCGTGCGCCCCGGATGATTCCCGGCACGCACCGCCACGCCATGCAGCCGCGCGTCGGCTTCGATATAGCCGAATGCCGTGCTGGGAAATGTCGGTGGAATGCCGATGGTCAGCAGGCATTTGGTTGTCGCGGCTATTATGAAAGCTTCCTTCAATGTTTGCCGGAAGATCGCGAGATTACCGATGACGTGGTCAGCCGTTAGCACGCAGAAGACGCCCTGGGGATCGCGCGCTTTGATGAAAGCGGCGCCCAGGGTTACTGCCGCGGCAGTATTACGTCCCATGGGTTCGCCGATGATGTTCCGGCGCGGAAAGCCCGGGAGGGCCCGGCGCGTGGGGCCGATCAGGTCGGTATTCGTTATGATGAAGATACGGTTGGCAGGGATGAGACGCTGAATGCGGTCCACGGCGGCGGCAATCAGCGGGCGATTACCGACCAGGGACAGCAACTGCTTAGGCTGGCGGGCCGTACTCATCGGCCAGAAGCGTTCGCCCCGGCCACCGGCGAGGATAACGGCATAAGCATGGGTCAGCATAATTTTGCTCCTGTGCACTTTGTGCTACTAATGTTTAACATCTTTGCATATCGCGAAGATGCCTTTTGGAGTGCGGGAGCCAAACTCCCGCTTTGTCCCGCGCAGCCATCGTTTCGCGGAAGAAAAGCGCAAGCTATGCTTGCGCACATCACAGATACTTCGCGTCATATTTGGTTGTGGCCAATCCTTAATCTTTCGATCGGTTCAACTCGTAAATCCGGCTGATGCCGTACAGGGTCAGATTGGGATCAATGGTAACACAGAGACCTGATCCGGCCAGCGCCCAGGCGGCATGCCCGCCCGTGGCGCAGAGCCGCAGACGCGGTTCGTTTAAGGCCTGTTTCAGATGGGTGAAAATTTCACGGACCATGCCCGTGTAGCCAAGTCGGGCTCCGATGATGATGGCCTGGGCCGTGCTTTTACCGATCACGCGGTGGCGGCGGAATACAGAGGCTCGTTTTCCATCACCTGCCAAATGGATTCGCGGCAGAAGCGCAGTCCGGTCGGCCAGGTAATCGGTCATGAACGGCAATCCAGGCGTGATAATGCCGCCAAGATAGGCTCGGTCGCGGGACACGATATCGAATGTCAGGGCGGTGCCGAAATCGGCGACGATAATCGGCGGGCCGTATCGTTCGGCCGCCGCGCAGGCATTTGCCAGCCGATCTGCACCGATGGTGGCTGGACGTGGATAGTCAATGGCAATGTCCAGCTTCATCCGGTTATTAACCTCCAGCGGACGCATGCCCGTCAGGCGAGCGAGTTCCCGGAGCCATAGTCGGGTTTGTGCGGGAACCACCGAGCAGACTGCCGATCCCCCGATCGTGTTTCCGCGAGCCAGTTCAGCCAGATGCCGCTGGAGAATTTTTCCGGTTAGTTCCTGAGTGGGCCGACGCGTGACACGCCAGATGCGTCGTTCGCGTGTCAGCGCAAACGACGTGCTGGTGTTTCCGATATCTACGACAATTGCAGTGGATTTCATGGGTTGCCCTGGCGATGATTCCATGCTTCCAGAATCCGGTCCTTCTGATTCCGGCGAATCAGATCATAACATGATTCCAGTTCCTGCAACACATGAATAAACACTTGATCACAGTCGATGCGGTTGCCCTCCAGCCGGCAGGAGGTTGCCGCTCCATCGCCCATGAGCCGCAAATCATCCTTTCTGTGCCGGACGTTGATACCGATCCCAACGACGATGAAATCCATGATCTGGCGGCTGACTCGGGGTTCCACCAGGATGCCCGCGATTTTTTGATTACGCACCAGGACGTCATTCGGCCATTTTACCCGGACATGCTTAACGCCGATCTTTTCTAAAGCCTGTGCCACCGCGACTACCGAGAACATGTTGATCAACGCGGCTTCCGATGCCGACAATGGAGGACGAAGCAGGACTGACATGTACACTCCTTTGCCTTCCAGGGAAAGCCATTCCTTGCCCCGGCGTCCGTGTCCCTGGGTTTGTGTGTCGGCCAGGATGGTAAAACCCTCGGGAGCGCCTGCCTGGGCCTTGCCCTTCATCATATCATTGGTGGAGCCGACCGTATCGAACCAGAGCAGCGGCTGTCCCAGCCGATGACCGGCAAGCACGCGATTGAGATTTTGAATACGTTTTTCCATCTGGTCTCTAATTTGGATTTGCCACTAAGTCACAAAGACGCGAAGTGTTTTTTAAAAATCGCGTAACTTTTTAGATGGGCCAAAAGGTGGCCCGCGCGCTCCATCGTGCAGGCAGAGCGTCGCGACGGAGCGCGATGCCCGCCTCAGGTGCTCAAGTGCCCGTCTATACGCTTGTCATTTAACCTTGGCGGCAAAGCATCCAATCAGGAACTTTCTCCCAACTCCAGCGACAGGTCTGCCGCGGGTGCTGAATGTGTCAGGCATCCCAGGGAAATCGCGTGGATGCCGGTGGCGGCCGTCTCCGCGACATTGTCCAAGGTAATGCCACCGGAAGCTTCAAGGCGACAGCGTCCCGCGTTGATGGCCACACAGCTCCGTAACTGGTCAGGCGTCATGTTGTCCAAGAGGATCCAGTCCGGCGCGGCGCTGAGCGCGCGGGTCAATTCCACTTCCGTTTCCACCTCAACTTCAATGAGCATGCCGGGGCATTTCCGGCGGGCTGTGGTAATGGCCGCGGCCAGATTGCCGCGGTGTTGCGACGTCCAGAGCTGGAGATGATTATCCTTGATCAGCACCCGGTCATAAAGCCCCTGGCGATGATTGGCGCCGCCGCCACAAAGAACGGCGTATTTTTCCAGGCTGCGCAGAAGAGGAGTGGTTTTGCGCGTGTCCATGATGAGGACGGAATACGGCTTAACCTTCTCAATAAATAGGGCCGTCAGGGTAGCGATGCCCGTCATGCGCTGAAGAAAATTCAAAGCGGTTCGTTCCCCGGCCAGGATGGCTCGCGCCCGGCCGTCCAGCCGGGCGACCGGCTGACCCGGAGCCACGCTTTGGCCGTCCGACATAATGTTTTTGAAAACGAGCTGGGGGTCCAGTTTAGCAAAGACAGCCTGGGCGATCTCCAGGCCCGCGACCACGTAATGGCCGCGCGATAAAATTACGGCCCGCGCCCGCTGACGGGCCGGGATGAGGGCAACGGACGTTTTGTCGCCCGATCCTATATCTTCCCGAAGCGCCTGGCGAATCAGGCCATTGCATTCCGGGGATCGGGGCCGTGTAGCGGCCGCTGCCGGGCGTTTTTGTTTATGGTGTAAAATTTTAATGGCGTTTCCTAAAATTACTTGCTATTTTATAACCATGATATTGTGATCTTGGATTTAGACTTAATAATTTTAAAAAATATAAAATAAGGATACCATTCCATGCCAAACGAAACAAACGATTTTTCGGCTTCGGCTTCGGCTTCGGCTTCGGCCTGGCTGCTCCGGCTTTTTGAAGACCTGCGCGGTGTGTTGACTTTTGAGCAGGCCTTGCATGCCATTCTGGAGCACGTGAAGGAGATTGTTCCGCATCAGTCCGTGGCCGTGCTCATGGTCGAAGAAACAACGAATGAATTAAGCATCCGGAACGCCCGTAATATCAGTTATTCGTTCATAAAAAAATTTCTTCGTGTGGTGCGTGGAAACCTGATTCCACGAGTCTTATTGAAATATGAAACGGTTTGCCTGAGCGACGCACAACCTTCCGATCCGGATTATGCGGAGGTGCGCCTGGAGCATGATTTTAAGGCCCTGTGCCTGACGCCCGTGATTCATCATCAGCGCGTCGTTGGCTATCTGCATTGTGACCGCGCCGAGGGGCCGGCCTTCAGCGATGAGGAAGTCCGGCGTCTGCGGGTTATTGCTATCCTCATCAACCTGCTCATGGAGAAATTTGAATTGCTGGAACTCACCCGTCACCTGGATCGTATTGACGACGCCAGTAAAGCGCTGAAATATGACGCGTTTCTTGAGGAATATTACCGCGAACTGGCGCGTGCCAAGACCTATCATCATCCGCTCTCCCTTATCTTTGTGGAGATTGATGAGTATTCCCGTTTTGTGGCCGCTTCCGGCGTCAGTGCCGGCCATATCCTGTTGAATGAAGTGCGCGGCTTGATAGTCGAAGCCATCCGGTCCATGGATGTCGTAGGCCGATTTTCGGCTGACCAGTTCATTATCTGTCTGGGAGGCATGAAGCGCACGGATGCCGGCGCCATCCTGGATGCCATCCGTCAAAGCGTCCAGGCAAGCGCCGGCCGCGCCGCCGGGCACCCCGTTACCTTGACCGGGGTGGCCATGACGTTCGAACGTCCGGATGATTTTGAGGTGCCGCTGGCGAAAATGCTGGCGGCCCTGGGGAGTGGGCTCATTACTGCGCAATCACGTGGCAGTAATCAGGCCATGATCATTGATCCGCCGCGGGCATGAGGGCCTTCCGCAGATTTATCCGCCTAAGGAGGAATCCATGGACGTCTGTCGGCATACTCCGCACAAGCAGAGTGAAGAGGTGAAGATTGACGAATAACGAGCAAGGATTGACGAATGACGAAAGAAACAAAGACAAGGGAACTGGAGGAACGGCTTATCGAATTTGCTGTCAGAGCCATTCGTGTGGCCGGTGCACTGCCCGATACGAAGATAGGCAATCATATAGCCGCCCAGATGATACGAAGCTGTACCTCACCCGCTCCGAATTACGGGGAGGCACAGGATGCTGAATCGCGTTCAGACTTTATCCATAAGGTGAAAATCATTCTAAAGGAGTTGCGAGAAACAAAGGTATGGTTGGTTATGATTGGTAAAGCAAGATTGATACGACCTGTTTCGAAACTTGAGCCATTGGTCGCTGAGTGCGATGAATTGATATCGATTTTTGTGAAAAGTGTTCAGACGGCCAGAGAGAACAGGAAGCCTGCCCGCGCCGCGTGTCGGCCAGGGAATCCTTCGTAGTTCGTCAATCGGTTACTCGCCAATCGTTATTCAACACATTCGATTTTCCGGCATGAGATGTTGACCAACCCGGGAAGTGTATTGTAGTGCCTCACGGCCTGCCCGAGCGTCGGCCAGGGGGTGACGCGATTTCGTCATGGCGTCCGTTTTCAGGGAGGCCTTTTAATTTTCAGCTCGCAATCTTTGCGGTCCCGGTCGCCGGTTTGGCGGAATCCACCAGCACGGTGACGCCCGTTGCCGTGACTTCGACTAATCCAGCGCCGGCGGAAAACACCTCTTCCGTTTCGTCTTTTTTGATCCGGATGGGGCCGGGCGCCAGCCGAGTCAGGAACGGCGTGTGATGGGCCAGAATTCCGAGGAAGCCTTCAAGGCCTTTGACTACAACCATATCCACATTCTCTTTGTAGAACGGCTTGTCAGGCGTGAGAATTTCAAGGGGAAAAGCGATCATAATGTCTTGGCCTTTTCCACTACAGCATCAATGGTGCCCACCATATAAAATGCCTGCTCAGGCAAGTCATCGTGACGGCCTTCCAGAATTTCACTGAAGCCCCGAATCGTTTCCTTCAGGGCGACGAACTGGCCTGGATTGCCCCCGAACTGCTCGGTGGTGAAAAACGGCTGAGTAAGGAACCGCTGGATTTTCCGGGCGCGGGCTACGGTCAGTTTGTCCTCGTCCGATAATTCCTCCACGCCGAGAATGGCGATGATGTCCTGCAGTTCCTTGTACTTCTGCAGGACCTGCTGAACGCGTCGCGCCATTTGGTAATGCTCCGCGCCGACGACGGCAGTACTGAGAATGTTGGACGTGGAATCAAGGGGATCCACTGCCGGGTACAAGCCTTGCTCAGCGATCGCCCGGGACAGCACCGTCGTGGCGTCCAGGTGGCTGAAAACGGTGGCCGGTGCCGGATCAGTCAGGTCATCTGCCGGCACATAAATGGCTTGGATCGACGTGATCGAGCCCCGCCGGGTGGACGTGATCCGCTCCTCCAGTTCGCCCATTTCCGATGACAGGGTCGGTTGGTACCCGACGGCGGATGGGATGCGGCCCAGTAAAGCAGAAACTTCCTGCCCGGCCTGGACGAAACGAAAGATATTATCGATGAAATACAGAATGTCCTGGCCCGTTTCATCCCGAAAATTTTCGGCCATGGTCAGGCCGGTCAGTCCGACGCGCAGCCGGGCGCCCGGCGGCTCGTTCATCTGTCCATACACGAGCACGGTCTTTTGCAGAACCTTGGATTCCTTCATCTCCAGCCAGAGGTCGTTGCCCTCGCGCGTACGTTCGCCGATGCCGCTGAACACGGACAGACCGCCGTGCGCGGTGGCGATATTATGAATCAGTTCCTCGATGAGCACGGTCTTGCCGACTCCCGCGCCGCCGAACAGGCCGATCTTACCCCCCCGTGGATAGGGCACCAGCAGGTCCACTACCTTGATTCCGGTCTCGAGGATTTGAACCCGGGTATCCTGGTCCTGGAGGGTGGGGGGCTCGCGGTGAATTGGCGCAAACTTTGTGGAGTTCAGCGGTTCCAGTCCGTCCATCGGCTCGCCCAGCACATTGAACAAGCGACCCAGGTTATCCCGTCCAACCGGCACCACAATTGGCATATTGGTGTTAATGACCTTGTTACCGCGGCGGAGGCCGTCGGTGGATGTCAATGCAATGCACCGGACGGTATTATTGCCCAGGTGCTGTTGAATTTCAGCGACAACTTCCATCTTGCCGTAATCGTCCGCGGTGTCTCGTTGAATCTTCAGGGCTGTGTAGATCAGCGGTGGTTGATCGGTTGCAAATTCGATGTCCACCACGCTGCCGATAATTTGAACTACCGTTCCGGACTGGTTTTCTTGATTCATGACATGGCCTCCGCTCCCGTGGTGATGTCGGAAAGTTCACAGGTGATGTTCCATTGGCGGGCCTTGTTGAAATCCAACATCAGGTGGCCAATCAGGTCATCCGCGTTCTTGGTTGCATGGTCCATCATGCTCATCCGGGTGCCCTGCTCGGAGGTTTCCGATTCCATCATAATTTCATGGATACGGGTAAGCAGGAAACGGGGCAACAGGTCCGCGAGAATGTCGCTCAAGTCGGGTTCCAACAGCATGTTGGGCACTGCGGGCGGCGCCGATTCCCCCGGCACAACGGCCAGGGGAAGCAGAGATTCGTGAGCGATGCTGTTCTGGACGACAGACTTGAATTTCGTGAAGAACACATCGACCTGATCGTATCGACCTTCGCTGAACAGGGTGGTCAGTTCCTTGCCGATGGCGGCGTAGTCAGCTTTCGCCTTGGGAAGATACCGGTACACGGAGCAGGAAAGTTCATGTACGTGCAAGTGTTTAAATAAATCGTTAATTTTTTTACCGATGAGCCATAGTCCGACCTCGAGCTCGGTTGCCGCCGGGACGGTGGATTGTTCCCGCAGGAACTTTTGAACCGCGCGATAGATATTGTGGTTGAAACTGCCGCACAATCCCATGTCGGAGGCCACGACGACCAGTAGCAGCCGGCGCACGAGGCGTTGTTGCAGAAGAGGTTGCGGTTCGTCAGTCGGATCGCATTGACTCAGTGCGCGGACCGCGAGATCATGCATACGGGCGGCATAGGGCCGGCTGTTGAGCAGGCGGTATTCGGCATGACGGAATTTAACTGCCGACACCATTTTCATGGCCCGCGTGATCTGCTGTGTTTTACGGATACTGCGGATACGAAGTTTAATCTCGCGAAGGTTCATAAGCTTGACTTAAATTGATCCTTGAATGTTTTGATGGCCGCATGGAGCTTCTTTTCCAACGCTTCGTCAATGGCCTTTTTGTCTTTCAACTGTTGCACTGTGTCCGCCGCTTGTTCATCCATATAACGAAAGAGGCCGGTCTCGAATTCCGCGATTTTAGCCTGCGGCAAGTCGTCGAGATAGCCATTCATGTCGGCGAAAATAATGATAATCTGCTTTTCAACCGCTAGAGGCTTATACTGTTCCTGCTTCAGAATTTCTACCAAGTGTTCGCCCCGGACCAGTTGCGCCTGGGTTGTCTTATCCATATCGGTGCTGAACTGGGAGAAGGCCGCCTGCTCGCGGTACTGTGCCAGATCCAGACGCAGGTGGCCGGCCACTTTTTTCATGGCCTTGTTCTGCGCCTTGCCGCCCACGCGGGATACGGACAGACCGAAGTTGATGGCCGGCCGCACTCCTGAATAAAACAGGCTGGTTTCAAGGTAAATCTGGCCGTCGGTAATGGAGATGACATTGGTCGGGATATAAGCGGAAATATCGCCGGCCTGGGTCTCAATGATAGGCAGGGACGTCATACTGCCGCCTCCCTTGGCATCCGAATACTTCGCCGCGCGTTCCAGCAGGCGGGAATGCAGGTAAAAGACATCACCGGGATAAGCCTCGCGTCCCGGTGGTCGCCGCAGGAGCAGTGATAATTGACGATAGGCCACGGCATGTTTGGATAAATCGTCGTAAACAATCAGTGCATGCTGTCCGTTATCGCTGAATTCTTCAGCCATGGCGCATCCGCTGTACGGCGCGATGTATTGCAGGGCGGCCGGTTCGGCGGCCGAGGTGTTCATGACGATGGTGTGATTCATGGCGCCGTTTTCCTGGAGCGCCTTGATGACCTGGGCAACGGTTGAGTTTTTCTGGCCGATGGCCACATAAATGCAGATTACGCCCGAATCTTTCTGGTTGATGATTGCATCAATTGCCAGTGCCGTTTTGCCTGTTTGCCGGTCACCGATGATCAGTTCCCGCTGGCCGCGTCCGATCGGCACCATGGAATCGATCGCCTTCAATCCCGTCTGCAGGGGCTCGGAGACCGGCTGGCGCTCCACAACCGACAGGGCCCGCCGTTCGATGGGGCGGGTCTTCCTGGTGGGAATTACGCCTTTACCATCAATGGGTTGTCCCAGCGCGTTTATGATGCGGCCGATGAATTCCCGGCCCACGGGTACTTCCATGATGCGACCGGTGCTTTTGACGGTATCGCCTTCCTTGATAAGCAATGGATTTCCCAGGATGATACACCCGATGTTGTCGCGCTCCAGGTTCATGGCTAGTCCATAGGTATGGTGCGGGAACTCAAGAAGCTCACTGGACATGACATTGGGAAGACCGTACACGCGGGCAATGCCGTCGCCGATTTGCAGGACAGTGCCGACATCGGTTTCCTGAATCTGGTTCTGATAATGGGCGAGTTCTTTTTTCAGAATCGCCGTGATCTCATCAGGTCGAATTTTTATGTCTCCCGCCATAATGTTTTACCATGCTAGTTTCTATGCAGTAGCATCCAGTTCGTACCGGATTTTTTTTAGCTGGCCGCGACAACTGCCGTCGAGCAGCCGGGACTGCACCTGAATCATGATGCCGCCCAGCAGGGAAGCATCCACTGCCGTCTCCATTTCTACTTGCAGATTAAAAAAACGTGACAATCGCTGTCGAATCGCTGATTCCTGTTCCGGGGTCAGTGTTCGTGCACTGGTCAGATGCACCGGCAGAATGCCCTGGCTTTCCCGCAGGAGTGCATTCATCCGGCGCGTGATGTCCGCCAGCAGCGCTTCCCGCTGTTTCTCGATCAGCAGTCTCAGGAAATCCCGGGTCAACGGAGTGAATATCCGGGCGAACAGCTCCTCAATGACCGCCAGTTTCCGGTCGCCGGCAATAAAAGGATTCAGCAGACATTCCCGCAACTCCCGGCTCTCCTCCAGCAGGTGGTTGAGGCTGTTGAGCTCTTCGGTAAGCTGATCCTGCAGGTTGTGCTCTTCAGCCATGGCAAACACGGCCTGGGCATACCGATTGACCAGCATATTCGATGCCATGGTTACGTTTTCCTTTCCAATTGATCCAGGGCTTGATTGACCAGACGCTGATTTAATTCAGGGCTCATGGCTTCTTGAATTACCTTTTCGGCGACCTGCATCGAGAGGGTAACCACTTCCTGACGGAGTTCCTTGAGCGCTTTTTCCTTTTCAATGGCAATTCGATCTTCCGCCTGGCGCAGGATGTCCTGGCTCTGGGTCCGGGTATCCCGCAGAATGGTTTCACGCGCCTGCTGGCCGTCGCGAGCCGCCTGCTGGACAATCTGTTGCGCTTTCTCCGTCAGCGCCGCCATTTCCTTATCGTACTGCGTCTTGGCGGTTTCCATTTTGACCCGCGCGGCTTCGGCGGCATCCAGGTCCTGCTTGATCTTGTCGGCGCGCTTGCGGAAAATGCCCATGATAGGCTTGTACGCCACCAGCCAGAGCAGGAAGAGGCCCACCATGAAAGTGATGACCTGCGCGATAATCAATTTGAGGTTGATATCCAGCATGATGGTTACTAGAGCCTGTGCGCAAAGTTCACCGGCTCATAAATTCGTTATTTCGCCGGCTGTGAAACCTTCTTTTTGGCCGCGTCCAATTGTGCCTGCGCATTAATCAGATCGATTTCGGCCTTGATAACTTCCACCTTGGATTTGGCCTCGTTGATATCTTGCTGGGCTTTGGCGAAAGGATTGGCAAAAAGGAGCAAGAGGGCAATCACCAGCGCGTAGATAGCCAGCGATTCGATAAACGCCAGCCCGATAATCAGGTTGGTGCCAATCGTGCCGGAAGCCTCCGGCTGTCGGGCGATGCTGTTCATGGCGGACGATACCGATAACCCCTGACCGATGCCGGTGCTAAGGGTACCGATACCAATCGTCGCGCCGGCTATAATTACTGAAGCCGTTAGAATATCCATGGGTTAACCTCCTTTTATGTTAATGGTGCGCCAGTAGCGCTATGCATGTTTTTGTAATGCTTCTCCGATATATGACATAGAAAGCGCGGTGAATACCAGCGCCTGAACAAATGCTACCAGCACACCCAGCAGTATGATCGCCGGCCGTAGGACCAGTGGAATAATTGCCAGAGCTTTCAACATAATGCCCGATGAAAAAAAGAATAGTGTAAGCAAATAAACCAGTACGCCAAGGATTATTTCCTTGGCCATCATGTTCCCGAAGAGCCGCATGGTCAGTGACAGGGGGCGGGTGAAAATCTCCAGCGTCCGAATAATCAGGAACATGGGGGCCAGCCAGTAGGGCGGTCCGCACAAATGTTTGAGGAAACCGCCCAGCCCCTTGTGGCGGATGTTGAGATAGATGCTGGTGAGGATTACAACGATTGCCATGGCGGCGTTGATATTCACATTCGTGGTCGGGGAGGCGAAGCCCGGGATAAGTCCCATCAGGTTGGAGCACAGGATGAACAGGAACAGCGTCGCGAAGAGCGGTAGAAACCGGGAGCTTGCCGGGCCCGCGATCTGCAGGCTCAATCCATGGATGCTTTCCATGGCCATTTCGGTCGCGTTTTGAAGGGGAGACGGGCAAAGCGACAACCGGCGGGACGCCAGTACGCCCAGCACGATCAGAATGAGCATCACCAGCCAGGCGCTTGCCAGCGGTAAAAACCATGCCGGCGGTTCGCCCTGCGGCGCAATGAGATGCCATAAACCAACTAATAAAAACGGTCCTTGAAGATCTTCCATAAGTATGCCAATGCAATCAACAGCCGGAATTCAGAATACAATCATGCGCCGTAACATTGATCAACAAAGGATTGCTATTATTCTGACTCCTGACCCCGCCTGCGTCCCTTTCATGCCAAAGGCAGATCCGCCCAGGCGGAAGCGGCTGACTTCCACCGTCGCTCCAGGAGCTATGGCGGACAAGACGGCGGGCCACGCTAAGATCGTAGCATGCAAGTTTACCACGCCTAAGGCGTGGCCTCTGACCCCGCCTGCGGCGGGGCCACGCGAACCGCGTGGCAAGCAAGTTTACCACGCCCAAGGCGTGGTTTATCCCGCTTCGAGCGGGACCTCTGACTCCTGATCTTGTGCTGTTGCTGGATCATTGCCAGGACGACGGTCAATACCGCCAGTACGCTCAGTACCGTCAATGCCATGGCGATTTTCTGACATTTCAAAAGCACGATGACAACCAGCGCTATGATCAGGTAGCGGAGAACATAGGCGCCGAAAATGAATGTTACGGCCCGCCAGCCTTGCTGAAAACCAAGTGCTCGGCGAACGGACAACCGGAGTAAATAGACGTTCACCACCCCCAGCAAGGCTCCAATCAGCACACCGCCAGTTATGTCCCAGGCCATCATTGGGGGCCATTCTTATGCGTTAATCCATAGTGAATCATATTGAAAAAACCCGCTACGATACCGAAAATCAGAAAGCCAATTGTGAATCCGGGGCTGGTGTCCAGCCAGTTATCCAGAAAATAGCCAATAGTCAGGCCGACGAAGGTGCTGGCCACCAGTGTGAAGCCCAGTGAACCGGCCGCCCCCATGTTTCTCCATGCATCCATTGGCATTGTTATTCCGCGGATGAAAATTCATATGCCTTAAAAAATTAAAGATCATTAGCAGGGCAGAGGTCGATGGTTAAGCAGCACTCTACTCACTGCTCTTTCGGCGGCTCGTTCTGTTTCTCGTCCGGCGCATCGCCTTCATCCCGGCCTTTCTTGAACTCGCTGAGACTCCGGCCGATGGATCGCGCCAGGTCCGGCAGTTTTCGGGCGCCGAACAAAAGCAGAATAACGGCAATAATCAGTAGTATTTCGCCCCACCCGAAATGCATCATGCCCTCGCTTTCTTAACATGGCCTATGCCGCATGCACAGGTTCTAAAGATTACATTTCCATCAAGGTCTATAATACCCGGTCCTGGCGCCGGGTCAAGGTTCATTTAAGGTTTGATTGAACTACGAAGCTCACGCCGGGCATGAAGGAAAGCAATAATTTTGATTGTCGCCTGATGATCCCGGAGATAGAATTTCAATTATGAACGAATTGAACGCGGATGAAATCTGGATGCGGCGGGCGATTCAGCAGGCCCACCTGGCGGTCGAAGCCGGCGACGTGCCTGTCGGCGCCGTTATTCTCCATCGGAATGCCATTATCGGCCAGGCCCATAACCAGGTGGAATGTCTCAAAGATCCGACGGCGCATGCCGAAATGATTGCCATCACGCAGGCGGCCTCCGCTATTGGCGACTGGCGGCTCCTGGAGACGGTCCTCTACGTCACCAAGGAGCCCTGTCCGATGTGTGCCGGGGCCATCACCTTGGCCCGGATTCCCCGGGTCGTTTTTGGCGCGTCGGATCCTCAAAACGCCGGCATCTTGAACTGCCCGCAAATCGTCCGCGGCGTGCTGCAATCCGAATGCCGTGACTTGCTCCAGGACTTCTTCAAATCCCTCCGCAAATAATCCTGATTATATTCTGCGTGGCCGTTCGTTAGCGTATGTTTCAACAGCTGCTTAAAGGTTGACAAGCGGCCCAAAAAAGCGGATAATAATTGCGAAAATTGGAGCGGGATCGGAGTTTATAGAGTTTTGTTATTAGAAGGAGGCTGGTGTGAATATAAATCGGCGAATTGTGATGCTCGGGATCGTGGCTGGACTCATGATAATATTGTCGGCGCAGGCATACCAGGCGCCGTCGCTGTCCGCCGGTTGTTATGATTCCCATGGCATTAAGAACGACGGCACGGTCTGGGGATGGGGGAGAAATACAAGCGGTCAGGCCGGGATTGGTTCCTCCGAGGCGAGGATTATGGTTCCGACGCTCATTAGTGATTTTGCCAACGTTACTTTTATCAGCGCCGGATCTTTTCATTCTCTGGCAACTAAATCTGACGGAACCATCTGGGGGTGGGGAGATAATTCCAGTGGCCAATTGGGGGATGGCTCCAACACGGAAACGAATCGTCCGACGCCGGCCGCCCAGGGTTTGAGCAGCGTGACCATTGCCAGCGGGCATTTTCATGCTTTCGCGGTGGAGAGCAATGGAACCCTGCGGGCCTGGGGAAGGAATACGTTCGGCCAGTTGGGGATCGGGAATAAGGACAGCACCAATATTCCGGTTGTCGTCAGCAGTATGACCAATGTAATTGCCATTGCCGGGGGGTTCAGGCATTCACTGGCTCTAACCGACAATGGCAGGGTCTGGGCCTGGGGTACAAACTGCTATGGTCAACTGGGAAACGGATCGACGGTCGAGTCCACGGTTCCAGTGCTGGTGAACAGCATTACCGGTGTGACGGCCGTTGCCTGTGGTTCCTATTATTCCCTGGCCTTGAAAAGCGATAAAACCCTTTGGGCCTGGGGATGTAATGACTATGGCCAGCTGGGAAATGGGACCAATGGTTCATCGGTTTCCACCAATTCCTCACCGGTGCAGGTGAGCGGATTGACCAATGTCATTGCCATTGCCGCCGGCGGGGCCCATGCCCTCGCACTGACAGGCAACGGCAATATCTGGACGTGGGGATTGAATTCCAGCGGTCAACTGGGGAATGGAACGAATACCAATGTCAATGTGCCGGCGGTAGTGCTGTCCAATGGCTTGGTAATCGCCGGCGGCGGCCTGCATTCGCTGGCCTTGCAAAGCGATGGTTCGGTCTGGGCCTGGGGCTATAACAATTACGGTCAGTTGGGCGATGGAACCACTAATAAAAGTTACGTGCCGTTGCTGATTACGAATTGGCCCCAAACAGTCAGCACGCCGTACATACAGCCGGATACCGTTTACTGCGCCTTGGATGCGTATTATACAGTGTCCGTGGGCACGGCGACATCCACGTGGGGCCGTGCCCCGGAATATCAATTCAATTGGGGGGATGGGACAACCTCGTCTTGGCTTTCCGCTTCCGCGAACTCCAATAAATGGGCGAGCCTCGGCACTTATAATGTTCAGGCGCGGGCTCGCAGTGCGGTTGAAACCAATGTTATTTCCGATTGGTCCTATGCCCTGAGCGTTCAGGTGGTTGATCCCGTGCCGACCGGGGTCGTTGTCTTTGCCAGCGAGAGCGATTACACAGCTAAAGTGCGGGTCACGTGGACGAGCGCCGCGGCGGCGACCAATTACCAGGTCTGGCGGAATACGAATACCAACAACGCCACGGCCGAGAATCTGGCTTCAACGACGGGTACGGCGTATGATGATACAACCGCGTTCCCCGGTCGGAGATATTATTACTGGGTCGTGGCTCAGAATCAGGCCGGGTCCAGTGATTTTAGCGGGCCGGATGCCGGCCGTCGCCGCCGTGCCGCGGATATGGTAAATGCGAACAACGGCGGGGCGGATTACGATGGGGACCGGAAAGCGGATCCGGCGATGTTCACGGCGGCCGAGGGGCTGTGGTATGTGCCGTTGTC
>CAYQNY010000022.1:0-26781 GCA_964418925.1 uncultured Verrucomicrobiota bacterium
CGCGGCCTGATGACTTTCCTGGCATCGCCGCTGGAAAAAACTCTCCGGCTTGATCGAGTTAACCAGGTATATTTAAAGATTGCCGGCGATTCCAGCAAGATAAATTTCTTTGACAAGTGCCTCGACAATTTCAACATCCGCTATGCGACCTCCGCGACCGACCTGCGTAAAATCCCGACAACCGGTCCCCTGATTACCGTTGCCAATCATCCGTTCGGCGGGCTGGAAGGCATCATTCTGGGCGGGATCATGGCCCGGATCCGACCCGACGTTAAAATTCTCGGCAACTATCTGCTCCAGCATCTCGTGGAAATCCGGGATCAAGTGATTCCCGTGGATATCTTCGGCGGTCAACAATCCCGCGTCACGAACGCCCGGGCGCTGAAGGAAGCCATCCACTGGGTTGAGAATGGCGGCGCGCTGGTGACCTTTCCCGCCGGCAAGGTTTCCCACCTGCACTGGAACCGGGGCGAAGTAACGGATTCGCCGTGGAACCCGCACATCGGCGGCATTATCCGCCATGCGCGCGGCACGGTTCTGCCCGTCTATTTTCCCGGCAAAAACAGCCTTTTGTTCCAAGTCATGGGGCTTCTGCATCCGCTGCTGCGCACCGCCTTGCTGCCACGTGAACTGACCAACAAAAACTCCCAGACCATTGATGTGTTCATCGGCAAGCCGATTTCCTGGAAGACGCTTGCAGGCTTTGGATCCGACCAGGCGATTATTCAATATCTTCGAACCACCACGTATTTTCTTCAAAATCGCCGGCGCCGAAATCACCGGCGCTTGGCAACAATCCCTTTGCTTCCTGTCCGGCATCCTATTCCCGCACCCATCATTGCCCCCGTGCCGCCGGACCGGTTGCGCGAGGAAATCTCCCGTCTGCCCGCGGAAGCCCGGCTGGTGGCCAAGGGCGATTTCAATGTTTATATCGCGCCGGCCCGGCAGATTCCCAATATGCTCCGCGAAATCGGGCGGCTCCGCGAAGCCACCTTCCGTGATGTCAAGGAAGGCACGGGTCAAGCCCTTGACCTGGATAGGTTTGACGATTACTATCTGCATCTGTTCCTATGGAACAACCCGGCGCAGGAACTGGCCGGCGCCTACCGGCTGGGGCTCACGGATATCATCCTGCAACGATTCGGCGCCAAGGGGCTTTACACCAGCACGCTCTTCCGCTTTAAGCCCGGCTTCCTGGCCCAGCTGGAAAACGCCGTTGAACTCGGCCGCTCCTTTATCGTTGCGAAGTACCAGAAAGAATACCACAGTCTTGCTCTGCTCTGGAAAGGGGTCGGACAATTCATCATCCAACATCCGCAGTACAAAATTCTATTCGGCCCGGTGAGCATCAGCGACGATTATCAGGTGGTATCCAGGCACCTGATCGTCCAGTTCCTCCGCCAGAACAAGCTGGACGCGGAACTGGCCCGCTATGTGCGGCCGCGCATGCCCTGCCGATTCGGCCGGGTCAAAACCGTGGATGCCGGATCATTCTTGCGGGATATTGACGACGTATCACTGCTGATTTCCGAAATCGAGCAGGACGGCAAGGGGATTCCGATTCTCCTGCGGCACTACTTGAAATTGAATGCCGCGATTATCTGCTTCAACCTGGATAAGAAGTTTTCCAATGTCGTTGACGGCCTGATGCGCGTGGATTTGACCAAAACCGACATCCGGTTGTTGCGGCGCTTCATGGGCGACCAAGGCTTCCAATCCTTTGCCCGGCATCATGGCCTGCCCTTGAATAGCCGGGACCAGACCTCTTCTCCGGCGTCCGACGAACCGGTCTGGGCAACCACGCCGGTAGGACAGCATCAGGACCCCCTCCTATGATTGCTCATCCCATTTCCCGAATTCTTCCAAGGAAATTGCAAAACGGCCACGACAGAGCGTGGCCCTCCATCTCATTAACCCAACGCTTGTTGCCACCATGGAGGAACGCGTCCCGCCCAACATGGGATAAACTCCGTTTACCACGTGTTTCGCGTGGTCACGTCCGTCTTCAGGGAAGCAAGTTTTCTGTTCGTTGGGAGCAGCGGGCGCGCCGCCTGATTTTGTTTCCCATATTCCTCATACCGGCGGCCGTCACGGTTTGCGCCGGCAACACTGGAATCGCGGCCACCCCCGGCTGGCGCGAGGAATTCAAGGCCATGTCGCCCGGCTGGGAAGTGCGCGGCAAACCCGGCGTCAAGGCGGCCGTGTTTCAGGTCAGCCAGCCGGTTGCCGGCGACGGCTCCCGCCTGGTGATGGAAGCCGATCAAGCCAGCGCTTCACTGTTAATGAAACTTGACGCAGTTGATCTCCGCCAGACCCCCATTCTGCGCTGGCGCTGGAGCGTGACCACGTTTCCACGCAATGCCGACGGACGCGATGCCGGCAAGGATGATCAGGCCATCGGTATTTACGTCAATACCGGCAGTCTGCTCAATCAGCATTCCATTGCCTACCGCTGGGAAACCGATACGCCGGTCGGCGGCGAGGGTAAGGTGACGTATGCCGCCGGCCTGGTCAAGGTCAAGTGGTTCTGCCTGCGCAACCGGAAGGACGGCGACGGCAAAACCTTTCTGATCGAGGAACGCAACGTGGCGGAGGATTTTAAAAAGGCGTTCGGATTCATTCCTAAAAAGATCGGCATTGGTATTTCCTGCAACAGCCAGTACACGGCCAGCCAGGCGGCGGCCGAACTTGACTGGATCGAACTGTTGCCCCGGCCAACGAACGCCGCCGCCAAGCCCCCGGCAGCTCGTTGATGGTATATATTGCATATTGGAAACAAGCAAAATTGCCTGTTTGTTCCCTCAATATCAGGTAAAATTGCCTGATACTTAAATGTTCTTCTCCAGTAAGAAAAGGTAGAGGAGAGGCCGAAGCCATAGTGCATGTCGTCACAAAATTCGCACGATTGCCCCGTTGATGATATGGTCACACTTTATAAAGTGTGACCATATCAGATTTGAAGCCAGGTCTCCTTGATGCGACCTCGTGGGGTTCAAAACAGGGTGCCATAATCAACATCCCTACCTACGACTTGTCCCGCCATAGTCTCGACGAAGGCGGATCGTGAGTCTGAATGTTACCTGCCAGGCAACACCAAAGCCGGTAATCTGACAAACAAAACAACCAAAATCGGAGAATAAATTGATGCACCATATTTTCATTCGCTGCGCTCATGAAAAATGGTGATCATGATGTTCGCTTGAGAAACATGAGAAGAGCCATACTTGTCACTTTTCTAACGCTCTGCCTGACTTCCATGGGCATTACTTCAGACAACCCAACGGCTCCCAAGAGGCAATCACTCGCATCCTTCAATCGCGCCAGTCCGATTCAATTGCGACAAATATATCGTCGCGGCCGGACTGTTGATTACACCTGTGTCGATTCTACAAACAGAGTATTTCGGTTCTGTTTCCATGCTAACGGCTGGTTGTACGTCGAGCAAGAAGAGCAATGCTTACTGTTTCCACTGTAAACTATAGTAGACAATCGTCTTGCGAGAAGAGAGCAAGAGCAGCTTTCAGCGAAAGCATCCGTTCATCAGCTAGCAACCCATGAAGTTGATAACTGGTGGTGCCTTTGGCTCATAAATGGCTTTGATCAACTCACTCAAGAGCGAAGGAAGATCGCGTTCGACAGCGTGAAAACAGATTGACTAAGTCTGTTCAATTAAGGAGCATAATAATATGAGCATAATTACAGTGAAGTCAGAACTGCGAAAAATTGCTGAGCAGATTCCCGACTCGGCCTCGTACAACGATGCCATGTACGAGCTTTCTGTCCGCATGAAGATAGCAAAAGAGAAACAGGCCGCCGACGAAGGCCGAGTCGTTCCTCACGATGAGGTAAAACATAGGTTCGCGGAAATCAACAGCGCAGGCTGAACGCCTGCGATCCTGCTCCCGCCGCCTGCCGGTCACTTTGGCCGGGAAAAAACAGTCAAAGGCGACACATCCACCGGCTGGCCCGGCCGGGCCCACGCGGCGGCGGATTCTGAAGGCAGACAACCCTTGTCAAAACACGCGCTCAGTACAGCGTTCATCCCCTTCACCACCCTGTAGGTCTGGGTCTGGTCATTTTCCGTCCGGGTCACTGTTTCACAGAGCCCCGCGGGAATATCATGGATGGGAGAGGAAAGATGCGCGCCATTGACCACCAGCGTATGGGGCCGTGCCATTGCTAGTGTGCATACCGGCATATCCTTTTCGCCGCGCAAAAACTGCGCCACATGCTGGAACGGGTCCATCCAGGCCTTCATGATTTCGATTCGATCGGACGTGCCCGATGCATGCTGAAGTTGCCAGGCCGCATCCGCAGACCCGCGGTTACCAAGCACCTGACCGGCTTGACATTCCAGCCGGATGAGCGGACCACGCGCAGTTTCACAGGCATGTGACGCTAGGAATACAATCTCCACCCCCGCGCTGGTTCGAACACGCACTGCCGTGGTATCCGCCGATTTGATTGGATTAGCTCGATACAACTCCGCCGTCACCTCCAGCGGACAAGCCGCGACCGACAGGGAAGCGCCGGCAAGAAACAGGACCAGGTTAATGTAATGAGCGCAGGCATTGTTAAGCGGAGAATCCAGCACCCAGGTCCCATTGATCGCCAGGCGGCCGGCCCAGGCCGTCCGCTCGTAGTATGACCGGGAACGCGGCCAGGCGGCCATAACTACCGCCCGCCGCAGGGGTCCCAGATCGCCGTTCAACATCCGCCGCTTCAGTTCCCACAAACTGGGCTGGAATATATCCTGGAACCCGATGAACAAAGGACCGGACGTCCGGCGCTCCACCTCCGCCAGATGATCAAAATCCTGGATGGCGCCGGTCACGGGTTTTTCCAGATACACGGGGTAGCCTGCCTGCAATGCTTTTTCAGCCATGGGGACATGCAAGGGGATCCCAACGGGCACCGTGACAACATCAAGCTCCTGTTTCATGGCCAGGAGTGAATCCATATCGGGTACGAGCTTGACGCCGGCGGTCTCCAACGACACCGCGTACGCTTCATCCTGCCGGCGGGCGTGCGCCACCGCGGCCGCCAGTTTCACGGGCGCTCCGGTCTGCTCCAGGCGCTGGAGCGAACCGATATGCGAACGCGCAAATCCGTGGATCCCCACCACGCCGAATCGAATGCATCGAGCCGTTGTCATAGCTAGCCTCCGTCAAGGGTAAACTAGCACAACGGTCCGACGCCGGAAAAGGAAAATCAAGCCACGGATTGACAGTAGCCACTGCCACCGGCCGGGTCAAAATCAAATGGTTCTGCCTGCAACAGCCAGTACACAGCCAGTCAGGCGGGAACGATCTCAAAAGTCGCAATTTCAAACGGCCGGAGTGAGATCGCGACCGACTTGGGCTGACACCGCTCCACCTGGATTCTGTTGCCGACGGCATCCGTCCGGAGGCAGGACCTGATGGTGTCCTTAAAAGCCAGTCCGACGCGACTATGCCGTCCGCGGCTCTCCCAGAGCCGCAGGATGAAACGATCCCCCTCCCGCCGGAGGCAAGACAGTTCGGCTCCATCCCCGCGAAGCTCCACCAACGAACGGCCATGATCAGGAACAGCATGGTCCGGCGCCGCCATGTTAATTGCAACCACCGGTCGGTTGAACAATGCCGCCTGGCGGGCCGGGTCGTAATGCGGGTCTTGCGGATCAAACGGCATCAGGGCATATTCAAACACCTGCTCAATACCTTTTTCATACCATGCGGTCTGTTCCTGGCTTTCCATGGACACGGCCCGAAACAGGGAAAGCATCATGACGCCTGCCGTGACGTTGTTGCCCGGCAGACCTCGATTCAGCAATAGCAGGCCTTTCTCCAGGTCAGCATAATCCATCCAACCCTGGGCGGGATATTCACCCTCCGGCCGCTGTAAATGACCGCATGGCACCGCCTGGCGGATTTTTCCCGTCCGGATTGTCGTGGGAAAGGCCACGCACAGGCGATAGCGTTTTCCTTGCGGCATGAAGGTCGTGCGAAATCGAATGACGGGATCAGCGGCGCGCATGGTGACTTGGGTCGTAACGCCGATATCGGGATAGCGAAATTCAACCGTTCCCTGGAGCGGATGCCGATGAACAACCTGCGGTACCGGCCAGCTGTAACAGTCAGCGTCTGCCGCGCCGGCGCTGATACGGTCTTCCCGCCGGATCCGTGCTCCGGACGTGGGCATTGGTTGATTAAGCGGTGTCGTGCGCAAGAGCGATCCATTGATGGGGCCGGCGCCCACAGCCCACAAGTCACCGTAATCCGGCTGACGCTTGGGGTTATTCATGCCGTTATCAAAAATTGCGAATTCCTTTTTCCGCCGTTTATCCACCAAACTGCCGATGGTGCCATTCGGGGCAAACTCAATACGGATCAGGTGGTTTTCGATAATCCGGCCCCTGTCTTGAACCATAACCCTTGCCCGCGGGGTCCCGGCTTTTCGGGTCAAGGGTACGTAACACCACCCGGTCGCCGGCAGGTCGGCTGAACAGAACGCGTTGCTTGCCGGGAGACTGATAATTTCCCGGCGCGGATAAGGCAAACTATTGAACAGGATCAGGCTTTTGCCGTGCGCACGGCGGCGGGAATTCCCCGGCAAGGTCTGCCGGGCCAGACGTGTCAAGCGGGCACGGATTTCCCGATCCGCCCGTTTTTCCGCCGCGGCATACAAGGCTAAAGCTTCGCGCGCGGCTTTCTTTTCCAAAGTACCGCAGATAATGTCATGAAACGCGTTCCAGGCCAGCGTCATCCAAAGGCGTTCCGAGGAAGCATGACTGTCGCCGGTAATGGTTTCCAGCAATTCCAGGGAAGCCGCTGTTTCTTCCAACCGCCGATTGTACTGCTTGATCCGGATGCGGGAGGACCAGCAACCTTCCATCAGGGGATTCAGGTCATCGGATCCTGTCTTCAACCTGACCTTGGCCCGGTGCAGGTCTGAAAAGTAACGCCGCGGCGTCGAAAAAATGAACTGTACGTCCTTTTCCTTCCGGTTCCAGGCCCTGATAAAATCAATACAGCGCTGATCCGGCATTAAAAAATCGCCGCCCACCGGACTCATCAAGACCGTTGGGCAAGGCGTATGCGCTTGAAGCGGCTGAATGATTTCACGGTACAACCGTTTTTTGATCCAGTCATAAGGGCGATCTTTGATCCAGGCCAGGGCCAGGTTGATCCCATAATAGGTGTCCACTTCCCATTGCGCGGGAATTTTCGTTCCATCGAGTCCTTGCCACAGAAATGACGTATCCCATGATCCGCTTTTACCGCGTTCAAACATATACGACTGATAGCCGCAGGTTTGCGCCAATTGCGGCGTTTGGGGATTATGGCCGAAAATATCGGCCATCCAACAGCAGTCGGACGTCACGCCCAGATGTTTCTGCAGCCATTGACGACCGATGAGCGCGTTGCGGATGAAGTTTTCACCGGAGGGGATATTACTGTCCGGCATTGTGAACATGCCCGGGGCAAAATGAAGCCGTCCCGACTGCGCCGCTTGTTTCATCCAGCGCCGGTCGCGCGGATACCGCTGCCAATACTCCCGCGCCAGGATCACCTGCTCGATACAAAACGTAAAATCCTTGTTCTGCTTCAGGAGCCGCAGTCCTTTTCGAATAATTTCCAACGATTTTGGCAAATAGTCCTGGAAGGTTTTACAATAGGCCACGTCATAATGGAACGCCGGCACAAGATGAACCAGCGTTGGTTGGTTGCGCAGCGGCTGCATGGTTCCGTTGGTGGGCTTCCTGATCATACGTAACGTGCAATGTACAATCAATTTGGTAATGGTCAAGGTGCTTTTCTAAAAGAACACCGGCCAATTGACCGGTGTTCTTTCAGAAACAGCAATTCAAAATCGGTCCTTTCATCATCGCGGAGTTCCAGCGGCGCAATCGGCTGAAAGCGGGTGTCGTGTGAGAATATCCGGCGGATATGCTCGAAATAATCCGTATAATCCGTCGCAACATGAATACAGCCCGCGGGAATCAACGTTCGATCCAGCGCATTCAGAAAGTCTGCATTGAACAGCCGGTGGCGCTGATGACGGCGTTTGGGCCAGGGATCGGGGAAAAAAATGTAGTAGGTCGCGACTGAACTGGCCGGCAGAAGATAACTGACGGCATAGAAGGCGTCCACATACAATAGACGAATATTGGAGCCACGACGGCGCTGAGCTTTGCGCTCCACCCGGAGCAAGCGCAGTAACAGACGGTCCATCCCCAGAAAGGATATATCCGGATGCCGTTCGGCGCGGGCCAGCAGAAACCGGCCTTTCCCGCATCCCAGATCCACCTCCAGTGTGCCCGGTTGGTGCCCGAAAACGGAATTCAGGTCCAGCGGCCCCATCCAATCGGCGGGAATTACACGCAGACTGTCGGTGGATTGAAGCATCATCTTTTCTTAGCACCTTAACCGTTGGGAACCGCAATGTCATGCCATAGGCCAAGACTTCGCCGAAGGCTACGCCCAGGCGAGCAGATCCGCCCGTGGCGGATCGTACCTTAGGCAGACCCGCCTATGGCGGGAAAAACAAGAAAAAACGCGTCACACCGTGACGCACTACAACTGTAACGCCGCACGACGTGCGGCAAACGGGTTAATCCCGCCAGGGCGCGCCGTGGCGGCCTGTCAAAAGTTCTTTATTCCACGTCTGGTCACCAGCCCAACGCATGGAAAACAACATACATAATCAGGCTGAAGCATAGCATCACCGCGGCGCAGGGCAGAATCTGACGATAAACAGCAATGAGAGTAGACGAAAAATAATCCCGGGTCACCAGCAGGCACAGGTGGATCGGCGATAACATCATGCCCATATAGCCGAATCCGAACGCCAGAACCAGCGTCGCCATCGGCGTCAACCCGGTACCCGCCTGCCCCATCAGGCCGACCACCAGCGGAAAGGCCAGGCCGGCGAATCCGACCGCCAGGCCGGTGATAAGCCCCGCCAGCAGGGGCAAGCCGGCTACCAGCAGGACAACCGGAACCCCGGCCTCCATCAGTTCCCGGCCGGCATCTGGCAGTAAGCACGAAGCTTCCAACAGCGATTGAAATATCACCACACTGCCCATAATCAGCAGGATGTTCAGCGAGCGCCGCTCGAAAAGCGCGGCAAACATGCGTTTATTCGGCCGGCCGCCTTTATCCCGCAGGATTAAACCGATACCCAGCAGCATGCCGATCAGCATGGCCAGCATTTTCCGTGATTGCGGACTGAGCGCGGGAATCCCAAGACCCAATAGCGGCGGCAACAACAACACGCTCAGGATAATAACAATCAAGGGCAGCATCACGAGCGTAAAGCGGCGGATACCCGTTTCCGACGCGGATGGACGAACGCCAATCAGCCGGGCGCGGTGGGAATGCAGGAGAAACACATAACCCGCCAGCAGGGTGACCGGCGTAAAGGCGATCAATGCCAGAACATACTGCCAGGTTTCCATGTTAAACACCGACAGGCTGATGATGACAACCGGGTAGATCGGCCACCAGTATTCCACGACATGCCGGAACCAGTAATTGACGGCGGTTTTCCAGGCCGGCTCCCAGTGGTCTTCATCCACAATCCGCCCGATCATGGGCGCCGAGAACAGGGCGCCGGCCGGCATGGGCACCAGCCCGATAACCAGCGGCACCACCATCAAGCTCCAGAGCCGGCCGTGTCGGCCGCCCAGCCGCCGGGACAAGGCCACGATGGCCTGCGCATTCCGTTCCTGCGACATATACCGGCCGAATTCCACCACCAGCGCCGTAATTGCAAGGAGCATCCACAGATAGCTCTGCCGCAGGGCCGCCCCCAGGCTGGCCAGCACTGCATTCGGCGCATGCCCGGCCCATAAATTCAACCCGATCCCACCCATGATAATCGCACAACCCAGGGGAATCCGGAAACGCGTCAGCAGCAGCATGCCCAGGAACACGGCCAGAATTTTAAGGATAGGCGGGAAGGTCCACATACATATTTCCGCTGTAGCGCCAAACCAAGCTCTAAGCGCCTGTTAATCAACAATCTTTGCAAGTAATGCAATCATATTTTTCCCCGGACATGGCGACCCACCCCCAACCCCTCCCATGAGGGGAGTTATATTCTATGTTTTCTCCTCCGGATGGGAGCCATATTCTGTTCCCCTCCTCCGGAGGGGCTAGGGGTGGGTCGCTTCGCGCTGTCGAATCCACTTCTCTATCGTTTCCAGAACCGATTTCTTGTCATGTTTAACCTGATAGTCCCAGAATCTAAGAAAATGAATGCCAAGTCTCTCAAGTCGCTTCTGTCTCTGTGCATCTTTATCGGGCTTAAAATCATGACTTTGACCATCTATTTCAATCGCCAACTGCAGGTCCTTGCAGTAGAAGTCTACAATGTACTCGTCGATGGGGTGTTGCCGATCGAAATCGTAACCACACATCCTTTTCCCTCTCAGATCCTTCCACAGAAGGACTTCCGCTAACGTCATATTTCTACGCAGCTGACGCGCGTACACCCTCAGTCTGGGGTTATAAGGAATGATTTTTCGTCTCATGCCAACCCACCCCTAACCCCTCCCAGGAGGGGAACTGTTGGAAGAAGCCCCTCCCAGGAACCTGCTGGAAGAAGTCCATCCCTGGAACCTTCTGGAAGAAGCCCCTCCCAGGAAAAGAACCTTTTGGAAAAACCTCCTGCATTCTCCTCTAATGCGAGCTATGCCCGCAACCCAAATTCGCCGCACCACGCCTCTGGCGTGGCAAGCGCCGTTTACCCCGCTTAGAGCGGGGTGCGGCGCTACAACTGTAGTGCGTCACGATGTGACGCAATTTTTTCTTGTTTTTTATAGCGGTTGCTGATGCATGAGGTACTAAATACACAGTGCAGGGCAACGTTTGACCGAAGTTAACTCAACAACTTGGGACATTCCTTAATTTTTTGTCGCACGAGATAATTATGTTTCGTGTAAGTTCTGCTTCCAACTTCCATTACAGGCACAGCATGACCAGCAGGCCGGCCGCCGCCAGATAGACGGCAAATCCCCGCAGAGAATGCGCGCGGAAAAATATCAGGCAAAAATGAATGGCGGCCAGGCTGGCCAGAAAACTGACCAGAAAACCCAACCCTATCTGAAGCCACGGCATAAAGAAGACCGGGGCGGCCAAAATGTCCTTGATTTGCAACACCATGGCGCCGCCAATGGCCGGCAAGGCCATGATGAATGCAAAGCGGACGGCTGACTCGCGGGATTGGCCGGCCAGCATGCCGGCGCCGGCGGTCCAGCCGGACCGGGAAGCGCCGGGCAACAGCGCCACGACCTGAAAACATCCAATGAGCAGGGCCTGCAGGAAACCCACCGGCCTTGGCCTCCGTAGCCCAGGCTGCTCTGGCAAAGGAGACCGGTTGCAGGGAACCGAGCGGCGCTCACAGAGCCAGAAGAACAGCGCCGTGGCCAGCATGCTCAATCCCACGACCAGCGAGTTGCGAATGGTCACGGCGCTGGCGAGGAAGGGCTTGAGCAGAGGGCCGGCAATAACCACCGGCACGGTGGCTACGACCAGCAGCCAGGGCAAGCGGCGGAACCAGGCAAAATCCGGATTGCGCGGATGGCGGTATCCCTGCAGAACGCCCAGCCAGTCCCGCCGGAAATAGATCAGAATCGCCGCCAGACTGCCGGCATGCAGTATCGTGTCGAAGAGCAGGCCGCCATCATCGGACCAGTGAAAAACAACCCGCGCGATCACCAGATGCCCGGAACTGCTGACGGGAATAAACTCGGTGATCCCCTGAAGAACGGCCAGCACCAGGGACTGAAACAAAGTCAGGTCGGAACCCATAATAAATCAATGATTTCTTACCACGCGGGTCTGGCGGGAATATAATCGGGGCCGCCGAAGTTATACAATCCTTGCTGGCTGCCGTCCACGGTGCGGATGCGCCAATTGCCGGTGGAGTTCTGATACACGGCCAACTCGGCTTTCCGATCACCGTTGAAATCGCCCGGAACCGGCGTAAAGCCAGTACCGCCCCAGGCAACGCCGCCGAGAATGGTCCGGCCGCGGGCAATAGACCTGATATACCAAAGTCCCGAGGCTTCATTGTACACGGCGAGATCGGAGCGCCCATCCCCGTCATAGTCGCCGGAGACAGGGACATAACCGGTCGCACCCCAGGATGTTCCCCAAGTAATACTGGACCCCGCCGATGACATGATATACCAGTAGCCCTGTGCATTATGATACAGGGCATAATCCGCTATGCCGTCGCCGTTGTAGTCGCCGGGCACTGCCGTGAACCCCGCGCCGGTGAAACTGTCCCCATAAACCAGCACGCGCCCGAACGTGGTCACGACATACCAATAGCCGTTCGCGGATTCATACAAGGCGCCGTCATCATAACTATCGCCGTTATAATCACCGACTACCGGACGCTGACCGGGACCGCCCCAGGCAACATCCCAGGCAAGCTGAACCCAGCGGGCCAGGGAACCGATCCGCCAGAGACCGGCTGTCTCGGAATACACGGTCAGGTCGGCCTTGCTGTCCCCGTCGTAATCGCCGGTGAACGGATGATAACCCGGACCGCCCATAATGATATTGGTCCCAATAATAACCTGGCGCGCCACTGAACCAATATACCAGCTTCCCGAAGCTTCGTTATAAATGGCCAGATCGGACACGCCATCGCCGTCATAATCGTTGTGCAGATCAAACGACCCCCCCGCATTCATGCTAACCGCCCGGGCGACAACGTTTTGCAGAAGGGTCAAATTATATGTCTGGGCATGCTGATACGGATTAATTTCCAGCGCATGCGTCGACGCGTAACTATGAAGTTCCGAGAACTGGTATTCGTTGTCGGCATTATCATCCACGGCGGAATTCGAGCATCCCCGGATCAGGAAATTCATGTACAGGCTGTAATAGCTGTATGTCTGGCAGGTCTCGTCATAATCGCAGGCGGTCATAAACGCGATATTGGTGCCCAACCCCTTGGGTATATCCAAGTTCCGGCTTTTATATTTCGCCTGCTGAATCCGCTGGTATTCTTCCATGACCCGTTCCGCGAAAGGCCATTCCAGGGGCATATTGGCTTGCAGGTACATGCCCCCGGAATAGCAGGCATCAATGATAATGATGATCCGGGTGTCGAGACGGAAAAAGGTCAAGTCAGACGCCAGTTCCGTATCCGTGTAAGCGGCATCATAGGCGCACACATAGGTGTCGGCAAGGCCGGGGCCATAACCGCCATGGCTTGAATGAGCATACACCACCAAATCTCCCGAACCGCTTTGGGCGGCCAGAGAATGCAGACCATCCCGGATGGCCGACTTGGTGGCCTGTTGATCCAGCAGAGTCGTGATATTCGTGGCATCCCACCGATTGGACGGGTCGCCCAGTAACATCGTATTCTGGATGCCCATCATATCGTTGGTACAGGTGGTCAGGTCGGAAGGGCCATAGCCATAGGTATCCAAACCCGCCAGCAGCGCGCGCCGGTTGGTAGCCGCAAAGGACACGCCGCAGTAGCCGGGATCGTTGGTGCTGAAAGCGCTGACACCGCAGATATTCCGTGATTTAACCTTGTAGTTGTAGGAGAGATTATAAGTGACATTGGAATCCTGGTAACTGACGGCCGCAGAATTGGTAAACAACTCCGTATAGGTTGTGCTGTTCGTGCTGGAAGTCCGCCATAAATCGTATCCCGTGGCATTCGTCACGGAGGACCAGGTCACAAAAACATAATTTGAAAACGTGCCGTCGCTGGCAGTTAACCCCGTGGGCGCGGCCGGCACTGCGCCGCAATAACCCCGGTCATTGGTGCTGAAAGCGCTGGCGCCGTAGGTGTTCCTGGCCTTAACTTTATAATAATAGGCCATATTCTGCGTAACGCTGGAATCCTGATAATATAGATAAGTCGTGTTGGTCACCAGCCATGTATACACGAGGGTGTTGGTCCCGTCAGACCGCCAGAGATCGTAGCCAGAGGCATTGGTGACGGAATTCCAGGTAATCATAATGCTATTCGTATAGGCGCCGTCGCTGGCCGTGATTCCGGCGGGAATATCCGGAACCAGGGTCGCGCTGGGTCCGCCCAGTATCGTCATGCTCAAGGTGTAATTCACTCCATACCGGTCTTCCGCGTCCTTGCAGATTACGTAGAAGGTACCGGCATTAGTGCAGTTGTTGGTGATTGTTACCGAGTTTTGGAACGGATCCACCGGCGCATACAGAAGATTGGATCCGGACGGATCATAAAGCTCCATGCGTGGATTCATATCGCTGGATATTTTCGTCATGGCCAGCACGTTGGTATCGCCGATTATAGCGGTAAACGTGGCCACATCCAGGTCACCGGGATTATGAATAGTGCCTGTCAGGGTTTCCCCGTTAATGATAGTCCCGAAGTCCGGGTCCGAGGAAGCAACCGCCCCGGGCATACGGGCCATGGATACGGCATAGTCCCCGTTGGCATTGAAATAATCGTTATACACGACCGTATAGCGGCCGGTTTCTGTCAGGTAAGCAGTGATCTCAGAACGGTATTCCGGAGGGAGCTCATTGGTGACCAGGTTGCCGGCAGGATCATACAGGTAAACGTTAGGCACCAGATTGACGTTTATCTGGCCCATACGCAGGATTACCCGGCACTGGTTGCTAACGGAAAAAAAGGCCGCATCCAGATCAGCGCCAACATTGATGGTGCCGGTCAAGGACTCGCCGTTCTCGATATTGCCAACATCCAGATCAGCATAGGACAACGGCGCATTCGGCATGCGGAGAAATGATACACTATATGCAAACTCGTTGGAAATAGCCTGCAATGAGACGGGGAGACAGCAATGCACCGTAAACCAGCCGGAATTGGTGACCGCCAGTCTGACATCCTGGACCGTATATTTATTACTGACCGAGGCAACGAGCTGAGTGATTGGCGAGTAGATATTGATATCCGGCACTTGGGTATATACCGCATCCTCAGTGGCAACGCGCACAATCACCGTTTCATTGGTCACGGCATCGAAATAATACGGATCTATTGGATTGTTGGTGGAGAGCGTTCCGCTGAAATACCGGCCGGATTCAATGGCCTGGCCGCCGGCCAGAGTTGGCAGGAACATCAGGCCGGCCAGCAAGCCCCATCCCGCGCATTGCAATCTATTGGCGAGTTGCATACAAAGTTTCCAGAAATGCAGAAATATTTTTTTGCTTACACTAATAGTGTGGCATATTTTCCGGATCAGGTCAATAGTAGATGATTATTCCCCGGGATGCATTATGGCGCCAGACCCCCGCGACCGCGCCGCTGGCGTGGTAAACCTTAGGCCGGACAAGCCGGCAGGTGGCGCGTCCATAAATAGAACCCATTCGAAAAGGTCTTCGAATGGGCCCGGATTACGCGGTCTTAGTGGGCGATTACGACGGGGACGAGAAAACCGATCCGGCGATCTATCAGGAATCCACTTCAACCTGGTTCGTGAAGCTTTCCGCCAGCGGGTATGCCCTGGGCTCTTTTTCCGGCTTTGACAGCACGGACTATCCGCCATAGTCTGCTAAACAAATTTGGACTTTTCTTGTTGCTTTCCTGAACCGGGACCAGTACATTATCAAAAAACGTGATGAGTTAGGTCCTGTAAAGCAAGGTAACTTTGCCGTTCTCACGAACGGCCTCTACAACAATTCGACCTGTCCTGCCGTAGCCACTTGGGCGCAGGCGGATGTAGAGGCGGTTCGAGACGTCGCTCTGGGCGTCGAGAACTGCAACGGACTGAAATTCCTATGCATTAAATTTGAAGGAGACTGGTATGAAAGCAAAGTATCTGATGCTGGTAATGGCACTGTTGATGGCGGCATCCCTGGGTTATGCGCAGTCGGAATCCATCCGACCGCTTTTCTGCAAAGAAAACAGAATGCCGGAATTGCATACCTTTGAAGTTGATTTATTGAGCAGTTACGCCAAGTACGACGAATCCCGGAACATCTCCGGGCTCGAGTTAAACCGCACCGACTTTACGCTTACTCCCGGGGTGCGTTTTGGCGCCTATGAAAACCTGACGCTGTATTCGACCATCCCATTCAGTTTTATCCGGTCCGACGTTGATGGTAATTTTACCCATTTCAAAGATATCACCGTGGGCGCCGAACTGCTCGCCTACGAGTACACGTACAAGTATCCATGGGTTATTCCCTACGCCGAAGTGACCTTTCCCACCGGAAACGAGGATGATTATACCGCCATTCAAAAAACCGACAGCATTTTCGGGTATGGCCTCGGCAAGATGGACGCCATTTTCGGTGTCGCCGTGGGCACCACCGTCAACGACGTGTACCATTACGTCATGGACGGCCGCTATGACGTCAACGTGGACGACAACGGAATCTTCTCCGGCGCCGTGGCCTTCATCTGGGACCTGAGCGATGAATTCTCGTTCCTGGCAGAAGCCAAGATCAGCCAGGAATCGAACAACAATCCCTACAGCGGCGTGCCCGCTTTTTTCAACGGCGGTTTAAGCTACAGTCCGTTTGAAAGCCTGCGCTGTACGGCCTATGGCGGCACAAGCGTCAATACAGCCGAGGAAGGCCATGGCGGCCTCAAGATCGCCTACATGTTCTAACCTGGATTATTTCGCGATCAGTCGCGAATAATCCACCCACAGGGCCCTCATCGCCCTGCAAATGCAGGGCGATAAGGGGTTAGCCACTTATGATTGTCCGCCGTGGCGGACAATCATGACGTCTTCAGGTCAATCGTCATAAACGATTGGCCTGAAGTAAATTATTCACGAAAGTATAACTTTCATGAATAATTCAGGCTAATCTGATTTATTCATGAAAACAAAGTTTTTATGAATAAATCAGATTAATGAAACCAAGATCCATAGCCATCATCGCCTTCTGGCTGGTCATGACCGGATGGCTGATCCGCTATGAAGCTTTCCCCGAATGGTTTTCCACACCCGTCGGCGGCTATCAGGCCTTTCTCAAAGACGGACCCTTCATCGTTGATTCATGGATGCAGGTGCTCTTCAAGGATACGCCCATCGGCTACAGCCATACGTGGGTGAACACCAGCGTGGAATCCCCGGACGAATCGTATACCGTCAATAACATCACGTTCCTGAACCTGAAACTCATGGGGCTGACCCAGTGGGTCAAAGTATCCGTCGGCACCACACTGGATGCACGTTATCGCCTGCAGAATTTTTTTGCAGTCATGAATTCCCAGACTTATTCCATCCGCCTGGATGGCAAACGGACCGGGCCGGACACCTTCCGCGTCCGGGTGTTCACCGCCGGAGAAGAGCAAATGCTCAATCTCACGATTCCCGATGACGTCATCCTGTATTCGCCTATGACGGAAATGGCCATACGCCGGCTGCATCCCGGCCAGTCGCTCCAACTACGCGTGTTCGATCCCTTTTCCATGACCACATCCGACATCAGTGTTCAGGCCCTGCGCCGGGAACCGTTCTGCCTGAACGGCCGCGAGCAGGAAACCACGGTACTGAAGCTTGTTTACCAGGGACTGGAAACACTGTCCTGGATCAACGCCGAAGGCCGCATGCTCCGGCAGGAAACGCCTTTCGGCTGGACACTGCAAGCCTGTTCGGCCGAGCAAGCGATGGACATCAAGCAAGACACCTCCCCGGCTGAAGATATGCTGATTGCCCTGGCCGTGCCCTGCCGCGGCCAGCTTGTCCATCCCCGCAACTGCCGAAAAATTCAACTCAGCCTGCATGGAGCGGGACTCGCTGCCCGGGCCATGACCAGTCATCGACAGACCATTGATGCCCAGGGCGCCGGCAGTCTGAGCCTGACGGTGCTCGCTCAACCTGCGCCCGTTATCCGCCGGTCAACAGGTTCGGCGCCGGATGATTATCAGCCCTGGCTCGCGTCCTCGGCATTCATTCAATCCGACCATCCGGATATCGCGCGGCAGGCCAGGGCCATTGTCGGCGCCCGGACCGACAGCTGGGAAACCGCCACGGCAATTTACGAGTGGGTCCATCGCCGCGTCAAGAAACGATCGGCTATCAGCCTGCCATCCGCCCTGGACGTCCTGAAGAAAATGGAAGGCGACTGCAACGAGCATACTTATCTCTTCGTAGCGCTGGCGCGGGCGGCCGGTCTGCCCGCCCGGGTGCATGTCGGCCTGGTTTATGCCGCGATATCCGCCAACAATGAAGGCGCCTTTTATTATCACGCCTGGCCCGCGGTCTATGTCGGCGAATGGGTGGAAATGGATCCGACGCTCGGCCAGGTCACGGTTGACGCCACCCATATTTCCCTGATGACGGGCGAGCTGGCGGATCAAATAAAATTACTGGGCTTGCTCGGCCGCGCCCGCGTGGATATAGTGGCGGAAGAATAAGCAGACACAAAATTCACAAACAGGGACTCCAAAGAATTAGGAACGTCCCAAGTTATTGAGTTGACTGTGGTCAAACGCTACCATTCGCTGTGTGTTCGGAGGAGACTTCAGGAGGTTTTTCCAAAAAGTTCTCTTCCTGGAAGGGACTTCTTCCAACAGTTCCCCTCCTGGGAGGGGAATTTTTTGGGTGTGGCCGCAAGGCTGCGGCCTACAGGCAATGGTCCGTTTTGTTCCGCCAGAGCGGATCCATCTTTGGCTGAAAGGCCCGGTGCCTGCCCGCCTCTTGGGAGAGATCCCTCCGGGCAGGTTTTTCAGCAGAATCAAATAATACTGGTTGCAGATGATGCTTGAATTGGAACATGTGTCAAAATCGTTCGGAACGACCCGGGCGGTCCGCGATCTGTCGCTATCCATTCCGCGGGGCGAGCTCTTCTGCTTCCTGGGCCCCAACGGCGCCGGCAAAACCACGACCATCAAACTATTGTGCGGGCTGTTGCGTCCGACAACGGGACGGATTCGGATCAACGGCCTGGACCTCCAGTCGAATCTGGCGGCAACCCGGCCGCTGATCGGCTATATCCCGGATACGCCGTTTCTCTATGAACGGCTGACCCCGACTGAATTTTTTCAGTTCATCGGCGACCTGTATGCTATTCCGCGCGACCGGATTCAGGCAGAACGGGAAGCGGCTTTCCGTTTATTCGGCCTGAATGAACACGCCCATACACTGATCAAGGACCTGTCCCACGGATTTCGTCAGCGGGTAATTTACGCCGCCACGTTCCTGCACCAGCCGCAGGCGCTTTTTGTGGACGAACCGTTTGTCGGCCTGGACCCGTTCAGCATCCGGCTTATCCGCGATCTGCTCCGCCAAAAAACCCGCGCCGGCATGACGATTTTTTTCACCACGCATATCCTCGCGCTGGCCGAACACCTGGCCGACCGCATCGGCATTATTACCGACGGACGGCTCGTCGCGCTCGGAACGCTGGACGAACTTAAAAATCAAAGCGCCGTCCAGGGGCCGCTGGAGGATATTTTTCTGACATTGACACAGGATGGAAAGGACAGCGTGAAATGACAGTATTGTTGCTGTCATCCCGAGCAGAGCGAGGGATCTCCTGTAAACCGACTCACGACAAGTCTATACATTTAATTAGGCCCACCCGATAAGAATCGGGGGGCAACTTTATTTTATCTGTCATGTAGGAGCCGCATCCCTATGCGGCGATTCCGGTCTGCATATCGCCGAACTGGGGTTCGGCTCCTACAAATACGGCATATTTATAGCGGACTTTGTCCGCCGAAGGCGTCCGCCGCGGCGGACGCCTCGGGCGGAAAATTCCTGGACATCAAGTTAAACGACATGACCGCTCTTTCAGCATTATTCCACAAAGACTGGCGGGTATTATTAAACCTGCGGCGGCTGGCGCGGGAACAGTCGCGCTTCAAAATAGTTTTTGTCCTGGTCTTTGGCGTGAGTCTGCTGGCGGGGCTCTGGGCGCTGTTCTATGCCGGGTTTCATTCGCTCAGCGCCATGGGCGGCATCGGCGTGCTGATCATCCGCCACCTGTTCGCGCTGTTTTACCTGGGGTTGGGCCTGATGCTGGTGCTCTCCAACATCATCACGGCATACACCACCCTCTACCGGTCCGAGGAAATACCTTTTCTGCTCCTGTGCCCGGTGCCGCACGACAAACTCATCCTGCATAAACTGGCCGAAACGGCGTTGATCTCCTCGTGGGCATTTTTCTGCATGATTATTCCGTTCATCGGCGCCTTCGCGTGGCACGAACACCTGTCGCTGGCATTCATACTCTGGACATTGTTCCTTTCCATACCCTTCGTCATACTCTGTTCCCAGCTCGGCATGCTGATCACTATCCTGGCAGTACGGTGGCTGCCAAGATTCCGGCCACTCCTCTGGACCGGAATATTTCTGCTGGCGGCCGGTGCCTGGGCCTATATCCAGTTCCGCCCTGACATGCTGCGCGAAACCAATGATATGACTTTCATTCTCTCCCGGCTGGTGCCCGGCATCCGGCTGGCATCATTCCCCCTGTGGCCCAGCTGGTGGACAGCTGAAGGGATCCTGGCGCTGGCCCGGAACCAGTGGGCGCGCGGCCTGTTATTCTGCGGCGTACTAACCGCCCATGTCCTGTTCATCGGGTTGGTACTGGAACGGGTCGGCTTGATCTGCTTTCTGCCGGGATGGCTGAAAACACAAACAAGCCAACGGCTGTATCGCCGCCAATACCGCTGGCTGGATATGCTCGAATGGCGGCTGGCATTTCCAGCGCCTGACTGCCGCGCGCTGATTCTCAAGGACCTCCGGACACTGGTCCGCGATCCCGTTCAATGGACGCAGGGCTTCCTGTTTTTCGGCCTGCTTGGACTGTATTTCTTCAACCTGCGCAACCTGCACTATCACCTGTTGTCGCCGATCTGGCTGAATCTGATTGTCTTTCTCAACATATTCAGCCTGTCAGCCATCATGTGCTCGTTCTGCTCGCGGTTCGTCTATCCGCAGTTGAGCCTGGAAGGCCAGGGCTTCTGGCTCCTGGGTCTTTCACCCGTATCCATGGGCCGTGTATTGGGGATTAAATTTTTTCTGGCGACAGCCATCATGCTGATCATCAGTTTGTCCTTGATGACTATATCCTCGACCATGCTGAATGTTCCCTGGAATATCCGCCTGACCGCGATGATGATCGCGACGGCAATGTCGGCGGCGCTCTGCGGTCTAGCCACGGGACTGGGCGCCGTATTTCTCAACTTGAAACAACGCAATCCCATGGCCATCGTATCCGGCTTTGGCGGGACGTTGAACCTGGCCTTGAGTCTCGGCTACATGATCGCGGCCATTCTGCCCTTCGGCCTGCTGTATCACGGGTACACGATCGGGCAAGTATCCCTGCCGGCCCTGCGGCGGGGGTGGTTGATCGCCGCCGGCTGGCTGCTGGGAATCACGGCCGTGACAACGCTGCTGCCTCTGGCCGCGGGCCGCAAGAGCTTGATGAACCGGGAATATTGAAACCCGAATATTGAAACCCATGAGTCAGTTGCGAAACTTCCGGATAAAACGGCCACGACGGAGCGTGGCCCTCCAAAAACCAAGAAAAACGGACATTTTCAGGTAATGGAGGGACACGCTCCGTCGTGTCCGCGGAACTTTTGCAACTGACTCAGGATTAACAGAATTATCAGGATATCAGAATTGAATGCATTCCTATCCTGTTAATAATCCATGTTCCATCCGTGTCAAGCTGCAACCGCATCAGCGCTGATGAAAGATCAAATCTTGTGCGCGTAAGGCACCCAGCGCTGGACCATGCCCTGCAGTTTATCACTCTGCTTCCAGCGTTCCAGAATCCGGTTAACGGCTTGGAGAAGATCTGCGTCTGTTTCCCGCACGCCCCAGGCAAGATACTCGGTAGTCAGCGGAATATTAACCGCCGCTAATCCGTTGGCTTCATTTTCGGCCGCCAGCCACCAGACAACGGGCGCGTCATGAATCAGAAGCTCTATCCGCGCGGTAATTAACGCCCGCACGGCTTTACCGGGCGACGCATATACCACGCGTTTCGCATGGGGAAACTCCTGCTGAACCAGCAAGTCGCCGGTGGTGCCCTTTTCCACGCCTACCCGGCCGCGACAAAGCATCACGGCGCCCCGGGTAAAAAACCTGTCAAGATCAGTACGACGCACCAGGGCCAATTGCCCCACCTTGAGGTAGGGTTTCGTGAAAGCAACGCGCATGTTGCGTAAGGCCGTCATCGACATTCCGGACATGATAATATCCGTCCTGTTCTCATGCAGCGCCGGGATTTGATCTGCCCATTTCAATTCAACGAAATCAACTGGCCGGCCCAGTTCCCGGCCCAAGGCGCGGGCCAGGTCCGCTTCCAGGCCGATAATATCTTTGCCCTGCTTATACACAATCGGCGGCATATTGGGCGTAACGCCGACCCGCAGGGGCGGCGCCTGGGGCTCAGATTGACCAGCGGATTTTCCGCCGCCGGTCGCGCATCCCGACAACCCCGCGGCAATCATTATTCCCACCACCGCAACGATAAAAGTTCTGCCTATGCTGGTTTTAAAATTCATGATTGTTATCCCTTCTCATTATGGTTTAGAGTTCTGCTGATGAGATCATTGGCAGTTATGCTACCACATTCCGATCTGCGAATAAAATCATTATCTGCGCCGCAACAGCAATTCTTATTATGGCCGTTGATGACACTCTTGATCTTACCCCTGAATCTCTATATAAACATGTCCATGCGGGCATGGGCCCGGCCACACGAACCGCGTGGCAGACACGACCGGCATGGGAAAGGATTTATTTATCATGAACCTGAACGTATGGCATGAGGATTGTTCAAACCTCGTAAAGAACTGGCAGATCCAGGCGGCCCGGCGACGGCATTGCCTGCATCAGCCGCCCCCCACCCTGGATGCCTGGCAACGCCGGCGGACCGTTCTTATTAAAGAGATCCGGCGTAATGCGGGCACGTTTCCAGCGCCGCCACCTTTGAAGATGAAAATGCACGGCGTGATCCGACTGCCCGGCTATGAAATACGCAAGATCACCTACCAGAGCCGGCCGGGCCTGAGAGTCACGGCCAACCTGTATGTGCCGGATGGACCGGGCCCGTTTCCAGGCATCATCGGCGTGCATGGACACTGGCCTCAAGGCAAAATCACCGAACGGGTTCAGGCCCGCGGCCATATCCTGGCCTTGAACGGATTTGTTGTCCTCTCGATCGATGCTTTTGGCGCCGGGGAACGGGGAACTGTTCCCGGTCAGTTTGAATATCACGGCGCCGGCATCGGCGCAACGCTCTTCGACATCGGCGAATCTCTGCTCGGCATGCAAGTTTATGACAACCGGCGCGGCATTGACCTGCTCGAGTCCCTGGACTTCGTGGACGCCGGCCATATCGGGGTCACGGGCGCGTCCGGCGGCGGCGTCCAGACCATGTGGCTGGCGGCGCTGGATCCGCGGATCAAGGCGGCGGTTCCCGTGGTATCGGTGGGAACGTTCGAGTCATATGTCACCCGCCGCAACTGCGTCTGCGAAGTCCTGCCCAACGGCCTGACTTTCCTCGAAGAATGGGCCGTGCTGGGACTGATTGCTCCCAACGCCCTGCTCATCCTGAACGCCTTGCAGGACGGCACGACATTCTGCGTTCCCGAAATGATCCGCTCGTTCAATGATGCCCGCCGGATTTATCAACTCTATGGCATGGGGGATAAAATCGCGTATCAAGCTTTTGATCTTCCGCACGGCTACTGGCCCGTAATGCAGCAACATATGCTGGGTTGGTTCAAGCGCTGGCTGAAACAAGAAGGCGAAGGCCGACCCTGTGCCCTGCCGGTTTACAAACCCTTGCCGGAAGCACAATGCCTGTGTTTCCCGGATAGCAAACGGCCCGCATCGGTGGCCTCCATCCCGGAATACTGCCGGCCAATCGCCCGGCGCCTGGCGGCCGGTCATCACCAACTCGGACAGCCGGCCGGCCGCGCCGGCAAGCTCCGTCAGTTGCGGAACCTGTTGCGATTGCCGGCGCCAGAGCCGGGGAACTCGATCACGGATATTGGCGGCCTACTCCAGGAACCATACCATATCCGAAAACTGATGCTTGAATCCGAGCCGGGCATTCTTCTACCTGTCACCCTACTGACCTCCCCGGGAATCGGCATCCCTCACGCGGCCACAATCGTCCTGCATCCCAACGGCAAGCAGGTCTTTGAAAAGGCGGGATGGCTGAAGGATCGGACGGAGCGGGGGCAGGCCATGATCCTGACCGACCTGCGGGGAACCGGCGAAACCTGCTATGATAAGGAACCCCTGAACAATCAGACCTTCCACGATCACAGCCGGGCCTGTTTCTGGCTGGGTCGCACCCTGCTGGGAGACTGGACTGCTGATATCACGGCGCTGGTTCAATACGCCGCCGCCCGCCCGCGCCGGACACCAATTGACATTATCGCCTATGCGGAAACAGGCCTGGCGGCGTTATGCGCCGCCGCCCTGACCCGCCGGATTCGCAGCATTATAACCATCAACATGCCGGGATCATACCTGTTTCAAGGGTTCGTTATGGGCCGATCCATGGCCCTGCATGTACCGGGAATCCTGCGCTGGGGCGACATCTCAATGATGGCGGCGCTGGCCGACTGCCGGGTTGACATCCTGAATCCAATCAACAGCGAGGGGCGCACTTATTCCACCACGCAATGCCGAGCCCTGCAAAAGGAAATCGCCCGGCTGGCCGGACGGTTCAAAATAAAATCCCGCGTCCGCGCGCGGCGTGGGGTAACGCCCTTGGTATGCGGATAACATTCAACATTGAACGTTTCAGGTTGAATATTTTTCCACCCCCCTTCATCTCGTTCGCTTACCAAGTCCGGGCATCCGGCAAACAGGCGGAATACCCTTAACCAGGCGATCAAGCCGGACAGGTTTGCCGATGCGCATGCTCTTGTTGGCGGCCACACCGACCAGAATACTCCAAGCGCCATCCGCAATGCCAGCGGCGAAAATAATCCGCGCCATGACTGGTATTCAACAGCCAATGAAAATCCACGGAAATTACTTCGCCAATAATTCCTTTCATCAACAGATCCTTGACCTGCGTCCGCGGCGGCGAATAACGGTAGTTGAAGGTGACGTGGACATGACGCCCGGTTTTTTCAGCGGTATCCACAATGCGCTGGCACTTCTTTGCATCAATGGTCATGGGCTTTTCGGTAATAACGTCGCAACCCAGCTCCATGGCCCGGACAATATACTTGTCATGAAAACAGTCCTTGGTCGTGACGACCACCACGTCCGGTTGCTGTTCCCGGATCATGGCGTCGAAGCGAGTGTCCGCATACATGGGCACGGCCTGCCCCTGCCAGCGTTGCCGGATGTTACGATTACATAATTCCATCCGGCCGCGATTGATATCGCACAAGCCCACCAGTTTACAGGATGCTGGCATGGTCTGCACAAGGGTTTGCGTATACATTTCACCCCGAGCTCCCAGTCCTACCTGCGCGTAACGTTTTTGTTTCATGACATAAAGCAGCCTACGGCTACAACCAAAGAGACGGATGAATACTACATAACATAAAGATTGTCATTGCGGCCATAGACCTGTGTCACCGGCTGCTTTATCAGCAATCGCCACAACGATTGCGAGAAGGATATGGTGACATATTGCCCCAGTCCCATTCTTATCTTTTATCGCGGTTCCGAACGGTTAATACGCTAAGACGGGCTGTGCCCCGCAACCCAGGGGAGGGCGGGCATGTTGCCCGCCATGGACAGCGACACGCTGTCCCTCCCAAAACATACACGCTAAAACGTGTATGACTATCGGAAAGGGTCTAACACCCATCTCACGGTCGCCCCTCATGCCCGGCAAAAGGGCGTCAGATATTCCCAAATCGCCCGGTATACATCACGCCAAGGCGCTTTTTTTTCAGCCAGCAGACCGGGATTGTCTTCAACGGACACGCGCCCCGTATAGCCGGCCTGCCGCAAGGCGGCGAAAAACCCGGGGAAATCGTAAGCCTTACCCGGGCCGGTTGCCGGAATGGCCGGCGTAGCCAGATGAATATGGGCCAGGCGTTTCCCGGCGGCCGCGATATCGGCCAACGGCTCCTGCTCCTGCTCCATATGAAAAAGATCCGCCAGCAGGCGCAGACGCGGATGCCCGACGCGGTCCACAAACGCGGCGCCCTGATCCACATGGTTGAAAAAATTACAGCCGCGTTTAAACAAGGGTTCCATGACAATGGTCAGGCCGTGTTGGTCGGCAATATCGGCGGCAAGCCGCGCGGCATCCGCCAACTGACTCCAGCCGCGATCCGCCGGAAAGCCGGCCGGCAGGGTGCGCGCGCCACCGCTTCCAAAAACCATAATAGATGCCCCCGCCTCGGCGGCGCGGCGTAACACGATCTCCATGTGGCGGCGGACGACCTCAAGATTAACAGCCGGTCCGGTAACTTTAAAGCCGCCGAATAAAAATCCGTTAAACGCTTCCACCTTGATGGGCGCGGCCAGAATACGCTTGCGAATCAAAGCGAAATCCGCCTCGTCTTTATCAGGCGCCAATACCGGCCCGGACATCTCCACAAAATCGAATCCCGCGTCAGCGGCATCCGCCAATCCTTCAACTGCTGTGCAAAGACCTAATTTCATAGTCCCCTTTCTTGTCCATGCAATGATTTCCATAAAATGCAGGAATCATTACCATCTACGCCAAAGCTATATTATCCTGTGCAGCCTGTCAAAAAATTTATTTTTTCTGCCCCCTGCCGCTTGATTCCTGCTCACTTATTTTGCAGAACTTCGGAGTTTTTCAGCCGCATCCGAGGGCAAGTCTTTAATTAGTCCGCCACGGCGGAAACTTTGCCGTTCTCCCCCCGTCAGCTCCGCGCTGCGGAGCTAAGGGA
>CAYQNY010000023.1:0-9151 GCA_964418925.1 uncultured Verrucomicrobiota bacterium
AGCGGGGGTTGGATTTGAACCAACGACCTTCAGGTTATGAGCCTGACGAGCTACCGGGCTGCTCCACCCCGCAATGTGTATTTGTAAAAAGTGTATCCGTTTCCATGTCAGCATGCAAGACAATATTTTCAGTAAGCTGAAATTTTTTAAATTCATATAAACAGGATTGACCCTGTCCAATGCCTGCTGTATATTGATTAACAATATTACTTGGCGACACGGTAACCATTCAACCGCTGATCAGGGAGGCAATAAGGCATGGGCGCTAACGATAATCACAGCGATAATCCAGTTGATTCCCCAAGACCTGCAGACAATGCTGCCACCCCTCGGAAAGAAAACCCGCGGTTCCGCCTCATGATAATTGGAACCCTGGTAACAGCATTAATCTTCATTATCATCGTCCTGGTGATTCAAATCACGGAATTCCAGTTTTATCGAGCGCCGCAATCCATATGGCCGGGTGCCGGCGGCACCACGGTTTCCCCATCCCCAGCATCAGCGGTACCGCCCGGGCCTGCATCAGTCAGTCCGATAGCCGTGCCGACAACGACACCGCCGCCAGAACCTGCCGCAACCCGGGCGGTATCGCAACCCGCAGCATCGAATGGTACCACCGCCGCTGTCCCGACTACGTCAACCAACTATTCGGCGGAAACGACCGCCTTGCCCATAGTATCTACGTCGGAGGTTTCATCAACGGCGGCTCCGCCGACAACGACACCGCCGCCAGAACCTGCTGAAACCCGGGCGGTATTGCAACCCACAGCATCGAATGCACCGGCCGCAGCTGTTCCAGCCATGCTAACCAACAATCCCGCAGAAACGCCGGCCGCATCCGTTCCCGCTCCTGTGCCGGCCACGACCCCGGCTTCAACTGCGGCAACGGGGACTGAATCCGATGCCAAAGCAACACCAGCGGAACCATCAGGAACGGCACCATGAGTTTTGGATCAAGCCAAGTTTTTGATTCCGTTGAAAAACCCGCCCGTTGGGGTCACCGGGCCTACAAAAAGGGCCATTTCTGTAGGCCGCGTGACCACGCCGGAAGCGTGGCAAGCCTCACGCGGCGTTAATCCAGGGTTTTTCACCAGAATTGTTTTTTTATCTTGATTTTTAATCATCCGGCCGTTATTTAATAGCACGAAGCATTTGTTATGTGATGGAATTAAATCAAGACCAACAGGAGCAGAAAAACTTATGAAAAACCTCACGGTGATCGCCCTTGCCGGAATCAGCATGACATTCGTAACCGCGTCATTATCCACGGCCCAGGAACTGTTGAAGGCGCCGACCACCGGCACGCCGGAGCAGATATTCGCCCCCGGAAAGCAGGCCGTCTTTCAACCAATCGCCATAGACCCCGCGCTGGTTCGGCAGAGTATGAAGGCACGGTCGGAATATGAGAGTCTGAATCGTAAAATTATCGCCCGCCAAACCAAGCTGTACGAAGAAAACGCGGCCATCAAGGACTTGCAGGCTAAGATGCGCGACATCCAGAAAAAAATTGATGCCATTCTTGCAGACGACCAGGACCTGAAAAAGTTAAAGGAAAAATTTCAATCCGTCTCTCCCAAGATGCCCCTGGGCTTGAAAAAGGCGCCGCCCAAGGGGCTGGGGACACCGGTCATGCCGGCATCTAACAAGAAAAAATCCGGTAAAGCCGCCCCTTAGCCTGACTCTTTTATTTCGTTAACGCGGAATATAAAATCCGTACGATTCTTCTTGGGCGTTGCAGACATAGACTTCTGCGAAATGCGCCGCGTGGGGCTTGCCACGCATCCGGCGTGGTCACGCGGCCTACAAATTCCTTGTTTTTTGTAGGCCCACTCACCGAGTGGGCGCGATTTTAGACCATTTCGCAGAAGTCTAGTTGCAGACACTGCCGGGCGCGATGGCGTTCCATGTCCTCGGTCTGCGTCCGCATCGCTTCAACCGTCAACGGCCTTGGCATAGGCCCAGGCTTTCGTTGATATTGGTCCTTGCTGCGAGCAGATTTACCCTTCTTCGCCATTCATCCCCGCGGCTCCCGGCCTTCGTAGCCAAGGGCTTTACTACGGCGGAGTAGGCTGCCGCGGGGTACTTCACTCCCACGCTTCAACCAATATCTGATTGACTTTTATCCAATGATCAACGATACTATATTTATTATATTGATTAAGGTGAGGTTATGACATCACCAGGCTGGAATTCCCAATACAGCGTGCATATTTCCACGTTCGACACCCAACACCAACAGATGTTGGCCATGATCGAGCAGGTGCAGAAGTCTGCACAGACCGGCGGGAGTCCGGATCACATAGCCAAGCTTTTCGACGAGCTTATGGAATGCACTCGCTTTCATTTCGACAGCGAGGAAAAGGCCATGCAACGGCATGGTTTTGATGGCTACACCCCCCATCGGACAGAGCATCAAGCCCTGCTCCGCAAAGCTAACGACTATCACCGCCAGTTTATCGAGGGTAAAACCATGATTCCGGTCGAGATTATGCGCTATCTGAACGATTGGCTCCTGCACCATATCGAAACTATGGACCGGCAGTACGACTCCTTTTTCCATGAAAAAGGAGTGACTTAACGATGCCCTATCGCCGCTTTGCCTTCCTGCTGATCGTCATGGCAGTTCTGACGACATTAGTTTACCGGTCCTGCAATCAACGCTGGGTTTATTTTCACCGCGCTGAAATACTTCGCGCTCAAAAGAATTATGCCGCGGCCGGGCCAATTTACCAGCAGTTATGGGACTCGGGGCTAAAAAACCGCCTGGTTTTCGAGCACCTGATCGAAAGCCTGTCTGCCACCACCAATTTCACCGGGGTCATCCAAGTTTGCCGTAGCGCGCTGGCGAACACTGCTGTTGGAACAGCGTCCCGGTCGGCGGGCGAAGCTATCCCGTATTGGAAGGCGCGCTGGGAACTAGCGCGCGCCCTCAGCTATACGCGTCAGTTTGACAAATCCATTAGTGAATACCGGATTCTGCTTCGGGATCGTCCGATGCTCACCGAGGCACGGGTTGAGCTGGCGCATGCCTATGCCTGGAGCGGTCATTTTGAGCAAGCCCTGGCCATTTACCAGGACCTAGTCGCTAAGATGCCGCAACCCAGTCCGGAGATTCTCGTTGAATTCGGCGACATCTATCTTTATGCCAGCCGGCTTGACGCGGCGGCGGCCCAATACCGGCTGGCCGGTCAAGCTGGTGCTTCCGATCCCTCCATTAATAAAAAATTGGGACTGGTCTTAAGCTGGCTGCAGCAGGATGCTGAGGCCCTGCCCCTGTTGCAGGCGGCATACACCGCCGACCCCCATGATTACGCAACGGCGATTGAACTGGCAAGGCTCTATCTGCGCTGCGGAAAACGCGCCCAAGCTCATGACCTGTTACTGGTTCTGGCCGGAAAATACCCGGAAGTTCCGGAAGTTTTAATGGCCTTGGCGGATGAAGAATCAGCCCAAGGCCATGCAACGGCCGGCCGGGCCCTCTATCAACAGGCCATGAACCATTCCAAGGAACGGCAGGCCGTCGTGTCGCTCCGCTATGCTGACGTCATGATCAGCTGGGGTGATTTTTACGGTGCGGAAACCATCTACCGCCAAGCCCTTGAAAAAGATCCTGATCGGCTGGACCTCAGGCTGAAACTGGCCAGTGTCTTTGTCGCCGCCCAGCGTTATGAAGAAGCCGCAGGACTCTATCGGCAGATACTTTTTGAAAGGCCTGGTCAGAGGGGAGCGCTGCTGGGACTGGCGGAAGTTGCCCTCCAGGAAAAGCGTTTTGCGGAAGGTCTGACGAACTGCGACAAGTTATTTGCGCGCGATCCGGATGATGCCGATGCGTGGCGGCTGCGGGCCACCGCATTGATATCCCTGGCACGCTATGATGAAGCTCGCGAAGCCTATGCCCAACTCTACGACCAAGATAAACATTCGGCGGAAGCCCTCCTGGGCATGGGCAAGGTGTTTATGAAGCAAAACCAGCCGGTACCGGCCAGAACCTGTTTTGATCTGGCCTATCAGGAAAAGCCGGACCAGGTTGAAATCGAGTTCCGGCACCTGGGACCGACTACAGTGACAAGTCCCGAATTCCATCAGGTTCTATTCCAATCCCGCGATCGCTCCGCCCAAACACTCTCCGCCTGGGGCACCTGTTATACGGTTATCGGCAGTAACGGCCTGGCCATTGCGTGCTACGAGGAAGCCCTGCAACGCGATTCGCAATATTTCCCCGCCCGGATGGCTCTGGCTGAAGCACTGGCCAACGACCACCAATACAAGCGCTCCCTTGAGATTTTCAAAGCCCTGAATGGAGAATTTCCGGACAACCAAAAAATTCTCATCGGCTGGGCGCGCGCCTTGAGCTGGTCCGAACAATACCGGGATGCCCTGGAACTCTATGACCGTATCCGGAAACTGGCCCCCGCCGATCCAGTACCAGTCAAGGAAAAGGCGCGAGTAGCGTATTGGGCCAAGATGTCCGCCATAGCTTTCAAGACATTCGACGCGCTCTGCGAGCCGAAAGTGGATTGCCGGCTGGCTGATGCCCTGGCAAATATGGCGGCGAAAACCGACGACCCGTGGTTCAAGGAGCAAGTCCGGCGAATGCGGGATCATTCCCGCCCCGATTCCCCCTACCAGGCGTATGAGCAATTTACATCCGACTGGCCGGGAATCCAGGACCGTTTCGCGGCTGACGTCAGCCGCGAAGTTGATGCCACGCTTATCCGGCTGTTACCGGTGTACCAGATTCAAAAATCCGCCTGGCTGGAGCGTCAGGCCAAGTGGTTAACATGGAATCTCCGCTTTAAGAACGGCATGCGAGCCTACCAGGCACTGATTGCCTGTTGTCCCGGCAATGCGGAAGCTTGGTTTGACCTGGCCCAGGTCCAGCACACCCTGGGACTGGTGCCCCAAGCCAACAGGACCTGCCAAAAACTACTGGACTTGTACCCGTTGCATAACCGCGCTCCGCTGGCACTGAAAAACGGGATCATCGAAACACATCCCGCGGTGCAGGCCGGCTATCGACTGTTTGATGAGCAAGGCCGGGGTAATCTGTGCCAGATTACCCGCCAGCGATTTGACGGCGGCGTGGACATACCGCTATTGTCACCGGTGCATCTGGCCTTAACAGGCCATGAATGGCTGGAACGGCCGCGGTTTAACAAGGAAATATACAAGGCCTCTGGACAAACCCTGGCGCTTAACGGCATTCTGACCGCATCCATCCGCGGCGAGGCAACATGGACACACAAGAATTATACCGACGATGAAGTGGACGACACCGATACGGGCGTAGCGCGACTCCGCTTAAATTTAAACGATATCCTTCAAGCCGAGGGCGGTTACGGGCGGGAGAACGTGCTGGATAACTATTTTGGATTGATGCAGGGCGTTCAAGCGGATTATTGGTCGATTCGACCTATACTTCAATTCACGCGTTATTTTTCCGCCACTGCCGAAGCCCGTTTCCTCGACTATAATGACGAAAACAGCGGTCAGCATCACCGACTGACCGGCGCTTATGAATTTACGGATCATCCCCGTATCCTTAAACTTATTGTGGCCGGCGAATACCGTGACACCCGGGAACAAAGCCAGGAAACGTGGGATCACGGTATGCTGGTCAACATTACGCATCCCTACTGGACGCCGCAACACTACGTGGCCGGCACCATGACCGCGGAATGGCGCCATGACTTGTCGCCCTTTTTCTTCAGCGCGGCCGACCAGCATTGGTACGACTTGAAGTGCTCAATAGGAACCGACACGGAAAATAATCCTTCGGTCGAGGTGGACGGTGAATGGATGTATCAATTCCGGCATCACTGGACAGCGGGGGTGACGGCCATGATCACTCGATCCCGGGAATACAACGCCGAATCCGTCACCGGCCGATTGCAGTATCAATTTTAACATGAACAACCATTCACAATCTAAGGGAATATGGCCTCTGCTCCTGATGCTACTGCCGGTTACAGGCATTATCGTCACTTTGCTTTACGTCGGGGCGCGCATGGTGCTCGTCATCATTTCCGATTATTACTGGACCGACAAGTTAGTCGCATGGCTGCTCCTGTTTGCGGAAATGTTCATCATGTTTCACGGGATTGGCTATCTGTTACACTTACTGTTCGTGATCCGAGCGCGCCACAGTTGGACCAACGCTGACGCCGTGCCGCCACTGCGTTCCACTCCGCCGGTTGCCGTCGTGGTTTCGTCCTACCAGGAACCCCTGGATGTCATTGAGGACACGCTCGTCTGTTTTCATAACTTGACTTATCCCAATAAACACCTCTATTTCCTGGATGATACCCGCTACGATTTGCCGGGCTCCGATCCCAGCGCCATGCAGGCATACCGCGCGGCGATTGATGCGCTATGCCAGCGGATGGGCATTAACCTGTTTCGCCGGAAATGGCATGGAGCCAAGGCCGGCATGATCAACGATTTCCTGGACTTTGTTGACGGCCAGACACGGGATGGTTTTGAGTTTCATCCGTTTGCCGGCCAGGACCGGACAGAGAAGGAAAAATACCTCGTCATCCTGGATGCGGATTCCAATCCCATGCCGGATTTCATCGAACCGCTGGTTGCCTTTATGGAAGCCAGCCCGAAACTGGCGTTCGTGCAGACACCGCAGTATTACACCAACTTCGAGACCAATCGGGTCGCCCTGGCATCCGGACTCCAGCAAGTGGTATTTTACGAGTATATCTGCGAAGGAAAAAGCATTCACGGGGCCACGTTCTGCTGTGGCACAAACGTGATTTTCCGGCGAGTGGCGTTTATGGACGTGGGCGGCTTTGACGAGACTTCCGTCACCGAAGATTTTGTCACATCCATGATTTTTCACCAGCGGGGATGGAAATCTATGTATTACAATAGAGTATCGGCATTCAGCATGGGGCCGGAGGACCTGGGCGCCTATTTCAAACAGCAATTCCGATGGGCGCTGGGCACCATCGGGTTATTGCGGCGGTTGATCGCTCTGTTTTTCCGCCATCCGCACGCCCTGACGCCCGCCCAGTGGTGGGAATATCTGGTCTCCGGCAGTTATTATCTGATTGGCATCGTCTTTCTGATCATCGTCTTATGTCCAATACTATATCTATTCTTCAACATTCCGACTTATTTCTTAAACCCCGAAGTCTACGCGTTGTTTTTCATCCCCTACTTTGTCTTATCGTTGTTCATTTTCTTTTCCTCGCTGTCACGGCGTCAGTATCGCATCCGGGACATCTTCCTGGGACAGCTGTTGGTCTCAATCACATTCCCCGTTTACATCAAAGCAACGATCCTGGGCCTGCTGGGAATCAAGGGCCGGTTTATCGTGACACCCAAGGGGGGCGGGGTTGCCCTGCCCCTGGGAGATCTCTGGCCGCAACTGGGCCTGGCCGCGTTAAATTTCGCGGCCATCATCTGGGGTATTCAGCGGCTGATCCATGAACCGGTGCCGGCGGGCGCCATGTTGATCAACATGTTCTGGTGCCTGTATCATTTTGTGATTTTGTCGGCCGTATTATATTTTAATAATCCGGAAAGGAAACCGGCAGATGGATAAAAGGGCGGTCATAGTTGCAATTATTATCGGCATGACGCTCCCTGGATTGGGCGCCGACACTCCCGCGCCGCCGCCGTTCTGGGGCTTTACCTTGGACGGCTATCCGATCACCGCGGCCAAACTGACGGATCTCAGGACAACCACCGGCCTGCGGCCCGACATCATCGTGTTTTTCCTCCAGTGGCCGGAGTCCGGCGTTGTCCCTGCCAATGTATTTCCCAGGGAAAGCCTGGACGCGATCTGGAACCAGGGCGCCGCGCCCTGTATCACCTGGGAACCAATGACATTCAGCCAGGGCAAGGCCATAGCCGTGCCCTACCGCCAAATCCTGGACGGGACATACGATCCGTACCTGCGGGCCTTCGCCGGCCAGGCGAAGGCGTGGGACCAACCATTCATGATTCGATTCGCCCACGAGATGAACCTGGAGCGTTATCACTGGGGCACAGAAATTGGCCGGTTCGGCGCCCACAGCCCCGGAATTTACCGGCAGATGTTCCATTATATCGTAACGTTGTTTCGTAAAGAAGGTGCGACCAACGTCCGGTGGGTCTTCTGTCCAAACGCTGAATCCATACCCAATCCTGACTCCGCCCCGCAGGCCTCATGGAACCGGGCGCGGAATTATTATCCCGGTGACAAATGGGTTGATATTCTCGGTATGGACGGCTATAACTGGGGCACAACCCAAACAAAAGTGCAACATGGATGGGACAGCCGTTGGATGGAGTTCGAGCGTATTTTTCAGGATCTTCACAAGGAACTCAAGGCAATGGCGCCAGCCAAACCAATCATGGTCTTTGAAACGGCCTGCGTCAATCAGGGCGGCAATCGAATGCAGTGGATCATGCGGCTGACGGATACTGCTCGCCAATGGGACCTTAAAGGTCTATGCTGGTTCCAAGTGAATAAGGAACAGGATTGGCGCCTGCAGCATGAGTATGCGGCGCGTATCGCCAAAACACGTAAGCCCGGTGTTGAAGGCCAGGCTCAACAGTGGTTGCGGAATATCACGCCATGACTAAAACCGAGTTAGTGCGTCAGCTGCAGGAATGTATCAATGGCGAGGAATCGGCGACGGCCATTTACCTCAAGCACCTGTCGGCCCTGATGGATCGCAGTACCCTCCCGGCTGCCAACATTGCCAAAGTCAAGCAGACACTGCAGGAATTAATTGCCATGAATCGCCTTCACAAAGAAACACTTCAAAATATAGTGGCACGCATCCAACAGGAACCGGACCATGATTACTAAAGACGAGCTTCTCAGCCGCTTTAAACAGATGGTACAGATCGAAGAGAAAATGCGGGCAGACTACGACACGTTGAAACTACAGGTACAGCACGCCGAGTACAGGAAGTTTTTCACCAAGATGGCCGCAGAGGAACAAGCCCATGCCGCCCAGATTTCCGAGCTAATCCAGCTGTTTAACGAATAGAAAAAAGACCGGATGACAGCGCGGCCTTACACAGTGCGGCGTTGTTTCCACGGCATGCCCAGGCCCATTATCACGAGGGTGGCGACGTTCACGACTGCCATGACCGCCACGATCTGCGTCATCGCGTCATGCCAGATCATGACGCCCCCCACATAGAC
>CAYQNY010000023.1:9161-26254 GCA_964418925.1 uncultured Verrucomicrobiota bacterium
GACCAGCGCGCATACGATAACCATCCAGAGCCGGTGGAAACGGCGTTGAGCCATTTCGAAATTCAGCATCAGGGACGTCAGTCCCAGCGGCGCCATGGCCCACAGGATCATCCGCAGCAATCCGAGTGACGCGTCACTCGGCCATTCACCAACAAAGAAAAACCAGATCGGCCCGGCCAGAAGCGTACATCCAACGCAAGCGGCAAGGATCAGGCCCGCCGCGTAGCCTATTGCGCGAACGAATAGTTTGCGGGTATTTTCCGACACACTGCCCGCGGATACGACTTTGGGGAACATGGCGATGGTAATCGGCATGGTCAAAAAAACTATTGCGCGGGCAATGGTAGCGCCCCGCGCAAACAGTCCTGCCTCATACGGACTGAAATAATGCTTCACGATGCAGATATCGGCATTGGCAAGCACAGCATAGCCGGCCAAGACCAGGAGCGACTTGACAAAATACGCCCCACCCCCCATGAGTGTCTCCGCGTCGCCATTCGGTTTACCCCTCAGCACCATCAACAGTCCCAGCCAGCCGATGGCAACGCAGGCTAGAACCCCCACCCCCTGCCCCAGCAAGCACATCATCGCCGACGCCTGCACTCCCAGCACCAACGCCACACCCGCCACCAGCCGCACCACACCCCAGCTTTGCCCTGAAACGGCCCACCAGCCAAACGCCTGGGTGCCCTGCAAGGCGCCGGCAAACAGGGGCATAAACAAAGTGCCGGCCATTACGACGCCGGTGAGTATCAAGATGGCGGGTGAAGGCAATTGAAAAAAATGTGCCACATACCCGCTACCTGTCAGGCTCCCTAATATAATTATCAGGGCAATGCCGGCCATGATCCGGCTCCAGCCTCTTATCAGACCATGAATTCTCCCCGGACTGCCGGTCTGGCAATAGCGGGCGGCATAGTGCGCCACCGCCGTTCGCAAGGCGTCCAGCGGCGTTGAGACCATCACAATGAGTCCGAACATGGCCGCCAGAATGCCGTATTCAGCGGGCGGAAGGCGACGCATAAGAAACATCTGATAGAGAACCGACGCCACATTCCCCACCTGGGTCGCGACAAGGAGCAGAAAGCTGTGCCGCAACAGCCGGTCATGATCGTGAAATGCCACCGCTTCGCTCCTTTAATGGATGATTCGATTATATATTTAGATGATCACTGTCAATACCAATGAATCAATTGCATAAGTCGTTTCCGGCCACATTTATGTGGCAGGAACAAAAGATTTGGCTAAAAGCGCAATATGTTTTTTATCAATGTCTTGCAGGTTTTCGCCAAATCGTACTCTCCGGCGGGACAAGCCCACCGGTGGAGTGTTGCAATTGATACCGATGACTTTGTACTCACCGGCCCTCTGATCTCTGGTTTCCTACATTACCGCCTTGGGCGGTAAGTGGCCCCTTGACGCTTTTTTGCGGCAACGGGATAACCTCCTCCACCACCCGAATCTCATCCACGAGCAGAGGAATATGTCCGATCTTCCAGAAGGGATCTTTCAATACCAGCTGGTTCCATCCCAGGCGCAATACCCATTGACCGACCGGCCATTGCTCCAACTGGAGATGTTTAAAATCGTGAGTGGCGCCGGCAGGCTTGTCCTGCCAGAGGCAGGGACTGACCACACGCTTACTGCCGTTGATGGCCATCCCCCGGATGGTGATGTTAACCACGTTGGTTTAAGATGTCAGATTATACACATCCAGCACGGCCTGGTCCTCCAGTATTCGCCAGACCAGGGAGATGATCATTCGGCGCACAAAGTGAATGCCTGCATTTTCAAGACCGTAAGAATAATGGGACAGGCTATAAACTTTCCGTGTAAAACACTTCTTCGCTTCATGTGTCCGAAAAAATGGGGTAAGATCAAATCTTAAATCAGGACATGTCATACGGAATAACCTTTATGGTACATTGCCTTTCCATCGGATATCAAGCACGTAAAGTGGTTCTCCGTTAGGGCTATGAAGCATCAATCTGTTGACATTTGGTTGCAATGTCAATGGCACAGACCACACACTTATCTTGTTAGGCGCAAAGACATGAATATTTTTATCCAGAAAAATAACTTTTTCACGGTTGACGGCAGCAGCAATAATTTCTACGTTTCCTGTCTGCGACAAATCCATCAGGTTGTACAGAAGAATTTGGGCACTGTTTTTGAGGATGCGATAGTCCTCAAAATGCCCTCGCTGCCACCCCGGCTTCGCATATCCCCAGCCCTCCCCGTATAGACGTAGAGTATCAAGTCCCGAGCGGCGACTTTTTTCAATGAGATCTTCTGTGGTGTTGTATCGGATGCGGGGCGCTATGCGAATTGTGTTGAGGCCTGTATAGATGACGCCCATTCTGCGCAATAAGACAGCAGCATGGTTAGTGATCGAAACAGAACGGGCAAAGTACTCCTGCGGAAAAGTCCACGATCCCAGTTCTTTGGAATAGCGGTCACCGGTCACTTCCAATAGAGCGGCAGAGGGATACTTCGTAAAGAAGTGTTCAGCGGTGGTGCGCCAATTCAACCGTCGATAGATTTCTATGGGTTCGTCAGGAACCGTAAACGTGTAGTTGAGTTTTCCAGGATTGTGCACAGCTAATTCATTCCACGATTCCAGCCAGCGGTCCACCAGGATCGGTGTTCCGGCTGGCAAATGAGTATCCACCCAGTCGTTAATTTTGTAATATGCCGTCGGCTTGCCATCCAAGTGCACAATCGCCCACGTAGCTGGCAAAACCAGACTGAGATAGCCAACCGACAGCAACACCAACAGGGCCAACCGCAACAAACGTCGGCCCTCTGTCAGCATCTGGATACCCAATACGGCTCCAATACCAGCCACAAAAATAAAAAGGGGCCAAATCGAGGAAAAATAGGTAATTTTTGCGACCCCGCCACCAAATGTGAGAATGTAGCCGGTAAGTGCTGCAAGATGCAACACGAAAATCAGCGTCAGCGACCGGAAGAAGCATTGTTTGGCAGATCGACGGCACAATGGCACCAACGCAAGCATAAGAAAAATCAAAAGCAGTACAATCCCCCATACGGTTTCTCCTGCAAAATAGGCAGGCAGTAAACGGGTCAATTCCTTGACCGCATCACCACCCACCAATGGCTTCCCCCCGGAAGAGGCATGCTCTAACCGCTGTAGTGCCCGAAGCATCCAGCGACTCAGAAGCAGCCCCAGTAGACCAGCACCGATAAACATCTGAATAAAGAAACGCTTCTGTGCCGAAGAATTCGCCCGTAGACCTCTCCAACCGAACCAGAGCAGAAACACCCCCTGCAGGCCTACCGTAACCCAAACCGACATGTGCATGTGACAGGCAATCGTCGCAAGAATAAACCACCAGCCAACGAGCCAAACCGTCGGCACCTTTCGTGACTCAAGTTTCTCCTTCAGCGACCAGAAAATAATAAATTGAGCGGCCGACCAGCACAAAACTCCGGAATAGTGATAAGCAGTGCGTGAAAGATAGAGCTGATATGGATTAAATACCGCTAGCAGAAGAACGAACCCAGTAGCTGGCCAACCAGCCAGCCGCCATGTGAACCGCCAGACAAACAAAAGAGCAAGAATACCCATGACCGCAAAAGGAAGCCGCACGACAAATGGAATGGCGGGTAACCCCGCTTTAACCAATAGCAAACTCAGCGTTTCATTAAGCGGAATTTGGTTGAGCCACGGCGGCGTTTTCCAAAGTGCAATGATGTCCTGATTCCACAGGGCGAGTTTATAGAACTCCATGTTATCGGTACTAAAGGCTGCCGCGCCCAATAACCAGAGACGACAGAATATCCCGAGCCCGAACAGGAGACAACAAAACAACCAGATATGTCGCTTCATCTGCTCAACTTCCATTGCTAATTGTATAGTAAAGCATGGTCCCGAATCCACGCCGACACAACCACCGATCGATTGGTGCAAGCAATTTGGTTAGAAATGGAAGTTTTAAGTACACAATATACGGGAATGCAAAAGCCTGCTCCTTGTGAAGAAGCATATAGCCTTGTTGGGCAAAGAAGATCTCGGCTTCTTCACTTGAAGCAAGGGACTGGTATGCCACTTTGTCTGCCAGCGGCTTGATTAGCTTGCGCAAGCTCCTTCTGTTCATCAAATCAAAGACGAAAGGGCCTTCACAAAACTCCATAATGTGATCAATAGTCTTTCGCCAGTCATCGTAATGCCAAAGCAGGCGAAAACAACATGCCCCATTAAACCGCTCTGATTTAAATGGCAGACTATTCACGTCACCTTCCAAGCAGGTAATATTCTGTCCTGCTGTTGCAGCCTTCTTCGCAACGATATCTAACATTTCTGACGACCCATCCACAGCAATTACCGCAAATCCCTTTGAAGAAAGCATCAATGCAAAGCGCCCGGTTCCTGTTGCAATATCCAGAACCTTCGCATTCTTTTGAAGCCCAGAGAGCTGCCCTGAAACAAAATCGATCTCAACCTGATCTATATACTGGCCACCTGCATTCCTGAAACGTTTCCGGTCATAATTTTCCGCGACTTTTTTACGCTGATAAATCGATTTAATGTCGGCATCTGGTTGCTTCACCCGCGCGCTCCTTTCAGTAGACGTTTGTATTCCATAATGTAGCGTTTGGCCCAGCCCCCAAAATCGTAGCGCTCCGCGTGTAGCTTTTGCAGAACGTCTCCGATACGACCCAGCCGTTCTCTATCGTTTAACATAAAAACAACCTTATCAGCCAAAGCCAGCGGATCATTAATTGGCACCAAAAGGTTCTTATCCACCCCTTCCAACAGCTCTCGCATAACGGGAATTCTTGTTGAAATCAGAGGCAACCCCGCAGCAAAACACTCCAAAACAACATTCGGATAATAGCTGAAGCCAATGGTGGCACAATATGGGATAAGAAAGAGATCGTGCTTCAGCATCTCCTTATACACATTCACCCCTCCCTTTACCGTCACATGATCAAGCAATCCATATTGTTTAACGAGAACCCAAAAGTGTTTCAAAATCCCACGATCTGAAAATGCAAATGTCATATGGAAAGGTTGTCGTTGTTTCAGGATCAATAAGGCGCTCAGTATACAGTCCACACCCTTGGCAGGGGTATAATGGCCAATATAGAGGAGACGAGGTATAGGCGCAACGTCTCTGGAAGTATCTGCTACGACATATTTTACTCCATTGCTAATCTGTTTGACCCGATCCGCTGATGAGAATTGACAAACCTGGTTTTTCTGACAAACACTCGAAACAACGATGCGCTGATAAACTTTCGAAGCACTTCGATACAAAGGGCGTAGCACAAATGAATTGAAGAAAATGTGGGGAAGCATTCCCCTGATTAGCCGAAACGGGCGAAGCCGAAAAATAGAAATGCAATCGGTGGGATCCACATATGGCTGCCAGATAGTAACCATAACCGGAGTCGATAGCCGCCGAACAGCTTGCGCGAGAAGGACCAATTCAATGCAGAAACCAACATGAATATGAATAAGATCGAAATGCGATGTGTTTGTTTGCATTAGGCGAGTGCTAAGTCTTCGAATGTTCAAAAATAATGTTTTTCCACAACCGTATGGATTGCAATCAGAGAAACTCTCAAAAACAAAATGCGCATTTTGCTGCTCAGAAGAAAATAATCCGGGTATTAAGAGAGTAACTTCTGCCTGTCGCGAAATCTCGTTGTAAAGGTATACTATATTTTTGCTGATTGCCTCTCGCAAATCAGGTTTAAACGTCGTAGTCGCCGCCAATATTCTCATGCTGACAATCCGTCGTCTTTCCGAGTAGATGAGGTAGTGCGCAAAATGTACAGAGGACGATGCTTGGATTCATCAAATATCCTACTAACACTACTGTCCGGTTAAGAAAATGTCAATATGTGTTTCGAGCCTATAAAATATAGCTATTGACATTTGTATGCGTATTCCGGGACATTTCGGACACCGAATACGGGATGATACCGGACAGTGAATACGGGATCTATAGTGGTTACCCCATAGGCCGGATCACAGGCCAACGCCTGTACCAACTGAAGGAAATGGTGACGTTGGGACTTGAACAACACCATACTCCACGATTCCCGAAAGACACGGAAAGCACAAAGGACCACCGGCAAGTAATATAAATCGCCATGTTGCAACAGCCGGCACCAATATTCCAGATCAATCGCATAGGGAAATCGCGCACAGAACAGGCCAGCTTTTCGGGCCGCCTCAGCTCTGAAAAGCACCGCACTGGGTTCACCGATCAGATTGGTACCGTTACGCACTATCTGCCGCACCGCCGTCCGCCCCAACCGACGGCCGGCCCGCCCCGGACAGGAACGGCTCCACACTCGGCGACCTTGCAGGTCAATGATATCACGTTTACAGCAAACTAACGCCACGCCAGCATTCTCCGGCGCCGTCAACACAGCCGCTTGTTTTTCCAAACACTCGGAATATAGCAAATCATCATGGCAAAGCACCTTGATGAAATCACCCCGCGCCAGCGTCAAGGCCTTATTCCAGTTAGCCTCCGGTCCAAGGTTGTGCTCATTGACCACCAGACGCAGACGCGCATCGCTGTAACGCGAAATAATTTCGCGAGATCGGTCCGAAGAATGATCGTCAACTACGATCAACTCATAGTTGGTCCATGTTTGTTGAAGCACCGCTTCAATCGTCGCGGCAATGAAACGCTCGGCATTATAAACCGGAACGCAAATTGATATCACCGGTGTTTCCAATTTCACAACATTCTTTGCAATCGTTCCATTCAACATCATATTCGTTTAGCGAGTATCGCCCTTCAAAAAGTTTACCAATAATGACTCCTGTGCTTTCGGTAATACTCGAATGTTAGCTTGATGCCGGTTTTAAAGTCAGTGACCGGTTTCCAATCAATCGCACTACAGATGCGCGCAATATTTGTGACATAATCTCCCGTCTCCACGTTAATATAATCCTGGGGCCAGGGCACATATTCCACCGTTCCACGCTTCACCGTGCTTACAATCATTTCGGCCATCTCCCGAAACCGAACCCCCACCCCACTGCCAACATTGAAGACCTTGCCGATACAATTCCGGCTCACAGCGGCCCGAATAAAAGCCTCCGCCAGATCGTCCACATAAATATAATCACGCACCTGAAGTCCGTCGCCAAACACTTTTATCACCTGATTGTCCAGGGCCTGTCGGATAAACCAGTTCACCATGGAATACTTGGAATGTTTCATCTGGGATCGAGGCCCATAGGGATTCGCAATCCGGAAGACCACGCAGCGGAGCTGATGAATCTGATTATAAAACAAATACATGTTCTCGGCCGCCGTCTTATTCAGCGCATAAGGGGTGCGCGGCCTGAGCGGATGCGATTCATCCACTGGATTCTTTTCAATGCGCCCGAACTGCAGGCGGGACCCGGCAAACAACACCACGGCATCCGGCGCATTCCTGCGGACACATTCCAGCACATTCAAATGCCCGATATAATTGATGTCGGCGTCCAGAAAGGGATTATTCAGGCTGTCATTATGACTGACCTGGCCGGCCAGATTAAAAATGATATCCTGTCCTTTGACCAAATGCCGGATCGCATCCTTGTCCCGAATATCGGTGACACTGATCTGCACCTGGCTCCGGACATCTTCAATATTAAAATCATTGGCGCCGTACGGCTCGATAAATGCGTCCACCAAAGTGACACGGGCTCCCAGCGGCGCCAGTTTGCGGGCGATGGTACTGCCGATCATTCCCAAACCGCCGGTGATCATCACGTTCTTCCCGGCAAATAACTCAGCCTGATTCATCATTGTTATATCTCTTTTTCAAATCCTGCCGTTCGTTTGATGATAAATTTTGGGCGCTGTTTAATTTCATCATAAATCCGCGCCAGATACTGACCGATGATGCCAATCGATATAAGTTGAACACCGGAGAAAAACAATATGGCGATAAAGAGCGAAGACCAGCCTGGCGCCACCAGTATTCTGCCTATACTAATCACATAAAGTCCGTATATAAAACTTCCTAACGCAATAACCAATCCAATTTTGGATACATATTCCAAGGGTTTGTAAGAAAACGAGAAAATGGCATCCAAGGCCAGTTTGAAATACTTCCGCAAGTTGTATCCCGATTCGTTGGCCAACCGTTCTCCGCGTTCATATTCAATCCCTGTTTGGTCAAATCCAGCCCATGCTCGTAACCCCCGCAGATAACGGTTTTTTTCGGGCATGGCATTCAACGCTTTGACCACACGCCGGGTCATTACGCAAAAATCACCCGCATCCCCGGGCATTGGCACATCCACCAGGCCACTCAAAATCCGGTAAAAAGCCGTAAAAAAAAAGCGATGAATCCAAGAACGTTTCCTTTTTCGTCTTATTCCATATACAACATCGAAGCCATCACGAATCCTGGCCACCAGTAAAGGCAACGCTTCCGGAGGATCCTCCAGGTCATCATCCATAATAGCCACCATATCGCCGGTGGCTGCCGATAATCCAGCCGTAAGGGCCGCCTGATGACCAAAGTTTCTGGAAAATTCTATCGCTTTAACACGTCCATCCCTCTGACCAATATCTTGAATGACATCAAAGGAATGATCACGACACCCGTCAACAACGGCAATGATTTCAAAAGAAGAAACCGTCTTTTCCAGTATCGCCGCGAGCCGTTGATATAATTCCGGGAAAATGTTCGCCGAATTATAAACCGGAATAATCACGGAGATTTCAGAATCTCTTGAGGTTGACGGGGATTGGCTCATGGCTTCCTCTCGCATATAACTTAATCAAGGATATTTGATCAGGAAGAATCTAGTGTTTGGCCGCGAATATGTAAAGGCTGAGTTTTTTGACCGAGTTTCCCGGCTTGCCGCGGGCAAATGGCTCAAAAAATTTCCACTGGCATTTCCTGATCCAGCCTGCTATATTGTTGTCGAAGGTTAGAGGCCGGGTATGGATCCAATCAATACAGAGCGTGAAACGGTAAATCCGCAATGAATTGGCCGGCCAATGCTAAAAGATTGATAACACTCTCAAGACGATTTTCGATTCGGTGCGAGACTTGACTGTGTTTGCCTGGGAATTCCGCTATCCTGGCGACGGGGAAACGCCTCCGGAAGAAGTGGCGCATAACGAGACTGTCGAAAAACATGCTTAAGAGCGGCCACGACAGAGCGTGGCCCTCCACAATACACGTAAAATAGGCGTTATTATAACGGAGGGACGCGTCCCGCCCAACGCGGGACAAGCTTCGTTTACCACGCGTTTCGCGTGGTCGCGTCCGTATGGGTTATTCGACAGTCTCAACGCTATTGAACAGGCGCAAATTGTCATCAAAGCGGTGCAGTCTCGTCTGCCGGAAATCTACCCAGAGTAACTATGGTAAGATTTCATCACGGATGAACATGATGTTTTACTCGGATTTGATCGTTATACTGATCATGGGGATTGTCATGGCAGGTTCTATCACTGGTTGTTCCGAGTCTCCTGATAACGCCCGTTGGCTGGCTGGCCGCCAGGCCATGGTCCAACAGTTACGCGCCTACCGGATCACTGATGAGCGCATTCTGCAAGCCATGAGCAAGGTCCGCCGGCACTTGTTCATTCCCGAATCTTTGCGTAATCATGCGGATGCTTATGGTGATCATCCGTGTCCCATCGGATATGACCAAACTATTTCTCAGCCTTATATCGTGGCCTACATGACGGAACGGCTGAACCTCCAGCCCGGAGAAAAAGTCCTTGAAATCGGAACCGGGTCCGGGTATCAGGCCGCGATTCTGGCGGCATGCGGCGCCAGGGTATTCAGTATTGAAATCATCCCGGAACTGGCACGCCACGCCCGGGCCGCCCTGGATGCAGAGGGTTATACCGATGTGCACGTACTCACGGGAGACGGATACAAAGGCTGGCCGGAATACAGTCCCTTTGACGCCATCATTGTCACCTGCGCGCCCGATAAAGTCCCCCCAATCCTGGTGGATCAGTTAAAGGAAGGCGGACGCATGATTGCCCCGGTAGGCGCCTACCATCAACGGCTGGTTATCCTCCGGAAGAAGGACGGCAAGATAGAGACTGTGGAGGACCTGCCCGTCCGGTTTGTCCCCATGGTTCATGGACAGTAGCATCCCACAGGATGCTCAAGCCTTGAATTCGGCCACGCCCGGACCGAGCTGGCGCTTACGCCCCTGCCAGACGAACACACCCGCCACACCCCGGGGAAGACTGACACGGACACGGAGTTGCCGACCGACCTGACTGAGCTTGACACTTATCCGTCCCGCTGGATGGGGTAGCACGCCCTCGACCTGTTTCAGATCCCCGGGCAACGGCGCTATCCGGACCTGGCGGAACCCCGCCGCGACGGGCCGGATCCCAAGCACAGAGGCATAGTAATGATAGATCGGATGCGCGCCCCACGCGTGGCAGTCGGACCGCGACGGTTCCGGCTTTTCCAAGGTGGTTTTGAATCCCAATCGCTCCAGATCAAACCACAGGCTCAACCGATTAAAAAACATTTTTGACTGCCCCAGCCGATACAAAGCCTCAAAGAGATAATGCGAGAAGTAGATCGTGGTTGGCGATAATCCCGATTCATGGAGCAGCGCGTCGGCAACCTGTTTTGCTTTTGTAACAGGCAATAGTCCGGTAAGAATGGCCAGACACTGCGCGTGCTCGCTGAATTGCGAACATGCCTCGTCATCCGCGAGCATGTGTCGTTGGCGGGACCAGAATCGCCGCAATACCGCTTTGACCATGCGCGCCGCCGCCGCCTGATCGCGGCGCGCCAGGTCCGGCGCGCCAAAAAAATCCTCCATCTCGGCTTTGGCCCGAAGCACGAGGACACATTGAAGGTTAAGAATGCTGGAAGGCAAGGCCTCGGCTCCCGGCGGTATGCCATGCTCCCAGGCGGGCACCCAATCCGTGAAGTTCCATCCGTTGGGAGGCCCCATCAGCCCATCGGCATCTATCAGGGAGTGAAAATATTCCATAACCGCCCGGACACCGGGAAGCAGACCGCGCACAAACTCCATATCATCGCGCCACAGCCAGTAATCATGGACCATGCTGACCCACCAGAGCGAAAACGGCGGAATAATCTGAACCAGCGGGCTGGGATAACGCGCTTGCGTGAGCCCGTTCAAGCGCCGTGAATCATCGAAGCATTGCAGCGCTTTGCGGGGCAGGCGATCGTCACCGGTCAACACATAAGTGACCAATGTTTCAAGACGCGTATCGCCGACATACATGAGCTGTTCGTAATAGGGACAGTCCATGTAGATGTCATGCGAACACATCTGGAGCGCGCGCCGGCCGATCGGAATGACACTCTCCAACCGTGGGTCGGAGCACCGGAATTTTCCTTCCATCTCCAGCGGATAGCGCGTTTCGATGAACACAAGCGACTCAAGGGTTAACGGCTCATCAGCAGTTTTCACCGTAATCTCGACATAGCGGCCGGACGACCACCACAGAGCCGAAAACACGCGCTGATCGCCGCCGTCCGGAAGAAACTCGTCCCCATATCCGCGAAAGCATTTGCCTTCGATCTCATCCCGATGGCCCTTATTCTGCTCGTCCACGAACAGCGATTCCGCCCACTGCACGCGGATGTACGCCCCTTTCCCGCCGGAAACACAGAGTTCAGGATAGGCACATACATAGTCACCAAGATCAATGATCGCACGCCGGACGATTCCAGCCGGAATGGTTAGCCGGCTCTGTCCTGTCAGCCAGGACTGCCAGGCCGGCGCCTCGTCAGACAGATGCGCATGGCTATTCACTGCACATGGCTCGGCACCGGCAACCAGGTGGCGCACAGTCCCGCCGACACGCGGCTGTTCCAGCATCGGCGGCAATGTGGCCGGCGTCAACAGCCAGAACGGACGATACACGATAATCTTCAGCGCCGCGGCCATACCTTCCCAGACCTTAACGGCGGGCGCCCAGTCGCCTACCCGGCCGGTTTCCCATCCCCACGGATATTCGTCGCCAATAATTTTTGTTCCGCTCCAAGCCACACCAGCCTTTGGAAGAAATTCGATTCCGTGCACCAGCGCGACCTCCCACGGGGCAATTCCGGTTGAAATGGTTGTTTGCCAGGCCGCTTCGGCGGCCAGCAGAAAGCCCGGACGGATGGTCATCTGAGCTGCCGGCGCATGGTTATCATCAAGCCACCAGCTCAATGCCGTCAGGATATGCTCCCCCGCATCCAGCGATATCTCGTAGGTCTCGAAACGCCAATGGAGCGGGTCACCGCGTTCAGGACCGGAACCGATCTTGGCGCCGTCAATAAAAAGGCGGTAACGGTTATCGGCGCTGACGTGCAGGCGCAAAGTTGCCGCCTTGTCCAACGTGAACCGCCGGCGGAAAAGGGCTACGGAGGTGGTACTGAGCGGACGCGCCGGATGATCAATCCACGCGGCCGGCCATTTTCCACGGAGATAATACGGCTGGGTGTTGTCCGCAAACGGATCTGCCTGGAGATAAACACGTCGCATAGGATCTTCCCCATATTTGAATCAACCGAACTTCTCTACCCAATAGGCGTCGAGACGCTGATGCAGATCGCGGATCAGCGGGCGATCCTTCTTGCGCCAGTGCATACCGGTGTAACCAAATAAAAGCCGGGGGTGTTCATCATAGCGGTCCAGATCGCGACGGATGCACTCGTATTCACCGCCCTCCGGCGGTTCATGACCAATGTGCAGGGTGATGGGTTTATTGCCGATGGCTGCCAGCGCTTCGTCAACCGATATGGAACCCGCCGCCGTTTTGGCAATGAATCCGGCCTCTGTATATGTCACGTTGGGCAGATTCTCCAGCGTCGCATGAAAGACATGGGGGCCGCTGCATGGGTGAATTCTGGCCTCCCCAAAAGCATGAACGATACGCCGGTCATGGGGTAGAATGTGTTCCTCGTAGAATTCGCGCGACACGAGATTGACCGAGCACTCACTGATGGTCGGCACACGGTCAACACCGTAGAGCCAATCCTCACCTATCCAATCGTGAAGAACGTGCCGGGTCTCAATCAGGAATGTCGTGATGCGTTCCATCAACCGAGAAAATTGTTCCGGCGCATCGATCGGCGCAAGCATGGCCTCCTCTCCAATCATGTCATGCGCCATGTTGAACGGACCCGGTATGTGGCGCATCGCAATCTTGAATTCACCGACGGGCAGATGCGCTTTGAGATTTATGATCTTATCGCGAATCTGCGGCAGAAGCCCGGAAGTGACCGGATCCGGAACGGGATCGCGTAACATAATCTCCATACTCCTGGTGAAGGCAGGACTATTTTGCGCTTCAGGATTTAGAGGAATGCCGAACGAAGGGTAGAATGTGCCCGGCCCCTGGATCAGCATGCCAAAAACACGATTCACCGGATTCAACATCTTGATCGTTTCCAGCTTACCGATAATCTCATAGGCAAGCTTACTTTCCGGCCCCGGTGACATCCTGACTTCAGGCAGAACCATCTCGCCGCTGGGTGTAAAAGTATCGTCGGGATCAACCAGATGATTGATAGTTAGAGCCGGGTATCGGCGGCGCTTGCCCTGCGCAACGGCCTGTTCGGCAACCACCATGTCCCATTCAGGATGTTGCTGGAGCATTTCCAGAAAGTACTGCACCGCTGCCGGTAGTGACGTAATGGATTCCATTGACTGTTTTCCTTAATTAGAACATTTATGATTTCTGCAAAAATGCAGAAATCATTATTAATAACGATCTTCAGCCATATCTCCGTTTCACACGGTTTGTTGGTTCGGCCCACTGCAGGCGGCAAAACCCATCTCCATGCACTGAAAACATCCGAGATTAATCATCCGGCACATTCTATGTTCCCTGTTCAGCATGTCAATGCTATGCCCAACCGATTATTTTGGCAGGGATAGTTTTGCATATCCAGCATTGACTCAAATCAACCGCATGTTATTTTATAGTCAATATCAATGCAATCCCAACGTCATATCCCGCTGGCGGTGCGAACAACACTGTTGATCCTGATAATTGCCGGTGTGGCCGGCATTAACCTCTGGTTTCTCGTCAGGCTGTACGAACAGAGTTCCCGCTCCGCCGCGACGCTGTCGGCCCTGCAGTACGGTACGCTGTTGACCAAACACCTGGCGCGCCAGCCGTTTCTCCAAAACTCCCCGCCCGCGCCGGACGATGCGGCTCAATTCAGCCAGGTGGTGGATCTGCTCCAGCACATCGAGCCCAGTCTCGAATACGTCACGATCACCGAAAAAAACGTCATGATTTATCATAAAGAATCCACGCCATCGGATTCCACCCCGCAAAGCGAGGCGTCGGCTCGTCGTCCCGCCGCCGAGCTGACTCACATCAGCCCGAAAAAACTTTTTATCGGCTCCGATATCGTCCCGGTAATCACCTTTACCCGCAAACTCAGCCCGCATGCCGGCCGTGATAGAAGCCTCCAGATTGCGCTAAAAAAGGAACTGGTAGAGCGCAAGCAGGCCGGGGCATCCACGGCCATTGCGGCCATGTTCAACCTGTCGCTGATCACGATCGGGGTGTCGTTCGGGCTCTGCCTGCTGGCGATCATCTGGCTGATGCGCCGGGAACTGGGCTGGGAACGGCGACGGCGCCAGAATGAGCACCTGGCATTCGCCGGGGCTATCGCCAGCAGTATCATTCATGACTTCCGCAATCCCATGTCGGCCATGCGTCTGGACGCCCAACTGCTTCAACAGGAAGCCTCCAAAGAGACGTCCAGCCGGCCGGCGCGCATGAACGAACTGGCGACGCGCATCAATGCCACTATTGACCGGCTGGATATTCTGCTATTGGAATTTCTCCTGATTGCCAAGCCCGAGGTAGTTGAGCGCGAACAATTCGATATCAACGCCTGCCTGCGCGACAACATGGATCTCTTGAAACTGCGGTTTGAAAAAGCGGGCGTCCGCACCAAAGTCCTGCTGACGAAACAGCCCCTGCCCATTCAGGGCTATCCGGTTCAATTCAAGCGGGCATTGCTCAACATTCTCAATAACGCGGAACATTTTTCACCGGCAGGAAGCACCCTGACAATCCAAACGCGGATGGATGACTCCGCGGCCGTGGTGGAAATCACGGATGAAGGACCCGGAATTCCAGCCCGGGACCGGCGGCGCATCTTTGACCTGTTTTATTCGAACCGGCCGGGGGGCACCGGCATCGGTCTGGCATTGACCAAAACCGCCGTGGAGAACTGCAATGGCGAAGTTTCAGTACGCCCCGGTCCACACGGCCAGGGAAGCTGTTTTGTTATCCGGGTGCCACTGGCTCAGTCACCCTGAGGAACATCCCATTGCGGAATGCGGAATGCGGATTGCGGAATGTAAGACTCGCAACTATAAATGATTTGCAGGATAAATCATGCAGCATCCTGTCAAAAAACGAAAATTCGATGCTGAGAAAAAATCGTCTGGTTTTGCCTCGCTATCTATGGTTAAATGCATGCTGGAATAATGAACACGAAACCGCCCATGAAAATACTGGTCATTGAAGATGATCCTGATTGCCGTTGTTCCGTTACTGAGGCCTTGACGGACGCCGGTTATGCCGTGACAGCCGTTCCCGGAGGTGAAGAAGGCGTCCATCAATTCGAGACTGAGAAGTTCAATGCTGTGCTGTCGGACGTAAAACTCCCGGATATTGACGGCCATGAAGTCCTGGTCCGCATCCGTAAGCTTGACCAGGAAACACCGGTTCTGCTGATGACCGCCTACGGCACGGTTACCGCGGCTGTGGCAGCCCTGAAAGCCGGCGCCTACGATTATATTCTCAAGCCGTTGAATCTTGCCGATCTTCATTCGAAAGTCGCACACGCCGTGGAAAGCCGGCAGTTGCGCTCCCAGGTAACATCGCTCAAAGCGGCCCTGCACGCGCAGTCTTCGTCACGCTCCATTATCGCGCAAGCGGCCAACATGCTGGCGGTGCTGAAACAGGTCCAGGCTGTGGCTTCGACGCGGGCCACGGTACTGATCCTCGGTGAAAGCGGCGTCGGCAAGGAACTGGTGGCGCGCGCTCTGCATTACGACAGCAACCGCGCCGAAACGCCCTTTGTCGCCATCAACTGCGGCGCTTTTTCCGAGTCCCTGCTGGAATCCGAACTGTTCGGTCACGAAAAGGGCGCGTTCACGGGAGCCATGAACCGCCACCAGGGCGCGTTCGAGCGGGCGCACGACGGAACGCTGTTCCTGGATGAAATCGGCATCGCGCCGCCGTCCGTCCAGGCCCGTCTGCTGAGGGTGTTGGAAACCCGGGAATTCATGCGGGTGGGCGGCAATGAACCCATCGCCGTGGACGTCCGTATCATTTCAGCCACCAACCGGAATCCGGATGACCTGGTTGCTGAAAAACTTTTCCGCCAGGATTTGCTATACCGCCTGCAGGTGGTTACGTTACGGATTCCTCCGCTCCGGGAACGGCATGACGACATCCGGCCCCTGACGGATCATTTCATTGCAACCGCCTGTGCCGAATATGGACGGCACATTGAATCGGTCGAACCGGCTTGCTACGAAATCCTGGAGCGTTATCCCTGGCCCGGAAACGTCCGCGAGCTGAAAAACGCCATGGAAACCGCCGTGATCATGGCAACTGCGCCGGTCTTGAAACCCGCGGACCTGCATCTGGGGAACGCCGGAGCCCCGGGCGGCGCCTCGGTAATTCCCGCGTCCATGCCCCTGGAAGCACTGGAAAAACAGGCCATTCTGCAGTCGCTGCAGCGTCACAAGGGCAGTCGCACGCTGGCTTCAGAAGAACTGGGCGTCTCCCTGCGAACGATCCAGCGGAAAATCAAGGAATACAACCTGCCGTTTTAGCAGACTGTCGGGGTTCACCTGTATAGCCGTAACCCAATGTAACATGCGGGATACTTGAGAGTGCGCAAGCTGCCGCCTTGTACGCCGGCAGCGGTGCTTCCGGCAGGAAAAGCGGGAGCACAGCTTCCGCACTCCAAAAATTTTGCAGGAAAACGACAAACAGCCCGCGTTAATATAGGAAGCGCAGAGAGAAAAATCTTTTAGCCTGCATTATTCATAAAAACCATATTTTCATTCATAAGCATTTCAAAGCCAATGGCTTTGAAATTTCGAC
>CAYQNY010000024.1:0-25968 GCA_964418925.1 uncultured Verrucomicrobiota bacterium
GCGAACGCGTCGAAATTTCAAAGCCATTGGCTTTGAAATGCTTATGAATGAAAATGTGGTTTTCATGAATAATGCAGGCTAAGGAAAAAAGAATTCCGGAATCGGAGCCATCCAAGTCGAATAGGCGCTGATATTTGATTGCTTTTTTTAACACGACAGATTATTCTTTTTTTCATTTCTGATTCTAAATACTGACTGCTGATCTCTGGAAATCTGGTCTCTGCTTTATGACTTCCATTCTTACCGACTTGTGTTTTAATCCGACATTCTGGTCGGGGTTATGCGCTTGGTTTTTGGCCCAGGGAACCAAGATGCTCTGCTTTTATGTCCGCACCCGTCGTATCAACTTCGGTTATCTCGTGAGCACCGGCGGCATGCCCAGCGCCCATTCCTGCATGGCGGCGGCGCTGACCACCTCGGTGGCGCTCTGTGTCGGCACGGCCGATCCGCTCTTTGCCGTGACCGCCGCCTTTGCCATCGTCATCATGTTCGATGCCCAGAGCGTGCGCCGGGCCGCGGGGATGCAGGCGCGCCTTCTTAACCAGATGTTGGCGGAGTTGTTCACGTCACACCGGTTTTCCCGGGATAAACTCGAGGAATTGTTGGGACATACCCGGCTGGAAGTTGTTATGGGGATGATCATGGGCGTCTTCGTTGCTCTGATCATTAATTCTTTTTCCTTATGAAAGGAGTGCCTTATGGATGAGATAAGTACATCGGCGCAGACGATGCGCATTGAACTGCCGGCCGAAGAGCACGGGGCGGTACATCCGGGCCGGCCGCAAACCACCGGCGCGCGGAATGTGCCGGCCCGCTCCGTGCGGAGCAAACTGAGACTTTCCGAAGCCACTTTGTATGATGAGTTCATGCAGAGCATCTACGATGCTGTCGTGGTCACGGATACGGACGGAAATATCGTGGATGGCAACCTCCGTGCCATTGAATTCTTTCAGTACGATATTCACGAGTTATGCCGAAAAAGCATTTTTGACATCGTGAGTGGTTTTAGTGCGTCCACCATGTCCACCATTCGGGATAATCTTGACCGTAATCAGTTTACGCTCATTGTGGCCTTTGGCCGGCGTAAAGACCAGATTCTGTTCCCAACGGAGATTGCGCCGAGCCGGCTTCATATTGGCGGCGAAATGCATTACAGCTTCTTTTTGCGCGATATCACCAAACGCAAGGAAGTAGAGGAAAACCTGCACCGAACGCAGGTCCAACTGAATCGGGCGAAGCGACTGGAAATGGCGGGCAGTATTGCCGGCCACATTGCTCACGACTTCAATAATCTGCTGATGCCTCTGTTGGTGTATCCGGACTTCATCAGGGGGCAGTTGCCGAAAGGCTCGCCGGGCCTCGATGATCTGGCGATTATTGAAAAGACAGCCCGGGTGATCGCGGATATCAACCAACAGCTTCTGGCCCTGTCCCGCCGGGGGTATCACGAGCAGACGGTGCTGAATATTAACGCCGTTATTCAGGATACGGTGGATCTTCTCAGCCGAAGCGGTCAGCTGAAAGATATTATTTTTGAGTTGAGCCTGGCAGATAATCTGTTCAACATGAAAGGCTCGGCCCAACAACTGATGCGGGTCATCCAGAATCTGTGCCGGAATGCCATTGATGCCATGGATAAGCAGGGCGGGACACTGACCGTGCGTACCGAAAACGTTCATCTTGATAATCCCGTCAAGAAAGACGAGTTGATTGCAGTGGGGGATTATGTCAAGGTAACGATCACCGACACCGGACACGGGATTCCCGCGGACATTCAAGACCAGATCTTCGACCCGTTTTTCACTACCAAGCGAACCACTCACCAGCGCGGCTGCGGGTTGGGATTGAGCGTGGTCCACGGGATTGTCAAGGACCATGAGGGGCACATTGATGTTGAAAGCAGCTTGGGGCTGGGGACGGTATTCAGCCTGTATTTTCCGATCTGCCGGGAAGCAATACCGGTGGTTACCAAGCCAAAACTGCGGGGCGGCACGGAAACTATCCTGATCGTGGATGACGATTCCCTGCAGGTTGAAGTCACCTCGCGGATGGTGACCCAGCTGGGCTATACCGTGCTCAGCACGCCAAGCGGCGAGGAAGCTCTCAAGATCATCAAGGCCTGTGAGGAGTCCCGGCGACCGTTTCCAGACCTGGTGATCCTGGATATGGTCATGGGCTCCGGCATAAGCGGAGTGCAGACCTATCAGCGGATCAAGGCCATCAATCCCCAACAAAAGGCCATTATTCTTTCCGGTTACGAGGAATCACCCAAGGTTGTCATGGCGCAGACCTTGGGGGCTGGCGTGTATCTTCGCAAGCCGGTTGACTTGGAAGTGCTGGCCAAGGCGATCCGGCAGGAACTGGAAAGCGCCGGTTAACCCGAATGTTAAGTTTCCGGGCCATACTATTATGATTCCGATGGACTATCAAATTGCGCGAGTCTGGGATATCCCCATCCGGGTTCATATTTCTCTGATCCTTTTTCTGCCCATCATCGCCTGGCAATTCAGCCCGGTTATGGGGGAAGGAATGACGGCCTGGTTCTGGGGACTCGGCACTGCGGTGGGGCTCTTTGTGAGCGTGGCCCTGCATGAGCTGGGCCATTCGCTGGTCGCGCTCCGGATGGGGTTCCGGGTCCGTGAAATCCTGCTGTTGCCGATCGGCGGCGCCGCGCAATTGGAACAGATACCGTCTCGGCCGCGTCAGGAACTACTCATGGCGCTCGCCGGTCCGGCTGTCAGCCTGCTGACAGGCATTGTCTGCTGGGGAGTGGGGTGGGGCTTGCATAACAACCCGCGGTGGGGTTATGCCGCCACAATGTTCATTCACCTGGCCGTATTGAATGTCGGGCTGGCGATCTTCAATATGCTTCCATCATTCCCCATGGACGGGGGCCGCGTATTCCGCGCAATCCTGACCCCTAAACTGGGCCGGCTGAAAGCTACAGCGTTGGCCGTCGGCATCGGGAAAACAATAGCGGTGATTCTCGGTGTGCTGGGCGCTTTTCCGCCATTCAATCTTTTGCTGGTAGCTATTGCGTTTTTTCTGTATTCCACTGCCAGCGCTGAATACCGGATGGTCCAGCGCGAAGCAACCTGGGCCGACCGGTCCCGCCCGCCGCCGTTGCCATGATGTTTGGATTTTGTCACTCTGGTCACAGCATAGAACCGCTCATGACCTGTTGATGGAGTCTCGGAGTCACCCCGAGAGGATCCGGGCAAACCCACGCTTGCCGGCCTGGATCACACACCCGTCCGGAATGTCCAGTTCAGCCTGGATAGCGGTGATTTTTTCGTTGCCGACTTTGACCGCGCCTTGCTGAATCAGCCGGCGGGCGGCGCCGTTGCTCTCCGCCAGGCCGGCCGTCACCAGGAGCGAGACGATCCACAATTTCCTGTTTTTCCGCTGAGCCATAGGAATGGTAATGGCGGGAATGGCGTCGGGAAGTTTGTGCTCGGAAAAAACGCGTAAAAATTCCTCGGCGGCGTCCGCCGCGGCGGATTCACCGTGAAACCGGGCCACAATCCGACGGGCAAGTTCATCCTTGACCTGGCGCGGGTGCCGCGCGCCGCTTTCAATTTTCTGCCGCACGGCGGCTATCTCGCTTTCCGGCCGACACAGAACCAGGGCGTCATAGCGCCACATCAGACTATCCGGGATAGACATGAGCTTCCCGAACATTTCGCGCGCCGGTTCGTTGATGCCCACGTAATTTCCTAGGCTCTTGCTCATTTTTCGGACCCCGTCCAGGCCTTCCAGCAGGGGGAGGGTCAAGGCGACCTGCGGTGTCTTGCCGTAAGCTTTCTGCAGGTCGCGTCCGACCAGCAGATTGAACAGCTGGTCGGTGCCGCCCACTTCGACGTCGGCGTTGACCATTACGGAGTCATAGCCCTGAATCAACGGATACAGAAACTCCACCAGGGAAATCGGATTATTGTCGTTGAATCGTTGCTGGAAGTCGTCGCGGGTCAGTATCTGCGCCACCGTGACGTGGGCCGATAATTTCAAAACGTCTTCGAACACCATGCCGGCGCACCATTCGGAGTTGAATCGCACTTCGGTACGTTCGGGATCGAGTATCCGGAATGCCTGGGTCTGGTAGGTCCGGGCATTGGCCTGAATATTATCGCGGGTCAGCGGCTTGCGGGTTTCGGACCGGCCGGAAGGATCACCGATCATACCGGTGAAGTCACCGATGATGAACACCACGGTGTGACCAAGATCCTGAAACTCACGGAGCTTGTTGAGTCCCACGACATGGCCGAGGTGAATATCCGGCGCGGAGGGGTCCGCTCCGTATTTGATGCGGAGTGGGCGCCGCTCCGCGCCGGCGCGCTCCAGTTTTGCCCGCAGTTCCGCGCGGGACACCAGTTCCACAGTGCGGGCCGTTATGATGTCCAGTTGCTGATCCAGTGTCGCTTTCAAGGGTAACCTCGCTTCGCTCGGTCACCAATTGCGTAAGCCCCTGTTGTCGGGTATTACTTGGTTTCTTTGCTCGAGGCGGAGCTGTCTTCCGGCTTTGCTTCGCCGGCAGGTCCGGTTTTGTCTTCCGGCGAACCGGCTGGGTTCGTTGAGGAACCCGGGTTGTTCTTGTCGGACTTATTCCGGTTTTCGCCAGGCCGCCATTCCTGAACGTTATTATCCGCGATGCCGAATGCCTCGTCAAAGGCGCCGGCCAAGTCCACGAGATCCTCGCCCGGCTTCAAACCGGCCAGCATCTCTTCCTGGACAATAAATTCATCGTCCGGAAGCGATGCCGCTTTGATACTCAGGCCAATGCGCCGCTCAATGGGGTCAATTTTAACAACGCGAGCAGTCACCGCCTGTCCCACTTTGAGAACATCGCGCACTTTCTCCACATGTTCTTCGCCGATCTGCGAAATATGGAGCAGGCCGTCAATACCTTCCTCCAGCCTGACGAAAGCGCCGAACGACGCCAACTTTGTAATATTACCCTGGACGATCTGGCCCACTTTGTAGCGGGCGGCAATGGTTGCCCATGGATCGTCCTGGGCCTGTTTCAGACCCAGGCTGATGCGCTGATTGCCGGGATTCACCTCGAGCACGACTACTTCCACGGTGTCGCCTTTCTTCAGCACCTCGGACGGATGATTCACCTTGCGTGTCCATGACATATCGGATACATGGATCATGCCGTCAATACCCTCCTGAAGCTCCACAAAGGCGCCGTAGGACGTGAAATTCCGTACCGTACCCTTGATCCGCGAGCCCACTGGGTACTGCTCTTGGACCAAATCCCACGGGTTGGCCGTAGTCTGGCGGATGCCCAGGGAGATTTTCTGGTCAGCCCGGCTGATACTCAGCACAACAGCATCCACCTCGTCGCCAATGGAAAGAACATCCGCAGCGCGGGACACGCGCTGAATCCAGGAGATTTCCGAGACGTGTACCAGGCCCTCCACGCCTTCCTCGATTTCGACAAAAGCGCCGTAAGGCACCAGATTGACCACCCGGCCGTGCACCCGGCTGTCGACGGGATATTTCTGCTCGATATTGTCCCACGGGTTTTGCTCTTTCTGCTTGAGGCCGAGCGACACGCGCTCCCGGTCAAAGTCAATGTCGAGAATCATCACCTCAACCGAGTCGCCCACCTTGACGATCTTCGAGGGATGATTGACGCGTCCCCAGCTCATATCGGTGATGTGCAGGAGCCCGTCGAGTCCGCCGAGGTCAATAAACGCCCCGAAATCAGTGATGTTCTTGACTGTACCGGCCCGCAGTTGGCCGATCTTGATTTCCGACATCAGGGATTTTTTCTTTTCGCGCCGGCGCTGTTCGATGAGTTCGCGCCGGGAAAGCACTATGTTCCGCCGGTCCCGGTTGATCTTCATCACTCTGAACTCAAACCGCTTGCCGAGGTAATCGTCCAGATTACGGACGGGCGAGATGTCCACCTGCGAGCCGGGCAAAAAGCCTTTAACGCCGTTAATGTCCACAATCAAGCCGCCCTTGATCCGACTTTTGATTTCTCCTTCGAGGATAGCACCTTCCTGGCTTGAGGACAGCACGTTATCCCACATGCGCTGTTGTTCGGCTTTTTGTTTGCTCAGGATGATATTACCTTCATCATCCTCGACTTGTTCCAGCATGACTTCGATTTCATCCCCGACCTTGACTTCGGACAGATCCCGAAATTCCTCCGCTGATATCATGCCTTCGGACTTGTAACCGATATCCACGGTCACTTCATTATTGCGTATTTCCAGTACTTTGCCTTTTACGATTGAGCCTTCCGTGAAATTCTTAAGGGTGTCCTCGTACATCTTGGCCATGGCAGCCTGTTTGTCGCCGCCAAATTGATCCAGATTAAAATCCACGTGGCTTTTGTGCTTGATTTCCTGTTCCATATAATTAAATGTGAATGAGTTAACGGGCGTTGTTTGTGAATTTCCGAGTCCAGCCGGCAAAACAGCCCTTTCATTTCCCGGCCAAAAGTTAATCTTATATCACTTTGATTCCTGTTAAATCAAGCATTATTTCTCTGTTCTCCGGCAAACTGGCAAATAGCTCATGAGCGAACGCAGAGAAATCATTTGCTACCCAGTCTTAAGACACGCAGAAAAAATCATTATTAATGAATACTTTGTGACTTAGCGCCTTGTGGCAGATAAATAAAACATGTTAATGCTGAAGGAGAATATCTGCGGCGCCCTCACTGGGAAAAAACCAAAATATGCTGTGAATACGATTTAACTAAATACCGGCTGGATGCTTATCCGTCAGCCCTGCCATTATTGGGGTTTCCGCATAAACTGTCGGCATCGAACGCCGGCTTCCTTGAACAGAGCGGAAACCTGTTGACTGTAGTGGTATTCTGTTTCGTATACCACTTCCTTGATCCCGGCCGTGATGATCATCTTCGCGCAGAGAAGACAGGGACTGTCCGTGCAGTAGAGCGCGGAACCCTTGAGTGCAACGCCGTGATAGGCGGCTTGAACGATAGCATTTTCTTCGGCATGCGCGCAGATACATTCGCCGAGCTGTTCTCCCGACGGCGCGTCACTGGCGCATCGGGGACACCCGCCTTCGTTGCAGTTGCGGATGCCGCTCGGCGTGCCGTTATAGCCGGTGGAAATAATCTGGTGTTCCTTCACGATCACGGACGCCACCTGTCGTCGCAGGCAGCTGCTCCGACGCTTGACGACTTGGGTAATGTCCATGAAATATGTGTCCCAGCCTGGCTTGTGTGGTTCCGCTATGCGGGATGGAGCAGGCTGCGGATGTTTGGCGGATGTGACAGTCATGGGAGAGAACATACGATAACCGGGCGGTCAAGGTCAAGCGCTTCCGCGCGGGATTCCGCGCGGATTCAAGTTATGTTCCCTGACTTGACTTTTCAGAAATATCGGCCACAATAACCTCCGTTATGAAAATGAAAGCACATGATTTCTGGTATGCGGTGAACAATACCGAGGTTGTGATGATGCCGACCAGCCCCTTGGAGACGTTTGGCGTCACTAAGCTCCATTATCACCTGGTCAGCGAACTCATGGACACGGTGAACCACATCCGCGTACGGGAGGGGACAATCCAATCCAGTCGTCCGCAGATTATTACCCCGACATACTACGAAAGTGAAAATACGGAAGGTTTCGGTGAGGAAGCCCGGCAATACCTGGATTGGCTGCGCCTGCACGCCAAGGATATACGTGTCCTGCAATATGGTTTTATCATGCAGAAAACCGAATTGAATGAACACGTTGTGACCGGGCAGATGGATGAAGTCCTGGAACGGGTGAAACAGGAAGTAAAACAGGAGCAGGATCCCATGGCCGCGGTTATTCATGGCGTGGATCAGCCCTGGGATGTCTGTCTGCTCAAGTTGATGGTGGATATGATCCGTCATTCGGCGCCGGCCAATTTCAGCGAACTGAACAGCCGGCATCTCCTGGATGACGTTAACGGCACGCCGCGGGCAGTGCGGGAGGAGATTGAAGCAGCGTTCCTCGAGGCCAGCCGTAATCCCGCTCTGATCAAACTCCTTGGTATCACACTTCGTAAGTACGGACTTTTCGAGGAATACGAAGACCGTTTCTTTGCGCTGGTCCGTTCGCGCCCCGCTTGACGGACCTGTCCTGACGCAGGCTACTCTTTACCGCAGCGTGCCAACATGGTCCGTTATCTGTCCCGGTACCCGCTGATAATCATGCCGATGATGATGAATGTGAAGACCATGATACCGAAGATCAGGTAACCAGCGGAGAAGGCGGTTTGGAGGGCGGGGTCAGCCGCATATTCCCGGATCTGGACGGTCCATCCCAGACGATAGAAAAACAGGTAAGCAAGGATCAGCCCCGTACGGGAGAACCGAAAAAACAGGCAGATCGTCAGGGTGATAAACAGCACCATGGTTTCCACCAGCGGCACTGAGAGCATGACGTGATCAAGACCGGAATTCCGGTACCACCCCCACCATTCATTCAGCATGCTGAACATAACGCCCTCCTTGGTGCCTGGTAAGGACACTATTCGTTGGATTAAATATAACGACAGGTTACCAAATGTACGCGCGGCGCTTCAAGTTATTTTCCCTCCGCTTCCGATGCCGGCTTGGATTTTGTATCCCTTTCCTGCTGTCTGTGCGCTGAATAATAATATACCAAAATACAGGTTATCCTTGATTTCATGGCGGAATCCTTCATAATATTCACTTTATTTCTTAATCTGCGAAGGATATGAAAGATTATATAACGCATGAACGTGCCTTTATTGGATTTGAAAGCGCAGTACGCAACCCTGCGGGACAAAATTCGGAAGGCCATTGATGACGTATGCGATGCCCAACAGTTTATCCTGGGGCCGCGGGTGCAGGATTTTGAAACTCATCTGGCGGCCTACTGCGGGAGCACTCATGCCGTGGGACTTTCGTCCGGCACCGATGCTTTGCTGGCCGCGCTGATGGCGCTGGATGTTGGACCCGGTGATGCGGTGGTGACGAGCCCTTATACCTTTTTCGCCACCGTCGGCTCGATAGTTCGCCTGGGCGCCGTTCCGTTGTTCGTGGATATTGATCCGGGTACGTTTAACCTGGATCCGGCGGCTGTCCGCCAGGTTATGGAATCGCCGCCCAGTCGCTTTCGAGATCGCAAGCTCAAAGTGATCCTGCCGGTGCATCTGTTCGGGCAATGTGCTGACATGGATCCGCTGATGACTCTGGCCGGGGAATTTAATTGTCAGGTCATAGAGGACGCCGCTCAGGCCATTGGCGCCGAATACCCATCCCGGCCTGGCATGAAAAAGGCCGGCGCCATGGGTCGGATCGGCTGTTTCAGTTTTTTCCCCTCCAAGAATCTCGGCGGCTTTGGCGACGGCGGTATGGCCGTTACCGATGATGCCGCTCTGGCCGAAGAGCTGCGCGCCATTCGGGTCCACGGTACGACCGTGAATTATCGCCATTACCGGGTCAGCGGTAATTTCCGCCTGGATGCGCTTCAGGCGGCGGTGCTGGACGTGAAATTAAAACATCTGGATACCTGGCATACGGCGCGGCGGAAACATGCCGCCTATTACGATCGGGCGTTTCAGGGTACGCCGGTTCAGACGCCCCGCGTGGCGTATGCAGATCGCGGGCTGACGCATCCCCATATTTATAACCAGTATGTCATCCGAATTCCACGGCGGGACATAGTGCGCGAGCGTCTGACTGCCGCGGGTATCGGCTGCGCGATTTATTATCCGATCCCTTTGCATCTTCAGGAATGTTTCCAATCCCTGGGTTACCGCAAGGGCGAATTTCCCGCCAGCGAAAAAGCGGCCCACGAGACGCTGGCCCTGCCGGTGTATCCTGAATTGACGGAACCCATGATGCGGCAGGTGGTCAAGGCAGTCCTGGGGGCGCTGGGATAGGAACGAACTTCAAGAGATTATCATGACCAAATCTCCGGCAGATAACATTCCCTGTCACGTGGCCATCATCATGGATGGTAATGGTCGCTGGGCGCGGCGGCGGGGGCTTACCCGGCTCCAAGGGCATCAGGAAGGAGCGAAATCGGTCCAGGCAATCCTGGAGGCCTGCCGGAAAGCGGGGGTCAAATACCTGACTCTATATGCCTTCAGTACGGAGAACTGGGTTCGGCCCAGGTCCGAAATCAACGGACTCATGAAACTGCTGATGCAGTTTCTGAAGGACCATGAGCCGGACCTGCACAAGCATAAGATCCGTTTGCGGGCGATCGGCCGGCTGAACGACCTCCCGCGATCTTTGCAGGCTATACTCCGGCATGTCATGAAGGCCACGGAATCCTATCAGTCCAGCCAGCTTATCCTGGCATTGAGTTATGGCGGGCGCGCTGAGATCGTTCACGCGGTGCGGGAAATCGCCCGCGGCGTGAAAGCCGGCGAATTGAAGGCGGCTGATGTTGACGAAGCCGTGATTGCCCGGCATCTGTATGCCCCTGATGTTCCCGACCCGGACCTGATGATCCGCACCAGTGGAGAGATGCGGCTCAGCAATTTTCTATTGTGGCAGTTGTCCTATACGGAGCTTTATGCCACTGACACGCTCTGGCCGGATTTCCGGGAGGAGCATTTTTTCAAGGCGTTGGCTGAATATGGCCGCCGCCAGCGCCGATTCGGCAATGCCCATTAACGCCGATAATTATCTGCCACGAAGTCACCAAGACACAAAGTGTTTTTGATAAAAAGAAACGAAAATAACTGTTGAGTTTCGATTTTTTTATGATGGAAACATTCCGAGTGTATATTTTTTCTTTTCATCTTTGTGCCTTCGAGCCTTTGTGGCACAATATTCATATATGAATAATCTGCAAAAACGTTTGATCAGCGGGCCCAGTATCCTGGCGGTTATTCTGGCCGCCGCCTGCTGGGCGCCTTCAGTGAGTATCTGCGTTGGGCTGGCCAGTCTGGCCGGCCTGGCGCTCATGGAATTTTATCGTCTGCTGGACCGGCAGGGCATACCCAGCTTCCGCATCATGGGTGTCATTTTCAGCGTACTCCTGATTGTGGTAACGTGGGTATCTTACACATTCAGCGTGGCTGTTCTGGCGGGGGAGTGGGAACTGTTCGTCATATTTGGTCTGGTTATTGCCATCCTGGTGCGCCAGTTCCCGCAGAAAAACAATGACCAGCCCCTGGCCACCATGGCATGTACCCTGCTGGGCTTTTTTTATGTGCCGTTTCTTTTCAACTATTTCACCAAGCTGATATTTTTCTGGGAACCGATCGGGTTCCTGGAACCCGTGAGCCCAACCGGTCGTTTGTTGATGTTTTATCTCATTGCCGTGGTCAAATCCACGGATATAGGCGCCTTTACGGTTGGCAAACGCTGGGGCCGGCACAAACTGATTGCGCGTATTTCGCCCGGTAAGACCTGGGAAGGTCTTGGCGGGGGCATCCTGACGGGCTTGATCACAAGCCTGGTTTTTCGATGGATCATAGGCGGACAATTCGGGGTTGTCACCATGCACGTTCATGACGCGATGATCCTGGGAGTGCTGCTGCCGGTCATGGGTACGTTTGGCGATCTCACGGAATCCATGTTGAAACGGGCGGCCAATGCCAAAGATGCCGGCGGCATCATTCCCGGCATGGGCGGCATACTGGATGTGCTGGACAGCCTGCTGTTTGCCGTACCGGTGCTGTTTTTGTACGCTAAATGTTTTCTGGTCACAATGTCATAATCGGGCATGGTTCAACGGCCCCGCCAAAAGCGGGACCCGTAACTTTGATCCATACCTTCATCGGTATGACCTTGTCTGTGACGTGAAGAGTTGAATATGTGCCGAATACCTGACAAATCATCCCAGCCCGGCATCAAGAAACTGGTTATTCTGGGGAGCACCGGTTCCATCGGAGAAAGCGCCCTGCGCGTTGCGGAGGCGTTTCCGTCGCGTTTCCGGATTATCGGTTTGGCCGTCCATTGCCGGTTTGAGCGCGCCCTGGAGCAGGCGCGCCAGTTTCATGTGCAACGGATTGCCGTGGCCGATCCCGAATCAGCCCGGCGTTGCGCCGAGCAGGCGCCTCCGGACGTGAAGGTCCTGTCCGGCCCCGCCGGCGTGGAGGAGCTGGCGGCATGGGAAGAAGCCGACACGGTGCTGGCCGCGATCGTGGGCATGGCCGGGCTCCGACCGGTGCTGGCGGCGCTGTATCGCGGCACTGACGTCGCGCTGGCCACCAAAGAGGCGCTGGTTGTCGCCGGCCCGATTATTCTGGCCGCCTGCGCGAAAACGGGTGCGCGTCTTTTGCCGGTGGATAGCGAGCATTGCGCCGTGTTCCAGTGCCTGGACAGCCGGCCCGCCGGCCAGGTCCGGCGCCTTATCCTGACGGCTTCCGGCGGACCGTTCGTCAACAAACCAAATATCGATTTTGACAAAGTGACCGTGGCCGAAGCCCTGAAACATCCCCGTTGGAACATGGGCCGGAAGATCTCGGTGGATTCGGCCACCATGATGAACAAGGGCCTGGAACTTATGGAGGCGCACTGGTTGTTTCGCATTGATCTCGACCGGATTGATACTCTGATTCACCCGGAGAGTATTGTGCATTCCCTGGTCGAATTCATAGACGGCAGTATGTTGGCTCAGCTCAGTGTCTCCGACATGCGCTTTGCCATCCAGTACGCGCTGGCGTATCCGGAGCGAATGGATGGGGGGCTTCCGGCACTTGACCTTGCCGCGCTGGGAGGGTTGCATTTTACCCGGCCTGATGAACAGCGATTTCCCTGCCTGACGCTGGCCCGTGCTGCCGCCCGGGCGGGCGGCACCATGCCGGCCGTGCTGAACGCTGCCAACGAAGTCGCTGTCCAGGAGTTCCTTAACGGGCGCCTTGCCTTTGCAGGCATCTGGCGCCTGGTGGAGCAGGTGATTGGGCGTCACACCCCGACGACAGAGCCGGATTTGGAAGCTGTTTTCCAGGCCGATCAATGGGCCCGCCGGGAAGCTGATGTTTTAAAGAGCAAGAATTAGAGTTAAGTCGAAGGTCGAAAGTCGGAAGTTGCAAGTCTCGTGCCTTAGGCAGATCCGCCTCTGGCGGAAAAAGTCAGAGATCTTGACCTGTGACTTGCGACCTTTGACCGGGTAATCAGCGGTTGATTTTTTTAGTTGCGGCTAAAGACCGCCTTGGGAAGGCATGACTATGATTTGGGATATCGCATTTGACGTCGTTAAGGTGATCCTGCTGTTCAGTGTCACGATTTTCGTGCATGAGCTCGGTCATTTTCTGGCGGCGCGGTGGTTCGGCATGACGATCGAGGTGTTTTCCATCGGGATCGGACCGGCTCTCTGGAAACGCACGGTCAATGGCATCACCTATAAGATCGGCTGGATCCCATTCGGCGGCTACGTGGCTCTGCCCCAGATGGACCCGACGCTGAAAGAAAACAACGCCAGCGCTGCATCAGAAACTGACGCGAAGCCCGAGGCATCGGACGATAAGCCGCCGCCAATCCTGGTGAAGCCGGCGCGGCCGGCGGTTAAGATCGTCGTGGCGTTTGCCGGTGCGGCCGGCAATATGGCCCTGGCCGTTCTGCTGGCCTGGATCATCTATGTTATGGGAAAACCCTCGACGCCGGCGGAGCGCTGTGCCGTCATCGGTTTTGTTGAAACCAACTCCGCGGCCTATGCCGCCGGGCTCCGGACCGGGGATGAAATCATGGATATCAACGGCCGGAGCATCAGTTCCTGGACCGACGTGCTCCAGGAAAACGCGCGATTCAGCGATGTTACCATGACGGTTCGAACCCCTGATGCCACGCGGTCAGTCCGCCTGCCGACTGAAAGAAGCTTACTGGGGTTCAATATGGTGGCGGGCCTGCGGGCAATGTCGCTCTGCCGCGTGATGGCGGTGGAACCGGATTCCGGCGCCGCCCGCGGCGGCATGCAAATCGGTGACTTGATAAAAACCTTTGACGGTGTTCCCGTGCTGAGCATTGAGCATTTGATCACTCTGGTGTCCGCCCAGCCGGATCAGACGGTTGTCATGACCGTGGAACGGCAGGGCCGATTAGTGGATCTGCAGGTGACGTCGCGGATGGATCCGGCGCTGGGCCGGGCCCGGATCGGCATTCGTTTTGATCCGATGGCGGTGGATACCGACAAGGTCGTGCATATTCCGCCCGGCGTCCAGTTAAAATCTCACGCGACGGCCATTCTGCGTGTGCTGGCTTCTCTGTTGACGCCTCACGAAGCCCGGGCAACCTCACAGGGACTGGGCGGGCCCTTCATGATTCTCTTCATGTTGTTCGACATGGTGCGCCGGGGCCTGGTTATTGCCCTATGGTTCACCTGTTTTCTCAATGTTAACCTGGCGATCCTTAATCTCCTGCCGATTCCCATCCTGGACGGCGGGCATATCCTGTTTGCGCTGATTGAGGCCGTGTTCCGGAAGCCGCTGCATCCGAAGATCGTCAATGTCGTTAGCCAGGTGTTTGCCGGGCTCCTCATTATCGTATTCGTTCTGCTCTCGGGCAGAGACGTGCTGAGAATCAACCAGCTCTGGCAATTGATAAAGCCCCCGCCCGGTACGCTTCAGGCCACGAACAGTGTCATGCCATCGGCTAGCGGAGCCGAACAGCAAAAATAAATTATGTCCAAAACTGTAGCGCGCCACGCCTGCCCCGGGCGAAGTCGAGGGGGTGTGGCGCGGTTGCCGCACACCGCGCGACACTACATGTAATGCTAAGGAATTTCCCGCCAGAGGCGGATCCGCCTTCGGCGGACACAGCTTGTCATTCCGAACGTAGTGAGGAATCTTGTTGGGGCTCAACACATAGGAGATCCTTCGCTTCGCTCTGGATGACAGTAATATACGTGTTGCTAGGTAAAGTTGCCCCGTTCATCGGGGCCTAATTAAAGACAAGAATCGCTCAATTTGGATGAAAGACAGAATTTCACGGGCCGTTAACGGCTTGGAAGAATAATCTGTGCGCCTTGGCGCCCGCCGGCAGCGCTACGCGCAGTGTTGCGGGCAGGCAGATGAATAGATCATTTCAGGTTGGCGCGCGAAATCTATAGGAAACCCGCGATGAGTAAGAAGCCATCACAAATGAAATTCAGTATGTTGCCGTCTCCGCGTCGCGCCACGCGGCAGATTCATGTCGGCGCCGTAATGATTGGCGGCGGCGCGCCCGTTTCCGTCCAGACGATGACCAAGACGGACACGCGTGACGTTCGCGCGACAATAGCCCAGATCCGGGAACTGGCAGCGCTGGGTTGTGATATCATTCGCCTGGCCGTGCCGGACGCGGCCGCCGCGCGGGCGCTTAAGGCCATCCGCCGTTCGGTTCGTATTCCAATGGTGGCCGACATCCATTTCAATCACCGGCTGGCAATCCTGGCGTTGGAAGCGGGAGTGGATGGCCTGCGCATTAATCCCGGTAACATCGGCTCGGCCCGCAAAGTTCGGGAGATCGTTCGCGCCGCCCGGGAACGGCGCGCTCCAATTCGGATCGGGGTGAATGCCGGTTCGCTGGAGAAAGACCTGTTGATAAAACACGGCGGAGCGACCGCGGAAGCCCTGGTGGCCAGCGCCCTGCGTCATGTGCGTATGCTGGAAGACCTGAATTATCGCGAGATAAAGATTTCGGTCAAGGCCGCGGATGTCGTGCGAACTGTTCAAGCCTACCGCCGCCTGGCGGAACTGACGGATTATCCCCTGCATCTGGGAGTGACGGAAGCCGGGACCCTGCTATCCGGAACTATTCGCTCCAGCATTGCCCTGGGCATGCTGCTCGCGGAAGGGATCGGCGACACCCTGCGCGTGTCGCTGACTGATCAACCGGCCCGGGAGATACGGGTTGGCCTGGAACTGCTCCGTAGCCTGGGGCTGAGACCGCCGGGACCCCGCGTGATTTCCTGTCCGACCTGCGGCCGTGTGCAAATAGACGTGATCACCCTGGCACGCCGGGTGGAAGACGAACTGGAAAAACTTGCCCGTAAATTTCCCCAGGCCACCTGGCCAGTAGTGGCGGTCATGGGTTGTATGGTCAACGGTCCCGGCGAAGCTCGCGAAGCGGATATCGCCATTGCCGGTGGCGACCGGAAAGCGGCGCTATATGTCAAAGGTAAACACGTGGCCACGTTGGTGGAGAAGAACATTCTTCCTGCTGTTTTGAGGCGTGTGCGCGAATTCCTGAGTCAATCCCGGAAAAGAAAGGCGCAACAATGCAAATCAAAACCTCGCCTGCAAAAGCGCTGAAACGGAAGTATCCCGAACAGGTCGTGCTGGTCACCACCCGGAACCCCCAAGGGCGGGCCAATGTCATGGCCGTTGGCTGGGTGGCCATCGCGTCGAGCGAGCCGACCATGTTCGTGCTGGGTATTGACGCCGGCGCGTACACGTGTCGGCTGATTCGAAGCATAAAGGAATTTGTCGTGGCGTTTCCCAATGAACGCATGGGACGGGAAGTGCTGTACGCGGGAACTCATCACGGGCATAAGATCGACAAGTTTGCCCATCTGCGCCTGGCCACGCAGGACGGTACCGTCGTTAAGGCGCCGCTGATTGCGGACGCCGTGGCCAACTTCGAATGCAAGCTCGTGCGAATATTCAAGCCTGGCGATTGCCCGCTGATCATCGGCCGGGTGGTCGCCGCTCACATGCACCGCAACGCGTCCGTCCGACGGCTGTGCACGGTCGGACCGGGCTATAAACTTACCGGGGTGAAGAGTCGCAAGGCTTGAACTCGATGCGGAAAAAGGTTCCAGCCATTGATTTGACTATCTGTGGGTAATCCGCGTTTGCAGCTTATTTCAACCCCGCTGACAGGCCAGCGCCAAAGGTATGTCTTTCACACCAGGACGCCGCGCCATAAAGACACTCCCACCGGCCAGCAATTCAGGCTTCGGTCTTGCTGTCATGGTGGCTTACTGCACGATGAGCTGAATACTGACGTGCTGGATGATGGCCGGATCCAGGCCGCCTGGGCGGCGGAGGGCGCAATAAACAATGCTGCCATAAGCACAAACACTCCCGCAAGCCAACGGCGCCACAACGCTGTTTTGCGGGGAATATGGGATTGGAATTGGGAACTCATGATCAAATCTCCTGTTTGTTCAAATCATAGATACATATCTATTATAATTGAATATATTATAAGCGTGCCCATGATACAATAAGTTTATAAATACTGCGTGTAGATAGCGTTAGTTTACTGTTCGGGCAAATCAAGAGGAGGCGCTGACGCAAAAAATATTCTCCGTCAGAAATAATCCGCGAGATGTATCTGCCGGATGGGTGCCGCTTTTTCACCACGATACTTGCCGAGTTTCGTCAGTACGCCGTTGGCCAGCGTGAGCAGATCGGCCAGACCCCGGCGATCCTTGGCCATCACCCGGCGGGCGATGGCATTCTGAAGCATTTGCCGCGCTGCCGGAAGATGCACGCCGGTCCGCTGCAGCGACCAGGCCAGAACCGTTCCCTTGACCTCGAATCGCCCGGCCCGATCATACGTGGTCATCGGCGGACGTTCCTCGGTGAGGCGGCTGATCTCGCCGACAACGCCGCCGGCCAGCATGGTTTCCACGAGCGGGGGCACTTCGGCGCCATGGCGTGATAGATCGAGGTCCGGTGTCGTCCGGCCGGCCTCTGCGAGCGTACGGACCAGCAGTTCGGCGGTTGCGCGGGTGTAACACTTGAATCCGCTCTGCAGGTCCGGTACGCGGTCATAAGCGGCGCCATATTGCGTGTTCAGAGTCCGGCCGCTCCGGGACAGGGCATAGGTAACGGCGTCCATGATGACATCGTTCATCATGGTTTCAAATTCGCCGCGGATAAATCCGAGCGATCGATGCACATTGAATCGCCGACCGATGGTCACCACGCGATCATGGCCTTCCACATGCGTGATATGGGCTGCCAGGCGCACAAGATTAGGCGCGTCATTAGCGAGATGATCGTTATCATGGTCGCGGATGACGATGTAGCGGATGGCGGAATTTTCCAGCAGCCGTTGGATGCCGGCGGCGACGGCGCCACCCTTACCCACGTTCCGTTTCAGGGATAGAATCTCGAACCCGCCCCGGCGGCGCCGGATGTTCCGTGCCGCCCGCGTCGTGGCAGGGGCGCCATCGGCCACCAGTAGGGTGTGCTTCGACCGCATGAACAGAGACATATCCGCCAGGCATGGCGCCAGCACCCGCTCGATCTCACAGGGGCGCATGGATGCCGGGTGCCAGGCGGGAATGATCATACCCGTGGTCCGTTTCATGTCCGATAATTGCATCAGCTGTCTCCTTCAGTCCGACATTCCTGCACTGCATTGTTTATGACATTGGACATCGGATGTCAATGCCTTTTCCGTCAAGCGTATGCAAGGGTGCAGAACATGAAAGTTATGCCAGGTGGACAGGGAGGGGTGCGATTCGTATTCCGTTCACAACGGCATGGTCGCCCCTCTCGGTGTCATCTAATGTGAGTCAATTCGCTGGTATTTACTTGACTATTGCTCATAATCTTGTAATATTCTTAAAAATGAGATGAATGGTAAAATTGTAATTGGGATGGAAATGAGAGAGCTGACAGAATATTCGTGCAATGATTTTCGGAGTCGCACCAGCATGTTACCGGAGGTCATATGAAGTCATATAGATTTTATCTTATTGCGGCATTAATATTACTGGTGTTGGCTTTGAATAATGCAACGGCAGCCAACCGGTGGTTCACGGCTCGCACGATTAACGGCAGTACACAGCCGCTGTCGGCCGGGACAGAATCTTTCATCAGGCCTGACGGGCGACAGATGAAGATTGTCTCCGCCGCCTTGACCAATGGTCTGGTGGATATCGTCATTTCCCTATACAGCGATCCGTGGGGCGATGACGACGGCAACACGCAGGATGTTGATCCCAACAGCCGCGACCAGGATAATTACGAAAAAATCATCCAGTATTTCGCGGACGGCGTATATGAGCAGACCGATGGCGCGCATGCCCTGCCCGCCGGCGTTTATCGTTTCTACTTCGGGCTGGATGTCAACCCGAACGGGGTTTTGGATGAAAATGCGCTTTATTACGATATGGCCGTGCTCACCGTTCAATAAATCCGGGCCAGTCCGGATGGCTTGATTAAAGGGAGATGCGTTATGCAAAAATATATCCGTTGGCAGGTTTTATCCGTGTTGCTGGCCGCGTGGTTATTGCCCATGCCCGACTGGGCGCGGGTGTGCCACGCCATAGCTCCCCTGGAGCAACGGCGGGCGACGACCCCGCTGACCCTGCTTACGCCCGCCGACGGCGCGGCCCTGGATACATTGGCGCCTGCATTTGTCATCAATTTGCAGAAGACCAACAATGTTCTGGCCGCTGAAATCAAGGTCTGCCTGGACTCCGGATTTCAAGCAGATCAGTTCGGTTTTATAGTGCTTGATAACGGCGTATCAACCAATATACACAACGTCAACCGCAAGCGTTCAACCACTTACTACTGGCGGGCGCGAGTCTGGTATGGGGACGACATGAACAATCCGACCTATGGGGAATATACCGCCGTCCGGTCGTTCCAAACCGGCAGTGGCGCCGGACAACCGTCCGCGCCAACGTTGATTTCTCCGGCCAATGGCGCCAACGGCACGCTGGGTAGGTCTTTCATGGATGCCTCCTGGTCAGGTTCGGAGGATATGTTGCAATACGCCGTTTATCTGCATAAACAGGACGCGGAGAGCACAACATATACATTCACTTCAAAATCATCGGCTACTTTGAGCGTTGAGCAGGGCGGCGTGTATTACTGGTGGATTCGCGGCTTGAATGCGGCCGGATGGAGCCCCGCTTCCGCTTACCGGTATTTTGTGATTCCGGTCTGGGATCCGGATCAATACACCCAGCAGACCCCCACGCCGGGTTATGTACCTTATAATCCCTATACGGACGACGACGATGAACCACAACCATTGGAACCCGAGCGGTGCAACTTGGATGATTTTGACGGCGATGGTCTGGCGGACCCGGCAGTGATGGACGCCAGTGGCAACTGGTATCTCTGGTTTTCCGGCAGCAGCTACGCGCGCGGCGGACCGTACGCGCTGGGTGTTGCCGGTCTGCAGTCCGCCGGGGATTTTGACGGCGATGGCCTGGCAGATCCGGCGGTGATGGACGCCAGTGGCAACTGGTACGCCTGGTTCTCCGGCAGCAGCTATGCGCTCGGCGGGCCGTATGCGCTGGGTGTTACCGGCCAGCCGGCCGCCGGGGATTACGACGGCGATTGCCTGGCCGATCCGGCGGTGATGGATGCCAACGGTAACTGGCACGTCTGGTTCTCCGGCAACAGCTACGCGGGTGGCGGGCCGTATGCGTTGGGAGTTACCGGCCAGCCGGCCGCCGGGGATTTTGACGGCGATGGCCTGACCGACCCGGCGGTGATGGATGCCGGCGGCAGTTGGCACGTCTGGTTTTCCAGCAACAGCTACGCGCGTGGCGGGCCGTATGCGTTGGGAGTGACCGGTACACCGCATGCCGGGGATTACGATGGCGATCGCAAGGCCGATCCGGCGATAAGGGATGGCAGCAGCTGGTATCTCTGGCTCTCCGGCGGCAGTTATGCGCGCAGTGGTCCTTATATCCTGAATACCGGCACTGAAAGCTATGAAACCGTGCAGGAAAGCCTGTCCGTTACCAGCGGTGGTAACGCATACGAATTTACGGTGTATAGACCTAATGTGGATCGAGCTTTTCCCGGCGTGCTCGTGGTGAACGGTTTGAATTCCCAAGAACTGGCAAGCCACGGGTACTATGTGGTATCCGGAGAGCCTGAATCCACCGAAATAGCAATAGATGTCGTGGAAGCCATGAAGGCCCACGCGCGCTGTTCGGATAACGTGGGGACAACGGGGTACTCATGGGGCGGCGCTTTTGTGCTGCTTATGGCTGCGCAAGGCACGAACGTATCCGCCGTTTTTGAAATAGCCGGATTGCTGGTGCCGGAAAACAACGTTGATCTGTCCGTGGATATTCAAAACCCGGTTTGCTTTGTCACGGGTGAAAATGACGATCTGGCGACGCCGGCCGACGTCAGGGCCATGTATGATGAATTTCTAACAAGTGGCCAACCGGCTGAACTTTACATCATTCCCGGCGCGGGACACGGCTATTCCAGCGACACATGGGCTGACCTGTTGACCAGGGCGGCGGAGTTTTTCAACCTTCATTTACAATGAATTGTGGAATAGCGGTTCCTTATGGTCCGCTGGATAGCTGTTCCCCTGGCGGATGTCCGTCTCATTTCTCATTCCCGCCAGGCAAGCCAAGCGAGCAGTGCGGAAGATTCCCGCCGCATGAAAATAGTAACCGCGGATATTTTTTCAGGCATGGATCGTGAGTTGGCGTCCGCTGTTTCAGGCGATATTACTAAAATTGACGATCGTCAATTTTAGTGATATCGTTTTCCGTCGCCCTGCCTCTATGTGGTTGACTTCACATTTTAATTTTGATTTATTGGTATCAGAAAAGATAATGGATGGGCGGCATGCTGGCGGCGGTATGACATGCTTTTAACGATTAGCCCACATATTTCACGAGCGGATTGCCGCTTGTGAAATATGTGCTTTGGCTGCAACAAGTTGTAGCCAAAGTTTCGGCGCGGCGTATATTACGTTTTGCTCAAGACTAACCCTCCGACGCGCCGGAAGGGTAAAATCCTGAGCAAGCCCGTCCTGACGGGCGCGTCGTAGCCCGTTGGGCGGATATTTCACGAAGATTCGTGAAATATCCGGGTTAGGAGTAACATATTTTCCATGGCTGCAATTCTACTGGTGGATGATGAGGTGGATCTGCTGAAGGCGCTGGCCATGATACTCCGCGCCCGCAAGCACGATGTAACAGCGGTTTCCGACGGCCACGAGGCGGAGCGTCTGATTCGATCGACGGCCTATGATCTAATTGTTTCCGACATCCGCATGATGCCGGTGGATGGATTGCAACTGTTGAGTACCGTCCAGGAAACTCACCAGGAAACGCCCGTGATCCTGATCACGGCCTATGCGACACTGGATGTCGCTTTGGAGGCTATTCAATCCGGAGCGTTCGATTTCGTTACCAAGCCGTTTCAGACCGATCATTTCCTGACCACCGTTCAGCATGCTCTGGATTACCCCCGCATTGTTTCCGGCAATATTCAATTGGAGCCGCCGGATCCAGTTCCCCGGCCGTTCAGTCCGCTGATCGTCAAAAGCGCGGGAATGCAGTCCATCTGTCAGCGGTTGGAGCAACTCGCGTTGACGGATGAAGCCGTCCTGATTCTGGGCGAACGGGGCGTTGGCAAACGTCGGGTGGCCCAGATGCTGCATGCGTTCAGTCGGCGCAAAGATCGACCTTTTGTTTCCGTGGACTGTTTGGCCGGGACAGGCGCCAGCCTGAAATCGCGGTTAGGGGGGTCGGATTCATCCGCGAAAAAAGACAGCGCCCTGGATACTGCCGCTGGCGGGACGATGCTCCTGGAATATATTGAAGAATTACCCGCGGAACATCAGCCGCAGATACTTGGCTTGATCAAAGCGCGCGAATTTATTGATTCAGGGGAGGTGCTGGCTCGCCAAACAGATGTCCGTATCCTGGCCACAAGCCGGAAGCTTCCAACAATTCAATCTGGTGACGATCGGAATCGCGTCGAATGGATTCAGACGCTCACGGCAATCTCGCTGCGAGTGCCGCCTTTAAGGGAGCGTAGCGCTGATCTGCTGTCACTGATCAGCCAAAAGGTATATCAGCGGTCGAATGCTACGGTATCCAAGCCCTGGAAACTGACGGCCCGGGCCTATGATATTCTGGAGCGGTATCTCTGGCCGGGTAATGTTGATGAATTGGAGCGTACTTTGACATTGGCAATGGCGTCGGCCCGGAACCGGTTGATCGACGTTTCCGATCTTAGCCAACCCATAGTGGAAACTGTCTCGCAAATGAAATCCCTCTCCCAACAGCATCTTCAACGGGATGAACTGCGGGGCAATTCTTTCCGTGATTATATCCGCTGCAAGCAAAAGGAACTGTCCCCCGTCATCCGGTCGGAGCATGGCGCCCATCGGTAGAATCTTTGGCTGGTCATCAGCCCTGATGTATTGAATAACGATTGGCGAGTAACCGATTAACGAATCATGCCTTTGGCATAAAAGGAACGTAGTAGGGACTAACTTTTCCGGACCCACCCTGATATATTCAAAACCGCTGTGAAGGTGCCGGGAAGTCGGAACAACAATTGAATACTAAATACGGGGCTGACCTCGGACTCCCCGATTATGCTCACGCTCTGGTTAGGATCAAAAGGTAACTGTCATGTTAATTCTTGATTCAAGGGCTGACCCTGTTCCGCTCCGTTTTCAATCCGTGCTTGATACTTTATCCCGGATTTGGCAGTCTGCTCACCATGTCGAATATCCGCTTGAGGAAAAACGCTTATTCACACCAATTCCAACGGGCGTGTGTCTCATGTCGGCTGAAAAGCGATTTCTTATCAATTAATCCACGGAGAGCTCCTGTCATGCGAGCCGTGTCGAATGACGTGATGGTCCGACCACTCGATCCTGGTGCCCATAATCCACGTAGGTCTAGACGGGGCGTGAAGTATTTCTCTATATTCAGGATGATGATTCGTGACAGGCAGATCAATTCTCTGATAGGCGCGATGCTCCTGCACGCCTTTGTCTTGGCAGGGACCAGCTGCACTGCCGCTGCTGCGGGTATGATGCCCTCGGTGGAATGGTCGGGTAACATCTCATGGGCAGACGGAACGCCGGCCACCGAGCTTGACGGCCTTGCAGCATCCATGTTGGAGTTCGCGCCCGAAGCCAACGCACTGTTTCGTGACGACGGAAAGCCCCTATCTGCCAGGAGGCGGCCCACAATGCGTTTTGGGCAGCTATCATCGGGCAAACTTATTTCCGGCTTCACCTATCCGGGCAGATACGAGTTGAGGCTCTTTGGACAGCCACTCGTCCAATTCAAGGTAACCCGGCAAACAGATCCTAAGGGCCAGGTCACACTCACCACTGATCTGCCCGCCAAAGTGAAGCTTCCTATCAACTATCTGATCCAGTCAACCCCCGGCGCAGAACTAATGGTGTTCAATAGTTCGGGAGGACTCGTCCGTAAAGAGGTCGTTGGCGAGTCGGGATACGTGTTGATTCCCGAAGCCGAACCATTCAAGTTGGCCTTTGTTGCGACAATGCCCAAAGCATGGCCGAGGTCCGGTTCAATCGCCGAGCGCAAGCAGACCGGGGGCCGACTCGGGGATCGAGCAAAGAATCTGACCTTGACCCCTGCCAATGCCCGGGCTCTACAGGGCACCTTTGGTCGGGTCCTCCAACGCAATTCCAAGCGGCTCACCAGTTTCAATTCAGTGCATTTCTCAACCTGGCGCAAACTGACCTCCGGTAAGCCCAGACCATTCTCTTTCCTGGCGATATTTAACATTGCCACCGGAGCCGTGAGTGTACGTCCCGTCAAAGTGCCGATCGACTACACTGGCAGGCGGCTCTTCCTTGATGAGAGCGGCAACCGCATGTTGGCACTGCTGCCCCGGGGCGAGAAAGTCTACCGGGTCTATTCTGTCAACGATGGCGGCATTGGAGCGCGTCAAGAATCTGCCCGTTATCCCGCCTACAAATTCAAGGGACGAACAATCAGACAGCATAGATGGATCATTCCCACCTTTGGCGGGATTCCTCTGGAAGAGAGCGCCAACTATCTGGACGTATCTGTCGAGTACAAGCACGGCCCGAATAAGAAAGCTTATTTGGCCTTTGTGAAACGGGGTGGTGAGCTGCACAAAGAGGTGATTGATGCCCGCAAGCACGGCCCGGCCGAGCGCAGGAAGACAACACAGGACGCGCTTGATGCCCATGGTAAGACTCGTCCGCTGGGTGGCGAAGGCAGTGAAAAGGCGACTTACGCCATCTACTATCGTTATGATCCCATACTCAAGAGTTTCATGCTGACCGAAAAGACCATGCAGGAGATGGGAGGGGGTGATTTCCATCATCCAACCCTGTTGGCCAGAGAGCGGAAGATCTACAACTGGCTTGAGTTGACCAAGGGCGTCGGCAGAATCAATGGCCATGGTCCGTTCACATATGTATCCAACGAGCAGATCAGTAGATCTGAAACAGAGAATGTTATCGGACTGCGGGGCGTAGGCCACAACATCGATCTTTTAGCGTCCTGGCGCAAACGGATGGGACCCGATTGGGCACGACGCGGCAAGTACAAGATAGCCGAAGATCCGATCAACATGTCAGAGGGGCCCTATACTGACCTGCGGTATCGAGTCACAGAGCGGAATAAGCCGGTCAAGGTCCTCAAGGTTTACCCTCAGAACTATATTTGGTCCACATCTGACAACGGAGTGAGGATCACCGATGCCAATGTCGTTAAATTGGTAGATTTCGATAAGGCCGATGAGCCGCTGGGAGCAGATATCGAAATAGAGGCGAGCGCTGACGAACATGCCAGCGAGAAGAGCTCGCGCCATCAGCGGGATTACAGGCCGGCCCTGATCAAGATTACGGGAGAAGTGCGTGACGATGGTGGCAAGCTCCTTGTCGGGGCAAAGGTGGCGGTGGCAGATTCCGAGGAGGATGTCATTACAGGTGCTGATGGCAAATACACTCTCTCCGTGAGTGACCCCGAGGGCGAGGGCCAGTGGGATGTGGTAATGGATTTTTCGTTGGCACGCAGAGTAGCTGACCTGAGTGCTGAGCTTATAGAGCCAGCGGAGCTGATCGCCAACGGCCGCGAGGTGGAGCTTACATTCAAGCTAATGGCGGATGGCGAACCGCTCGCAAATCGCAGCGTTAGTATTAACTTGCCGGAAAAATGGAAGTTCAATGACAATGATGTCTCCTATATCTTTCAGAAACCGTTCCGGGGGAGCGTGACCAGTGGTAATGACGGCGAGATTCGCCTGAAGTTGCCAGCTCCGCAGGTAGATCAGAAGAAGCTTCCCAAACTGATCGATCGCTATCAGGCCAGGAATAACAGGAACTGGGTCTATTTCAGGGAACTGACT
>CAYQNY010000025.1:0-7823 GCA_964418925.1 uncultured Verrucomicrobiota bacterium
CCTGGCCGGGAACACCCGGATCATCCACTCGACTGTGGACATGGGCGCTTATGAATACACCGGCGACCTGGCCACCCGGATTGCCGCGCCCACCGACGTCGCCGCCAGTGACGGCCTCTATGGCGACAAGGTGCGGGTGACCTGGAGTTCCGTTGCCGATGCCACCGGCTATGTCGTGTACCGGGGCAGCGACAGCAGTAATGTGGATTTCTCGGCTTCCGTGGCGGTGACTGCCTCGCCCTATAACGACACCAACGCAGTGCCCGGCACGAATTATTATTACTGGGTGGCGGCAAGTGACGCGAATGGCCGGAGCACGCTGAGCGCTTCCGACCGGGGGTATGCTTCGCTGTATGGCGTCAATTTCGATGGCGCCCAGGTCGTATACCTGGACGGGGACACCAAACATTTGAAGAAAATCAGTACGAACGGAATCATTTCCGATGTGTTCACGGGCACCAACCCGGTGATTGATCAGATTATTTTCAATCAGCAGGGCGACCTGTTCATCGCCTTCCCCGAATGGGTTAACAATGGCGGACCAGGCGGCATCGTGCTGAACGATGGGTATACCAACATTCTGGCAAAGGCCACGCCGGCCAGCAACACCATTATTGGCGTTGATCATGAAATCCTGCAGTTGACGGACTGGGGGTCATGGTGGAACAACGGCCAGATGGCCAGTCCCAGCATCCAGGTGGACGCCGTCGGCAACGCTTACTATTATGGGATAAGCGAGCAGACCGCGACGGGTCCCAAAGTCAAATTGCGGAAGTATTTCAATGGCACCACCAATATCGTGGATCTGATGCCTGGCGATAATAATATCCAGCTCTTTAACTGGAATGTCAGGCAGGATGGGACGGTCCTGATCGCCGGCAGAACGATATCCACGTCAACCGATTGGTTTAAGAAGGTGACGCCTGAGAATAATGTGGTTACCGTAATCGCTCCGCCGGTCAGGACGTTGTTTGTTGCCACCTTCCCGGATGACCTGGTGTACGTGGGGATAGAGTTCTGGCACTACCATGGCGCTGATTGGAACTGTCCGGGCGTCTATCGGTTGCCTCCGGATATAAGCAATCCGCAGTTTTCATTCCCGTATATCGGGAATTCCAATATATGGGATGAATCCTCCTATCAACGGATATTCACCCCGGAGTATGACGTGAACGCGGTGATGGCGGGCCATGGCGATACCTGGTCCAGCGGTTTCGGGCGCATGAACGGCACCCGGATTACCCAGTTGGTCACGACCTCGGACAACAAGGTGTTTGTGCTGGCCGCAGACTGGCAAGGGTCCAAGACGCTCGTTCAATATTACCCGACGGTGGAGATCATTGAGCTGGAGAACATTGAGATGGTGACGCTCATTGAAGCCCTTGGTGACAAGCTGGTGATTGCCGGCACGCTGGGGACACAGCAAAAGCTGATTCTCTATGATAACGGCTATGAGGATTCCCTGCTGGACGAGGAAATTGAAATCTTTCACCTGCAGACCATGTACACCGGCCACATCTGGTTTGACGGGTGGAAGTATAGCGGCAACAAGTATGTTGCCGGACGGTTCACGTATGCTGTCGAGTACGGCGCCAACGGCAAGACCAGCCTGCGGGCGTCCAAGGACGATAATTACATGGAAGTGCCGTTGGGGGTCAAGCCCGGCGCCTTCGTTGGCTTGATGCCTTCCACCTTGAGCACGAATGTCACTCCGGACGCGGCGCCCGGCGCGCCCACCGGACTGAGAGCCAGTCAGGGAACTTATTCCGACAAGGTCCAGGTGACCTGGCGAACCGCGGCGAACGCAACGTCCTATGAGGTATATCGGCACACGAGCGACCGTTCAGAATCAGCGACGAAACTCGACGATGCAAGCACGGCCGGTTATGACGACACGAATGTGACAGCGGGTATTGTCTGCTATTACTGGGTGAAAGCGGTGAATGCGGTCGGGACCAGCGGCTTCAGCGCCTCGGGCACGGGCTGGGCCAGTGCGGTCTCCCGCAACATGGCCGCCGATTTTGACGGCGACAGATTGGCCGACCCGGCGACGGTGGATAGCGACGGCAACTGGTATGTCTGGTTCTCGCAAAGCGGCTACCAAAGGGGCGGTCCCTATCCGCTGATGAGCGGCCTCACCGGGTCGCCGGTGGCCGGCGATTTCGACGGCGACGGCAAGGCCGACCCGGCCATGATGGACAGTTCCGGGAACTGGTACGTGTGGTTCTCCGCCTCCGGTTATGCCCAGGGCGGACCGTATCAGCTTGGCGGCGCGGGATATACACCAGTGGCCGCTGATTTTGACGGGGACGGCAAGGCCGATCCGGTGTACGTGAATACCTCAGGCAACTGGGTTATCTTCCTATCGAGTTTGGGGTATAGCGGCATGTCTGCGGCATTCTCGGTATCCGGCGGCACGCCGCTGGCTGGCGACTTCGACGGGGACGGTCTGGCCGATCCGGCCATGGTGGCCGCTGGGAACTGGTATGTCTGGTTCTCCGGTTCCGGGTATGCCCGGGGCGGCCCGTATTCCTTGGCCGTGTCCGGCGCTTCGCCGGTGGCCGGTGATCTTGACGGCGACGGCAAAGCCGATCCGACGATGGTGGACGGGTCGGGGAACTGGTACGTCTGGTTCTCCGGTTCCGGCTATGCCCGGGGCGGTCCGTATGCGCTTGGTACGCCCTGACGCGAAGAAAGATCGAATTACGGCATTTGTTGGAGCCGGCCTGTCCACAGGCCGGTCAGATCGGGTGAGGGCACCCCGGCTCCATTTTGGGTTACCACATTGCCAAGCCGCGTCAGGTTTTATATTCAGAAAATTCATATCCTGAATCCTGCCCATCCTGTTAATTCTGTCAAAAATCCGAGTCTGTTAAAAAGTCGTTTCCATCCCCCCGGTCTTCCGCTATAGTGCCGGCATGCAACCGATTCCCTTCGTGTACGTTGATTGGTATTTTTCCGTCCTGTCCTTCCTCTGGGGGGCGTGTATTGGCAGTTTTGCCAATGTCTGCATCTTTCGCATTCCGCGGGATGAATCCATTGTGACACCCCGTTCCCATTGCCCGCATTGCGGACATTTGGTTGCGTGGTATGACAACATCCCGCTGGTGAGCTGTTTTTTTTTGCGCATGAAATGCCGGCAATGTGCCGGCGCCATTGCCGGCCGGTATTTCCTGGTTGAATTCCTGATGGCCGTATTTTTTCTGCTGATCTGGAAATTCTACGGATGGGATTGGCGCACACCCGTTTATTGGCTCATGGCCACCGGTCTGGTTATCGGCAGTTTTATTGATTTCGATCACATGATCATTCCTGACCGTATCACGGTGGGTGGCATGCTGATCGGTCCTGTGCTCAGCCTGTTGTTTCCGTCCATCCATGGCCAGGCGACGGCCTATGCCGGTTTCAAGGTTTCGATGATCGGACTGGTGGTGGGGGCCCTCTTTCTTTGGACCGTGGCGACCCTTGGAACCCTGGCGTTCCGGAAAGAGGCCATGGGGATGGGGGACGTCAAACTGCTGGCTGGTATTGGCGCCTTCCTGGGCTGGCAGGCTGTCGTGTTTGTGGTCATGATTGCGTCCTTGTTTGGTGCCGTGGTAGGGGTGAGTTTTATTCTGGCCCGGAAAAAATCTTTCGGCAGTCGTATCCCCTTTGGCCCTTACCTGGCGCTGGCAGCCTTGCTCTGGATCCTGGGAGGGGAACTGGGCTGGTCTATCTATGTCACCTGGTTAACCCGGCCGCCGGGAATGTGACCCAATGAAATTTTGACAGGATTCACAGGATGGCTCAGGATGTAATGAGTTTGGAACTCATGAACTCAAAAAAACAACGAATAATTCCGCTCCTGAGTTCCAGATTGAAACCCCAAATCCTGTTATCCCGTCAAAAAATCTGCGTGATAAAATGGATAGATTTAATCAAAAAATAAACATCGTTCTTGTCGGTTTCATGGGCACAGGCAAGAGCGCTGTCGGCAAACGACTGGCTGAAGCGCTCCATTGCCGATTTGTGGACATGGATGCACTCATTGAAGCCCGGGCCGACAAGCCGATTGCCGGTATCTTTGCCGATGACGGTGAACCCCGCTTCCGGGCCATGGAGCGAGCCCTGGTCCGGGAGTTGGCACAACAGCAGAATCAGGTGATTGCCGCCGGCGGCGGCATCGTGCTGAATCCGGATAATATCCGTGATTTCAGTCAATCAGGCCGCGTGGTTTGTCTGTCCGCCGCGCCGGAAGAGATTTTGCGTCGCGTTGGCAATTCCACTCATCGTCCGTTGTTGAATCAGCCGGACCCCGCCGTCGCGATCCGGAATCTACTGGCCAAACGCCAGCCGCTCTACGCCGCGATTCCTTTCCAGGTGGAGACGACGGGGAAGACTGTTGAGGAAGTGGCGGCGCGAATTATACAAGAGGTCAGCGATCAGAGATCAGAGATCAGCAGGACAGAATAATCACATACAAAGCTCAGATCTTTTGTCTCTTGGCAATTGCCTTGGTCGGAACTCTTCCTGACCTCTGATTTTCCATGCAACTTGAAGCATTCATCCAGGAAGAAGCTAAACGGCTGGGTTTCGCGGCGGTAGGGTTTGCTCCCGTGGGACCCAGCCGGACCTTTGCCCGGTTCCGGAAATGGCTGGCACGGGATTACGCGGGGGAGATGTCCTATCTGTCCGGAAATACGGAGATACGCTCGCATCCCTCCCGGCTGGCGCCTTATGCCAAATCCGTGATCATGGTTGCCGCTGCCTATCCGTCCACCCGGCGATCCGAATATTGGTCGAATTATGTCCGGGGGGATGATTATCACGTTGTATTACGTTTAAAGCTGAAACATCTGGAACAGGTCATCCGTGAACGGGTGGCTGTGCCTTTGCAGGCGCGGATCTGCGTGGATACCGCCCCCTTGCTGGAGCGGGAATGGGCGTGTCGCGCTGGGCTGGGCTGGATCGGCAGACAAGGGAGTCTTGTCCATCCGGCATTGGGTTGCTGTCTGTTCCTGGGGGCACTGCTGGTGAACCTGGAGTTGGAAGCTTCGCCCCCCATTGCCAGTCAATGCGGCGATTGCCGCCTCTGCCTGGAGGCTTGCCCTGCCGGCGCCATTCAGCCGGATGGGTTGGTGGATGCGCGCCGTTGCATAGCCTACCTGACGATTGAACATAAAGGCAACATCCCCGAATCGCTGCGGTCTTGCATTGGGTCATCACTTTACGGCTGTGACCGCTGTACTTCGGTATGCCCCCGGAATTGTCAGGCCACGGATTTTGTCATGCCGGAATTTCGCGGGTCGGATCAGCCGCGGCCAGCGCCAAAAACCTGCCTGGCGATGACGGCGGCCGAGTTTGAGATCCATTTTGCCGGCACGGCTGTTCAGCGCATTGGCCTGCAACGGCTGCAGCGCAACGCCAGGATTGTGCTGAATAATCAGGCGCGTTGAATGGTGATCGGCGAGTTTGTTTTTTATCGTTAACGTGCCTTAACCTTAATTATTCGCCACGAAGGCCCCGCCTGTGGCGGGGTAAACCCCGCGAAACGCGGGGCAAGCACTAAGTTTATCCCGCGCCGCGCGGGACTTGCCCCGCAAGGCGGGGGTACTAAGAAATAATCAAAACGGAAAACAAGTAGAATTATGCCTTTAATACTTATCAGATAATACTTTGTGTCTTCGCGTCTTAGTGGCAGATGAATAGATCAGGTCTTAAGCGGATATTGGCCATACTTGACAAAAGCTTCCGCCATGACCTTGACCTTTTCCATTGAATGGGATACGGCTTGCGGGGAGGGATACCACTTGGCAATGAATCCGCCGTTGAACCGGCCGAGTTCCAGTATCAAACTGCGCGCATAAGCGCGGATATCATCGTCCGTGCCGTTGATCATGGTTTTTTGAATATCCACCGGGCACCAGAAACACAGACGACCGCCAAACCGCTGCGCCAGGTTTTTGATGCCCATGTTCTCCTGCTGGTCCATCTGGATCACGTGCAGGCCGGCATCAATGAGGTCGTCAAGCAGATCGGCGATATGTCCGCAACTATGCAGGAAACAGAGCAAACCGGCTTGACGGGCGGCTTGATAGACGCGGGCATAATGCGGTTTGAAAAACTCTTTGAAAATTGCCGGTGAAACCATGGGGCGATCCTGGAGCCCCCAGTCATCGGCGGACATAATACCGTCAGCGCCAATGGCGGCCATGCGGCGAATGGCGGTAATGGCAATATCCCCCATACGGGTCATCAGTGCATGCATCTGTTCGGGATAGAAGGACCAGTCGGTCCAGGCTTCCTCATGTCCGCGTAAATATTCAAGCCGGTGAATAAAACTTAAAGGAACACTGGCCAGCACAAACTTTTTTTCATTATTGCCGGCAATGGCCTGCCGCGCGTTCTCATAACGCGCGTCCAGCTCATAATTGGGGAACGTATAGCCGTTCAGCCGGGCATAGTCATTGAGAGGATGGACCGTCACTTGTCCCATGGTTTTATCAGCCTGCAGTTTGGTCCAGACACACCCCCATTCATCTTCACCCTCAACCCGCGGTTTCCAATTCGGATCCGGAGTCGGCCCCACGTAATGAAAATCCGTGCCCCACGGTTCGGGCAAACAGATGGGGACCCGATCCGGCCCTTGAAACAGCACGGCGCGTCGCACTCGTTCATGAGATGTCATCAGGTTCTCCTTAAAAAATAATCTCCAAAAACATGCTGCAATTTGCTTTGTTTTATATTTTAAAGCAAGCAGAAATAGTCTGTAAATAATTCTTTTGTCTATCGGGCGCCGATGCGCTAGAATCCGGGTTGTAAATTAAGTCAACCCAATCCCATCGGAGCAACCATGAATGAAGCAAAATTGAAGAGACTGAAGAAGGCCATTCGTAATATTCCGGATTTCCCCATCAAGGGCGTGCTGTTCCGGGATATTGCGCCGATCCTGGCGAATCCGAAATTGTTTAAAATAGCGGTTGATGTGCTGTGTGATCGGCACAAAGGAAAGGATATCCGCGCCGTGGCGGCGGTGGACGCGCGCGGCTTTATTTTCGGCGGCGCCATGGCCCGCGCCCTGAAAGTCGGTTTCATTCCCATCCGCAAGCAAGGGAAACTGCCGTTTACCACGATTGAGGAATCCTATGAACTGGAATACGGCTCCGCGACCCTGGCCATGCACATCGATGCCCTGCAACCGGGTGATACAGTGCTGCTCGTGGATGACCTGCTGGCAACCGGCGGCACGGCGGCGGCCTCCGCCCGCCTGATTGAAAAGCTGGGCGCCCGTATTGTGGAAATCGCTTTCCTGATCGAACTGGCGTCGCTTAAAGGCCGGGAAAAACTGACGCAATATCCGGTCTTTACGGCCATCACGTTTGAATGAACGAACATCTGCTCAAAATGGCGCTGGCGTTTGCCATGGGCACGGGAGCTACGATTGGCGTGCTCAGGCTGTTGCGTTTTCTCCCGGTGCCCCGCTATATCAAGCAGGTCTTGAGCATTGTCGTGCCGCTCCCCGCGATTCTGATCGCGCTGGTCATGCTGCACTATGGACCTGAGGAGATATCCAATCAGGCGTCGGCGATTCCGTCATCCGCGGGCGACTTGTGGAAAATGTTTTCCTACGGCATCGTTACGGTGTTGGGGTATCTCCTGGTTGCCAAGGTTATGCGGATGGTTATGCGAAAAACGTTTGGCGACGAGCAAGAATAACGCTTAGCCATAAATGACTGCATGGTGTGGCGCATTCCGCGCCAGCTGGAGCTTCTTGATAAATGTGTAAGATGGGAGCGGGTGAGGGGATCACGCCGCAGGCGTGACAAGATCGAACTTTACCCCGC
>CAYQNY010000025.1:7923-25888 GCA_964418925.1 uncultured Verrucomicrobiota bacterium
TCCGCGCCAGCTGGAGCTTCTTGATAAAGGCGAGAGAGGGGAGCGGGTGAGGGGATCACGCCGCAGGCGTGACAAGATCGAACTTTACCCCGCGGGCCGGCGGGGCCCTGTGACCAGTCCCGCTCGTAGCGGGATAAACCCCGCTTACAGCGGGATAAACTTGGAAGCTTGTGGCGCGTTCCGCGCCAGCTGGAGCTTCTTGATAAAGGCGAGAGAGGGGAGCGGGTGAGGGGAATCGAACCCCTGTGACCAGCTTGGAAGGCTGGAGCTTTACCACTAAGCAACACCCGCTTGATCTAGAGTAGTGTATGAATATCCGGGCCAAGGTCAAGTGTGCAGAGATGGGGGGTGTCTCTTCAAGCGCTGGTGGTATCGGCGCCCGGCCATTCAAAGAGTTTTTTCAGCCGCTCCCAGAATTTCTCACCTAGGATAAACAGGCTGGTGACAAACATGGCGTCGCTTGCCAGCAGTATCCCGATGATGAATCGAATATGGTGGGGTTGAGTGTGGTCGAAAATCAGCATAAACTCGGCGATGAAGTAGGGGAGACAGCTCAGGATCAGCATGGTAATGCCGATCACATGCCGGCGCCGGCTGATCAACCTCGCCGGTGCGGCGGGCTGTCGCCAGGCAAACCATGCTTTGCATTTTGCCTTGAGCATCTCGATGAACGGCTTGCCGAGGAGGGCGATGCTCGCGATAAATGCGATTTCACAGGAAAGGCTGATACCGCCGATAAAAATCACGGTAACGGTGCCGGAAAACCCCATGAATGGTACGAGAGCGGCGACACCGTAGCCCACGCAACTATAAATCAGCAGGCCAATACCCAGCCTGGAACGCCATCCTGTTTGCATAGTCTAAGCTTACAGACAAACGCGGGAAATAACTATTAAAAAAGCAGTCCGGTTACCGACCGCGGCGGGCGTAGGATGGTCGTAGCTGAACGGCCATAGGGCCGGGGATATAAAAATGAGGATATTCCTTTTATCCGGCGGATAAAGGTTCTATCATACCGGAAATTCTTGAATGGATTTTATCACCGCGGATTTGTCATGTCGGAAAACATAGGTTTTATTTCTACGCGTTTTGCCGGAACGGACGGCGTGTCTCAGGAAAGTGCCAAATGGGCGCAAGTCCTGGCCGTGGACCAGCATCGTAGTTTCTGGTACGCGGGGCGTTTGGATCATGAGCCGGAGGTCAGTTATTGTGTTCCGGAGGCATTTTTCAGTCATCCCGAGAATGTCTGGATTAATGAGCGGGTGTGGGGAAAAACAGCGCGATCGTCTCTGGTCACGTCCCGTATCCATGAGATGACCGATTATTTGAAGGCGACGCTTTACGATTTCATCCGCCGGTTTGACATCAATATTCTGATTATCGAAAATGCGGTTTCGCTTCCCATGCATATTACTTTAGGCATGGCCGTGACGGAATTGCTTGCTGAGACGCATATTGCGGCCATTGCGCATCATCATGACCTACCCTGGGAAAGGGCACGCTTTTCGATCAATCCCGTTCTTGATTGCCTGAATATGGCCTTTCCGCCGTGTAATTTTGATCTTCAGCATGTTGTCATTAACCAGACGGCTCAGGAAGAATTGGCGCGCCGTAAAGCGGTGCCGGCCCTGTTGATCCCCAATGTGCTGGATTTTGAAAACGCGCCGCCGCCGCCGGATACCTATGCGTCCGACGTGCGGTCGGAACTTGGGCTGAGTCCGGGTGATGTGATGATTCTTCAGCCTACGCGCGTGGTGCCCCGCAAGGGAATCGGCCATGCCATCAACTTGGTGCAGATGCTGGGGGGGGGGGAAGAAATACAAGCTGGTTGTTTCCCACGAAGCCGGTGATGAAGGTTATGAATACCGCGATATGCTGGCCGGGTTTGCGCGGAAAGTCGGCGTAGATTTGCGCTTTATCGCTACGCGCGTCGGCGATATCCGCCAAATGAACGAAGAGGGCAAGAAAAAATATACTTTGTGGGACTTGTATCCCCATGCTGATTTCATTACCTATCCCAGTATCCAGGAGGGATTCGGCAATGCGTTCCTGGAGTCCGTCTATTTCAGGAAGCCGGTGTTGGTTAACCGGTATGGAAATTTTGCCAGGGATATCGAGCCCAAAGGATTTAAAATTCCCATCATTGGGGGGTACCTGACCAAGGAAATTGTTGATGAAGTGCGGCATATCCTGGATGATCAGGTCTATCGCGATGAAATGGTTGAACATAATTACCGGATTGCGAGGCGACATTACAGTTACGCGGTGTTGCGGCGTTCGCTGAGAACCCTGCTTACGAATGTGCGAGGACTTTCTCCGTAGCTCATCATGCAAAAATATTTTTCCAGTCCGATCATGAATCAATTTCACGCGCGTTTTAAGCGGCTGTACGGTGATCAGGCCGATCATTGTCTCCGCCGCTTGGCCATGCTGGTGGGACGCTACGGGGTTGGGATGGATGTGCAGCCGTTAGTATCGCGTTGGAATCAGCGCGATGCCATCCTCATTACCTATGGAGATATGGTTCACCGGGCCGGGGAAAAGCCGCTGGTGACCCTGAAACGTTTTCTGGACAGCCGCCTGGCGGGAGCGTTTAGCTATGTTCACCTTCTGCCCTTTTTCCCGTATTCGTCCGATGACGGATTTTCCATTCTTCATTACCGGATGGTGAATCCCGAACTGGGCGACTGGCCGAAAGTGCAGGCCCTGGGAGAACGGTTTTATTTGATGATGGACTTGGTGCTTGATCATGTGTCCCGGGAAAGCGGGTGGTTTATTGATTATCAGGCCGGCGTGGCGCCCGGCCGCAATTATTTTATCGAAATGGATCCCCAGACGGATCTTTCGGCTGTCGTTCGGCCCCGCTCCAGTCCCTTGTTGACGGCGGCATATACCCGGCATGGCCTGCGTCATGTCTGGACGACGTTCAGCGCCGACCAGATTGATCTCAACTTTGCCAATCCCGATGTGCTTTTTGAAATCATGGATATCCTGTTGTTTTATGTGTCCCAGGGGGCGCGGATTATTCGTCTGGACGCCATTGCCTATCTGTGGAAAAAAGTGGGAACATCTTGCATCCATCTTCCGGAAGTCCATGAGATCGTCAAGATTTTCAGGGATTTATTGGATATGGCGGCGCCCCAAACCCTGTTGTTGACGGAGACCAATGTACAGCATAAGGACAACGTGGCGTATTTCGGGGCGGGCGATGAAGCCCATATGGTGTATCAGTTTGCTCTGCCCCCGCTGGTCTTGCATGCCTTGGCGTTCGGCCAGGCGCGGTATCTGACCCAATGGGCGGCCGCGCTGTCCGAGCTTCCGGCCGGATGCACGTTTCTTAATTTCACCGCGTCGCACGACGGCATTGGCGTGCTTCCGCTCCAGGGACTCGTTCCCGAACAGGAAATCAAGGCGCTCCTGGATCGGTGCCTGGCGCGGGATGGGCAGGTATCCAGCCGACAGAATTCCGACGGCAGTACCAGCGCTTATGAAATGAATATCACTTTTTTTGACGTCCTGTCTTCAGAAAAAGACGCCGCGCCAGAGTTGACGGCCGATCGATTTCTTTGTTCGCAGGCGATTCCCCTGGCACTCCGTGGTATTCCGGCGATTTATTTTAACAGCCTCGTGGCGGCATCGAATGATACCGCCCTGGTGAAACAAACGGAACAAATCCGTTCCATTAACCGGACGAAATGGGATGAGGATGAGTTAACCCGATGCCTGGGCGATACTGATGGTTATCCGGCGCGCGTTTTCAATGAATTGATTCGCCGGCTTAAGTTGCGGGCGGAACATCCGGCCTTTCACCCCGAAGGTCCGCAGGTCATCCATGCTATTGATGACCGGCTGTTCGTGGTGGAGCGGACCGCGCCGGCCGGCGGCGAACATGTACTGGCAGTTCATAATGTTGCGGAGACGCCGGTATCCATTCCCTATCAAGCGATTAGGTCCCGGCTGTCCTGGAAGCCGTGCCTGGATCTCCTGGCCGGCGCCCCCTTGGGTGATGCTTCAAAAGATATTTGTCTTCAGGCGTATCAGGTCCTGTGGCTGGGTGAATAATGGGTGGGTCCCCGGTTGAGTTTTCCCGCTAGAGGCGGGCCGGCTCCGCCAGCTTGTCTGGTATATCCGCGTCGTTGGTCGAGAATGATGTGGCACTGACTTGATCAAGGTATAATGCCTTGATATTAGCATCGGTCAAATTTACCTGTTAATCAATGGTTGGCCGGGGAATGATGAGAGCGACACAAGACAGAGTGATGCTGGACGTTGACGACCCCGAGAGCTTTCGGGCCGACCTACAAAAGTTACTTGATGCTCCCGGTGTCTGGGGTCAACTTCAAAGCGATGTCACAGGCGACTATAAACTCTTTCATGAGTTCGCGGACGCACCCAAGTACGTAACGGCCCCCCTCGTTCGCACACTGCGCGCCGACGCGGAGTGCGTCATCCGCTCCGAGTATGCGTCAGTCGCGGTGTACCATTCGTGCTGCCCTCCAGACCGCAGAAGTTACACTGAGCGCGGCCTGCTTGTCACAACTCGGGAGTTGCTGCTTGAGTTAACACACGAAGCCTTCGGCATATCACATGCTGTTGACAAGGCCTTTGCTCCAGTCTGTCGCGAATATCTGAAGTGGTACGACGGCACGGTTGGGCTTTGGCTGACGGCATATGAAACAAATGGCCACCACAAGGGACACTTCCTGGGCACGCTGGCTGCTAATCTCGGCAAAAAGGGACAAAAGCTTCTTAATCTCCACAGAAAAAAATGTATTCCCTCGATAGTGAAATGCAGTCTTCCTCTCGATTGGCTCGATCGCAAGATGCGTGATCCTGCCGTCGGACGCTATGCATCAGCCACATTACAGAGGATGGTGCTCTACCGTGCAATGCCGAAGTCCGCCCAATGTGATTTTGGAGCGCTGGGGCTCAGGTGTAACGTTCCTCCGGAGATGATCATCGGGTTCATGGACACGCCAAACAAATGAGAGGGAGCCTGGCCAACAAGAGACTGAGCTTGCTACTCTGCGCTCGTGCTTCGTAGCGATACTTCGCAGTGTAGCAAAGTAGGCTTCGCTACGTAGCACGAGTCGCTCCACCGTTGGGCTCTTCGGCGTTGTGCGCCTCAGAACCCACCGATGGAGCTGCGTACTCGCCTGACAACCGGCGCTGACGCCGTTGTCAGGCTGAGCCGCGCTCATCCGGCCATTCTCCTCCAGTAAGAAAAGGCAGAGGAGATGCCGAAGCCATAGTGCATATCGTCACAAAATTCGCACGATTGCCCCGTTGATAACATAGTCACACTTTATAAAGTGTGACTATGTTAGATTTGAAGCCATGCTTCCTTTGCGACTTGTCCCGCCATAGTCTCGATAAAGGTGGATCGTGAATATGAATGTTACCTGCTTTGGCAACACCAAACGCCAAAAGACTGGAAATCCAACACCAAAACCGGTAATCTGACAAACAAAACAACCGAAATCGGAGAACAAATTGATGCACCATATTTTCATTCGCTGCGCTCATGAAAAATGGTGATCATGACGTTGGATGTCGGAATAGAAAAGGAGGAAGACGATGGACATTACTGCCGTCCGAGCATTTTTCATGTGGTGTACAATCCTGAATGGAGGGTTATTGATCCTTTCATCCCTGATCTTGGTGTTCGCCGGTGATTTTGTGTACAGGTTACACAGTAAATGGTTGCCCATGCCCCGGGAAACGTTCAACGTAGTGATCTACTCGTTTCTGGGGTTATTCAAAATCATCTGGCTGGTCTTTAATGTCGTTCCCTACGTGGCGCTGATGGTGTCAGGGTAAGCCGAAGGTTTACCACGCCGGAGACATGCGCGGGGTAGGTTTGCTTGTACGTCACCGTATTTATAAAAGCCTGTACTAACTTGGATTATTCGCGACGAGTCGTGAATAATCCACCCGCAGGGCCGTCGTCGCCCTGCAACTGCAGGGCGACAAGGGGTAGCCACTTGTGATTGCCCGCCACGGCGGGCAATCACGACGTCTTTAGGTCAATCGTCATAACCGATTGGCCTAAAGTGACTTATTCACGAATGGCAATATCTTCATGAATAAGTCAGGCTAAGAGCCCGGTCCTGCCCCCGGATCAGCAGTCGGCGCATTAGCCAGATGAATCGTCTGGGTCGGGAAGGCGAACGAAATACCTTCCTGGTTAAACCGGCGTAAAATGTCCATGTTAAGCCGTTCGTTAAACACCATGTAATCCCAGTACTTCGGCGGATGGTACCAGTAGAGCATGATGATGTTCAGCGAACTGGCGCTGAATTCATGGAAATACACCCGCGGCGGGAAATCCGGCTGCATGCCTTCATGATTGTTCAATAGCTCCTTGATGATCGCGACCGCCCGCTCGACTTTTTCCGGCGGCGTATCGTAGGTAATGGTAATATAACCAAGGTGCCGGATATGGGGGCGCTTCCCTATGTTTAGAATGGTCTTGCTGGCCATCTCGCTGTTGGGAATGGTGACCAGATTTCCTGTCAAGGTTCGGACGCGCGTGGAGCGGAAACCCACCTGCTCCACGGGTCCGTCATGACCGTCCACCACGATGCGATCGCCCATTTCAAAGGGCTTGTCGGCGAAGATGGCGATGGATCCGAAGAAGTTTTTCAATGTATCCTGTGCCGCCAGCGCCACTGCCAGACCGCCGACGCCCAGCCCGGCCAGCAGAGATGTCACCGGTTTGTCGCTCAGGATGGTGCATATCTGCAGCAGGGCCATGATGGCAATCGTTATGTGAAGACTGGTCCGCACGATCGGAACCAGCATGTCGTCCAATTTGCTGGGTGTCCGTGAGGCCGTGCGCATCAGGCAGAAATCAATTACATCAACCAGACAGTACAGGGTCCAGAACAGGGCCACCACGACCAGGATATCGGTGATCGTGGTGAATAGATTGCCGACCTGGGTATTCAATATCAGGACATTCAGGCCGATTCTTAATCCGACGGCCACCCCGATGAATCCGATGGATTTGGCGATGGCGCGCAGGGTGACGGCCAGTACCTGTCGCTGTTGGTTTTCCCAGCGGGCGGCGGCGGTCAGGATCAGGTGCCGCGCGAATTTACCGATGCCGAACGCCAGGACAATGATTACGAACAGCGCCCCGATCCGCCATAAATCATTGCCGCCGACACTGATTTGAGATCCCAGTTCCCACCATGCGTTTGTCATGAATGAACTCCAGTCTGTGAATGATCAAGATCCAAGACGCCCAAGCATATCAATTCCTTTGAGGATTAATAGCATAAATAAAAAGTAAAAGACAAGACCCCATTGATAGCGCGCCCAGTGACGGCGGTAGCCAAACTGTTCCATGGCATTGGCCCGGAAAATTAATTCCTCGTTTATTTTTGACGCCGGCGGCGACGGAAACGCCAGGCTGGCAACATAGCCCATGCTGCATGTAATGGCGCACCCGATGACATTCCACCACAGCCAGGATATTCCCGGGCAATAGTTCCAGAGGTATATATTGCCCAGAAATCCCGCGATAATGCCGATCATGACCCCGCGGTCGTTAGTGCGGCGGGTCAGCGTGGCCAGGAGAAACGTTCCCAGAATCGGGCCGTTGGCGACGGAACTGATTTTATTAATGGATTCAATAATTGACTTGGAAATATCGCCCACGAAAAAAGAAAACGTCACACAGACGCCGCCCCAGAAAATCGTTGTCAGCCGGGCCCAGATCATTCCGGCTCTTCCCTGCAATCCGCCCCGAACGAAAAACCGTTCGATGATGTCATGGACGGTTGTGGCCGAAAGGGAATTGATGGTGGAATCCAGAGAGGACATCGCCGCCGCGAACAGCGCAACTATGACCAGTCCGATGATGCCGTGCGGCAGGTAATGCAGGCAAAACGCCGGGACGACAAGATTGTAATTGGGTTCGCCCGTAGCGGGGTTCGTAATATGCTGGAGAAACTCCGGATGTTGGATCATGAACGCGCCAATGGCAACCCCGACCAGGCAATAGGTAATCACCAGCGGAAAACGAACGACGCCGTTGATGAACAGGGACATATTGGTTTTATCCAGGTCGCCGGCCGATAGCTCCCGCTGTACCTGGGTCTGGTCACAACCGTAATAACTGAGATAGAGAAAGAACCCCCCGATCAGCATGGGCCAGAACGTAAAGGTTTTGCCCTGGTGAAAACCCCATCCGGAAAAGTCGAGGGTTCTCAACTTCTCGGCCGGAAATGTTGCCCAGACGTTTCCCCAGCCGCCGGCGAAATGAACGGCATATCCGAGACACACGGTAATGCCGATGTACAGAATTATCATTTGAATAACATCGGAATAAATAACGGCCTGCATGCCGCCGAGGAAATCGTAGAACACCGTAATGAGACCCAGTATGAGCACGGCCATCCAGAAGGGCATGCCAATGAGCTGCTGGATGACAATGGAAATGCCGTATACCGTCACGCCCGTTGAAAAGGCGCGCAGAAACTGAAACAGCACCGAAAGTAGCGTACGACTGCCCGGGCCGAATCGCTTTTCAAGATATTCGTAAACAGAGACCACCTGCTGCCGTCGAAAGAACGGCAGCAGAAATCGCATCACTCCGATCATGGCCAGGGGCACGGCCAGTTCGTATTGCAGCCACAGGAGTCCGCCGACGGCAATCACAAAGGCCGGCGCCCCCAACAGACTGTTGGTGGAACACTGGGTGGCCATGGTGGAAATGGCGATAGCCCAGTGATTCACCTTGTAGCCACCCAGGTAGTAGTCCTTTTTGGTGCGTTGTTTGCGGCCAAGATAGGTCGCCATTGCGATCATACCGGCCATGAAGATGAAGACCAGAATCCAGTCAAGGCTGTTCATAAATCAGCGGCCTCGTTATATTTCTAATATGTTGTCATCCGCATTCCGTAATGGACAGGGCGGGGGACGTGTGTTACCACCAGTGTTCGGCCTGGACACCGAAGTTAAGGCCGTTCCGCTGGTTGAGAAAAGCTGTTCCGCCTAAGGATGGATTCCCCTCAAAATCTTTCCCCCATTGGGCATATGTGGCGAAAAGCCTGAAGGCCGGCCGGCTGAAAAAATCAGGCGCCGGTGTAATGCGCAAGGCGCCGGTAAGCTTGAACAGGTATGAATCCACATCGTTCTGGCGATCGTTGATATAATCTATACCCGGCTCAAATTCAATCCCGAAATGTTTTATAAACTGGAAAATGGGACGCATGCCGAAACTCGCCCAGGTGGTGTCCGCCTTGGCATCGGCGCCGCTGTTAAAATACTGCAGGACACCGACGATTTCCGTGCTTAAACGTTCGGTGATTTGGTGGTCGTACATTTCCGTTGCCCGGACAATATTGGCATGGCTGTTATCATCCGTGGCCGGTGTGTTGCCGGCGGCGGAGAGCGAACTGTTGCAGCCATAACCATATTGGAAGGATAGCTGATTTTGGATCTTATTGTATTTGATCTGATGCATACCCCCGCAATCAATACCCGCCTGGGAGGGATAATGATAGGTGCTGGATGTGTTCGTTGCCGTGCCGCCCTGCATGTACCCTCCATTCACCCAGACCGTGATTTTTCCCACGCCGGCATATAAATCGGAAATCATGATATTAAAATTATTTTTGGTCAGCCGTCCATTGCTGGTGGTGTAATCGAAAGCCCCCTGGTCGGTGCTGGTCCAGTAACTGGAAGCCGACTCGGAAAAGACGATATAGGCGATGTGCATCCGGGCGGTGCCAACCGCGATGTCCTCCAGGCCGCCGCCGTAGCCGCTCAGGTCATACCACCAGAAGTCGTTAATGTTCAGTTCGGGCAAGCGGTAAAAGCGCTCGCCGACCCAGACTTTGGTTGATGGGTTGGCCTCAATAAAATTGCTCATGCCGACGAACATCTCGCGCAGGACGACCCGGTTATCCATGTCCTCCGACTTGTTTTGCTGGGTTTTGTAAGCGACCCGGATTTGGGTGTTGATCTTGAGTCCGTCCGGATTCGGATTCCAGTTTTTTTCATTGGCCACGGTTTCGAGATAGGTATCCGATTCGTTGCCCAACCGGTATTTGACCGGTACACCCGGCGCCTGAAACGCGTCCATGTGCCCGCCCTTGCTGTTGATGCCGGCGCCGGCGCGGAAATAACCATGCCATTCAAACCCCTTGCTCAGATATTCGAACAGACGGGTATGCAGGTTATCCTGGATGGCAAGCACGCTTTCCGGCAGCGTGTCCTCATAGACTTCGAGCGCGGTTTGATCGTGATACGTTTCAATCTCGCCCTTTTGCCTGGCTTTCTGAAAATCGGTAAGGGCTTTTACGCTTGCCGGGGAGACGTGCATCTGGTCGACATCCTTGTGCTGCATCTCGTCAAGGCGTTGCTCCAGGCGCTGGATTTCTGCGGCATGATGTTTCTTCATTAACTGTAATTGAGATCGGATCGCGGTAATTTCATTGGTTTCTTGCGCCCAACCTTCGGTTACAAACACCGGCGCGAGCAAGCAAAGAACAAACAGCATCCGCGCGGATACTTGTCTGAGAGAATGATAAAACTTGTGATTTATATGAGTTGTCATAAAGTATTTCCGCCATAGCGGATTTGCTGGAGTAGAAGCCACTTGTGATTATCCGCCGTGGCGGCAATCACGACGTCAGACTAATAAAAAAAATATAACGTTTCTTCCCCCTGTAAGTAAAGCCGATTTAGCCTAAAATTATGCCAGCGCGGGAGAGCATGATTACCACCAGTGAAAAGCGTCCATTAGTGACATGCACACTAAATTTTGATGGTAAATCGTACTGACGTATAGTATAAATAATATTTTCAGGGTTAAAGTCAGTGGACGTTACAGGCGCCAGGTTGGGTTTCGGATTAAAGGAGGGTTAGTTCCATGAATGATGAAAAGACACTGTCTGGCAAGTTAAAGTATAAGCCCATTGTTTACATTACCGGTCTTACGGCTGCATTGGCTGGATTGCTTTTCGGCCTTGATATTGGAGTGATATCAGGGGCACTGCCTTACATCGGCAAGGAATTCGGGTCAAACACAATACAGCTCGAGAATATTGTCAGTGCTTTGCTGTGGGGCGCTACGTTTGGCGCGTTGATCAGCGGGTATTTTACGAAAAAATACGGGCGCAAGTGCACGCTTTTGATTGCCGCCATAGTTTTTGCCCTTGGCTCGCTGGGTTGTTCCCTGGCGCCCTCCGTTAAAATTCTGATAGGCCTAAGATTTTTCCTTGGCATAGCCGTTGGTATGGCCTCCTTCACGGCGCCGCTTTATCTGTCGGAAATCGCGCCCAAGGCCATAAGAGGCAGTATGATTTCCATGTATCAACTGCTGATTACTATTGGAATTGTGATTGCATTTTTGAGTGATACGTACTTCGCGACCTATGCTAATGTCCTCGGACATATTGGCGGGCACTGGCGCGTAATGCTGGGAATCTTGGTGATCCCGTCAATTATTATGTTTATTGCCGTTTATTTCCTGCCTGAGAGTCCGCGCTGGCTGTTCCTGAAAGGCCGCAAATCCGGGGCCAATGATGTCTTGTCAAAAATTCGTAATACCGAAGAGGAAATCCGCTCCGAAATGGACGAGATAGAGGAAACTCTTAAAGTAAAACAAGACGGATTCAAACTATTTACCGGCAACAGCAATTTCCGCAAGGTCATCTTTCTTGGTATAGGCCTGCAGATTATCCAGCAACTTACAGGTATCAACGTGGTAATGTATTATGCCCCCAAGATTTTTGAAATTGCCGGCTTTGGGACAGTTTCAGAGCAGATGTGGGGCACTGTCCTGGTTGGTTGTGTCAATGTGCTGGCAACATTCATTGCCATTGCCTTTGTGGATAAAATCGGCCGCAAACCAATTATGTACACCGGGTTTGTGGTCATGGGTATTTCAATGTGCATGGTGGGCCTTATGTTCAAGACGGGGCTCGACAGCCATCCGGCGATAGATGCGGCTTCCACCGTGGCTCCGCATCATTTCATAACTTTTGCGGCCATTGCGTTTCTCCTGCTCTTTATCGTGGGATTTGCCATGAGTGCCGGACCGATTATCTGGGTGCTCTGTTCGGAAATATATCCTCTTGGCGGCCGTGACCTTGGTATTACCGCCAGCACGGCCACTAACTGGATTGTCAATGGTATTGTGGCTTTGACTTTCCTGTCTTTGCTGGAAAACTTTGGGCATGGCAATACGTTCCTGCTCTATGGTCTGCTTGAAATCGTTTTTATTATTGTCTTCCTTCTGTTCGTGCCGGAAACCAAGGGCATTTCGCTGGAGAAGATCGAAGAGAACCTTATGTCCGGCAAACGCTTGAAGGAAATTGGACGCTAGTGTGGTGTCCGGGTAAATCGGTATAAATCGAGGTCAGGTCTACAGTGGCTGTTGAAAAAGGACACGGACGCGACCACGCGAAACGCGTGGTTCCGCCTTGGCGGATCTGCCAAGGGCATGAAAACAGAGCTTGTCCCGCGTTGGGCGGGACGCGTCCCTCCATGATCAAAAAGGCGCGTTTTTTTCCTGTATGGAGGGCCACGCCGTTTCGACTTCGCTCAAGGCCCTGAGCCTGTCGAAGGGCTCCGTCGTGGCCGTTCTTCGAGACGTTTTTCAACGGCCTCTACACATATTGGATTCTGGTGAAAAACCCGCCCGGTGGAGTCCCTCCCCAGAGGCGGGCAAGTCATGCGGCGCTAACCCTGTGTTTTTCACCAGAATCCAGTCGATGCTGTTCATGGCTTGACCTTCTTGGGCCGCAAGTGCTTCAACGAGTTCCAAAGTTTCTTTGGAAGCTTGATGAAAAGTTCCTGCGGCAGATCCACCAGTATTTCTTTTGGCAGGGTGACCAGCAGTCGGTGCGGCAGGGTAACCAACACCTCTTGCGGCAGGTTGACCAGTAAATCCTTGGGCAGGCCGATCAGGAGATCCTTCGGCATGGTGACAAGCATGTCCTTCGGCATGGCCAGCAGTTGATCCCTGGTCATATTGAGCGGCCACCATTTCGGATCCGCTACCGTTCCGGTCAACCGGACGGCCAGGAGCTTGGCGAGGAATGGCGTGGTGACTTTGCTCAATTCAGGCAGGAGGGATTTGCCTTTCGGAGGCTGAACCCAGACGATAAAATCCATGCTTTCGTCAAACGCATAATAGCCTTCGCCATGAATGGCGAGACTCGGACCGGATAGCACGACGTCGCGGGCATGGATTTTCCGGTCCTTGACCATGAAGTTGGCGCCGAAATCCGTCAGGGTTATGGTTCCCATGCCGGGAAATAGATTCGAAATCATACGCGAAAAGTCTTTAAACATACGCAATTGAAAAAGCTGGCCGTCTTGGATGCGTACCCAGCCGCCACCGGATACGGGGTTGCCACGCTCTTTGTCAATGACGCCGGACGCCACGCATTTAGAATAGATCAAGCCTTCAATTTCTTCGTTGCCCTTGTAGCCCAATGACTGCATGAGCGTGTTGAGGTTAACGTCATCCACCCGGACCGATACGTCATATTGTGAATTCGTGGCGCCGCCAAGGGGATATAAGGACGCCTTGCCGGCCAAGGTTCCTTCGTAGAGTTCAACTTGGATATCGGTCAAGTCGAGACGGGATTGGTTAACCGCCACCTTCAGGGAGCAACGATCAATGTCCAGCGGTGCATATCCGCAGTGGGTGCCGTCAATCTCGGCGCGGATGTCGGTCAGCGCGTTGGTGCCGTAATCAACACATCCCCGCGCCGCGACGCGCATGGAGCCGAAATGACACTCCTTAAGATACGCGGCAATCTCGGGTCCGGCCAGCCGGGCGATGGTCATGGGATTGGCTGTGCTCACCACGTCAATATCGGCGATGTTTTTGTCGAGCCGGACTTTAACATTACCGGTGACTTCACCCTCCGCCAGCACGAGGCGGATGGCATCGAATACCAGGATTTCGTTGGTATAGCCGCATCGGATCCCGAATGACTTTATCGGCACGGTCTGATATGTGAAATTTGAAATCTGCATCCGGCCGGCCGCCCATATGGCATTGTCGCGCCCAGCCTGACCGGAAAAATCCACCTCGATGGCAGGTAAATGGCTCTGGCAATCAAACGTATTGACCATCGCGGCCTGGTTGGAACCCAGCATTGACGCCATGAGACGCGGATCCAGGCTCGCGTCAACGTGGCCTTTATACTCGCCCGAGTCCAGAATGTAGATGCAATGCCCTTGCAGGAAACTCTGCGGATGGTCCCCGCTAAGAATCGCGACCAGGGGATCAATACGGACCGTGCCGTTCAGCAAGTCGAAGAGTTTGATGGTCAAGGTGATTCGGTTGGCTTCCAGCATGGGGTGGAGCTGGTCCTCTTCTTCAAAGACTCGCAGGTGGTCAATTACAATCCCTTTCATCAGATTCAGCCGGATATGCTTCACGGTGACGACATAACCGGCTGACTTGAGCTCGTCCTGCAACCGGTCCAAGTAGCGGCGGGGAATGCCCCAGATGCTCAGGTAAAGCAAAGCGGCCAATACGATCAGCAGGATAAAACCGATCGTTCGGCCGCAGAATTTACTAAAGCCTTGCCAACTCATGCCTGTTATAATGGACTTGGTGCGGTAAAGCCGCAATAAAATTCGGTCTGCCATTTACCGGTCATACTCATGCGGGTATGACCGTTGGTGGCAACCCATTACTGTCAAAAAGATTGTTTCATGGGTAAATTTGACTATCATTAAAACCATGCCGACATTGTTTCAACAGCGTGTCTATGCCGCCACCCGGAAAATTCCCTACGGCCGTGTGACCACCTACAAATTCCTGGCCGCATATATCGGTTGCCGTTCCAATCGTGCCGTTGGCCAGGCCTTGAAACAAAATCCCTACTCGTCCTCCGCAGTAGCCTGGCTACGGAGGGTGGATGCCCCGCAAGTGCCCTGTCACCGGGTAATTGCCTCTGATGGCACGTTCGGCGGCTTCCAGGGCCGGCGCGACGGTGCCGCGCTGGCACGCAAGGCCCGCCTGCTTGCTGCCGAAGGCGTCCGGTTCCGGCGCGGCCGGCTTGTGGATTCACGTTGTCTGTTCCGATTTCCTGCATGACTAATATTGTGTTTTCACGGTGGCTTAAGTTGATGTAAATAATGCATTACATGGAGATGGTTATGTCATTAAAAAATAAAATTGGATCGCAGCGCGCAAAAGTGGAAACCTCGCGTTATATTCTGGAAATTAATCCGGCGCAGGCACAGGCCTTGCTGATTATCAAGGGAACCCATCAGCGCTATTTATTCTTTCCGGGTGGCGCCTGTAATCCCCTGGGTAAGCGGGATGAAACGATGGCATTCGGGAGAATAAGCAAAACGCGGGCCGGTAACACGGTGACAATAACTCTGCCTGAAAAATCTAGCCGCTGGCAACGAAAAGTATGCACTTATGTATGCGCTGAGGATTATATTGAGTTTTTTTACACGGTGGAAGGCCGGGACACGATCGAACGGGCGCATTTTTTCCGTGGATATTTTCATGGTGAAGAACGCGGTATGGCCTGTGATATCGATGAGGTCTATTCAACCTGTCCTAATTTCCAGGAAAAACTTTATTTTCATCCCGGAGAATCGTTGACTATTTCCGCCGGTAACTGCCTTGATCTGCCGGTCGGCTGTCAGGCTTTGGCTTCTCCTTGTTATTGCATGGGATTGCATGATCGTCGGGATTCGAAATTCGTGTCGGTCGGACTGGCGACGCAACCTGGCCGTTATACATGGGATGCGTTTCAGTGGAATCCCCCGGTATTGCTTCCGGTGACAGCCTATGTTCCTGACAATGTGTTGGCCGGTGCTTTTGCCGCCGTATATGACGGGAAACTGAAGATCCAAGGTCAATGGGAAAGTCCGCGACTGGTGCTCATGTTTGCCGACGATCATTATGATGTTCTTAAAAAATATTTACAGCATTGCCGGCAATTCGGCTATTTGCCCAAACCGCCTCGGCGCAAGCCGGCCGCTTGGTGGCTGGAGCCCATTTACTGTACGTGGCATGATCAGGTGGCCAAAGCGGGAGCCACCAACGTTTTTGACGGCACGGGGGGAAGTGTCAAGGCTTCTGATGTGTGCACTCAAAAACTGTGCGACCGTTGGGTGAAGATGCTTGAAAAACAGCATTGCAAGCCGGGAACCGTGATTCTGGACGCTACCTGGGCGATCCATCAGAACAGTGGCATGCCCGATCTTAAAAAATGGCCTGATATGCGGCGATGGATTGACCAGTGTCATGCGCGCGGAATTCGTGTTTTTCTGTGGTTTGCCGCCTGGTTGCCGGAAGGATTGCCGCCGGAAGAATGTATCACCCGGAATGGAACTCCTGTGGCCGGCGATGTGACAAATCCGGCTTATCGTTCGCGTTTCCGTGAAACGATCCGCCGCTGGTTTGCGGATGGCCCCGACTGCCTCAATGCGGATGGAATTAAAATTGATGGGATGTTAGGGGTGCCGACGGGGGCAGGATTGAAAAATCACGGCAACCTGTGGGGGCTGGAGTTGCAAAAAGTTTTTCTCAAAATGCTCTATGAGGAAGCCAAGCGTTACAAGCCGGATGTTTGCATCAGCACCTTTGCGCTTAATCCATATCTGGCGGAATTTACCGATATGGTGCGTGTCGGAGATATGTACAATTCCCGTGTGACCGCCCATAATACGTTGTTGCATCGGGTGGCCTTGTACAATATCGCCATGCCGCATGCCGTAATCGACACGGATGGGCAGTTCTCACATTACGCTCTCGACGATTATGCGAGTGAACTTTTCCGGCAGGCGGAACTTGGCGTACCCACCCTCTATAATGCGGAATGGGTTTATCGCCATCGCTGGTTTCAGCCTTTATGCATTACCAAGCTTACCCCGACGGATTACAAGGAATTTGCCCGCGTGTTTGCCGAGCATCGCCAGGCGCTGCATTCGGGGAAAAAGTAGTCGGACATTGACCGCCCATACGCTGCATGCTATTGTTGCGTTCAACTTTGTCTTGTATCGGGGCGTAGCGCAGACTGGTAGCGCGTTTGCTTGGGGTGCAAAAGGTCGAGGGTTCAAATCCCTCCGCTCCGACCCTTTTCCATGGCTTGGACTTACATCCTTTATAGCCCCGCACTAGACCGATACTATATCGGCCAGACGAATGATATTCGATCACGCCTCCGACATCATCACTTGGGTGACACTCCCTATACCAGTCGAACCTCCGACTGGCAATTGGTGTTTTTACAGGAACTGCTAACACGAACCGAGGCTATGCGCTTGGAACGGGCCCTTAAACGCAAGAAGAATCGGACAGCCATTCAGAGTTACCTGAACGATCCGCGCAACCAAATATCTCGTCCTATCCCTTTGACAGACTGGTAGCGTCCCGACCTCCCGGGGAGTCGGGACTTGGGGTGCAAAAGGTCGAGGCCCCGCGAGTCGCGGGGTAAAGTTAAAACCTGTCCCGCTCTTTAGCGGGATCCCTCCGCTCCGACCATCCTTGGCCGTTACTTCGCTCTGACCATGGCGAGTTTCGCTCGGCTGCTGGGCTTGCTGGCGACTGTATGACCTGCCTATCCCGCTTTTTTCAACTGGTTTTTACGAACATACCCTGCTATATTGTCCACCGATGTGAAGTCATTGCCCATACGAAATGTCGAATTGCTTGCCACGCACCGTTGCGTGGTCGATACGTGACCCCAATTCCTTATTGAATAAGAATTATCTTTTGGATTCGTTCGGGAACAGCCTCTGCCGGTTCACCCCGTGGAAGATCACGTGATAGAGGGCCCCTTCAAATAAAAGTCTTGGATGTCTCGCCCTGCAATGCAAGGCAAATTACCGCCGCCAGCCCTGTCCGTGCAACCTTAATTCTTCATTCAAGGGCTGACCCTATTCTCCCCTATCCTTATGTTCAATAGCTCCACGCTTAAGCTCTCTCTCAATGGTCCGTTGATGCCTCCCAAGAACCGCG
>CAYQNY010000026.1:0-25634 GCA_964418925.1 uncultured Verrucomicrobiota bacterium
TGCTTGGATTTAGGCACAGTGAGCCCGTTGAAGTAAATGTTCTTTTCCGCCGCAGCGGATCAGCCGTGGCTGAAAAAACAAATGATCGTTAGCCTGCCATGGCCAGTTTATTATCCGGGACTGCGAAAGTGCGGAAGCAACGGATTTTTTCCGGTTGGTCGAGAAGGACAGCGGCGGCATAAGCGATAAGACTCATGGAAAGATGAGCGATAGTCATCTGGTTACGGATGGCGCGCATTTTGTAATGGGTGGTTTGCTCGACTTCGCGATCGCCGAGGCGAGCGAAGTAGCGTTCGACTTCGGTGCGGAGACGGAAGGTCTGCTTGAAGGAAGCGCTATTGCGGGGAACCTGAGCGCGCGGATCATCGGTAATGTCAAGATACTTGGTACAGCCATAGGCCTTGTCTTGAGCAAAGCTGGCATGATGAACAGGGCAACCCGCCTGCAGCGCTATGCGCAGCATTGCGGGCAGGCCGTCTGGAAATTTAAGAGCGGCTTTGGCAAATGCCTTAATAGGGCATCGGAACTTGGCCCGTTTTCGCAAGCCTTCGGTCCAAATGCCGGCAGAAGACATTTCGAGACCGGCATCGCAGAGAGGGCAACTGTGCGGGCCGAAATTTTTCGGCGCTTGTTGGTTGCGGGGATTGATAGGGATGAAAGCCTGGCCGTGAAATTGGTTGACGATGAAGTTATAGAAATCGCGTTCATCGTAGGCGGCATTGGCAATAAAGAAGGCGCCCTTTTTGAAGCGATAGAGTAATTTGAGCTTTTTAATAAGTTTACGAGCGACAGTGGCGTCGGTGAGGTTGTTGGGGAGAGTGATGGAAACCAGCGGGATACCCTCTTTAGAGCCTGTTCGAAAAGGTATTTTCACTCATGAATTTTCAATATCCAATGTCCAACAAGGAATATCCAACCTAAGATCGGAGCGCCGGCATCAGCGGCACGAGACAATACACTCCTTCTGCGCGCCTTTTCGGCGAAGTCTTATCCTTGGATATTGGAAATTGAGTGTTGGATATTGGATATTCTTTTCGGATGGGGTCTAACTACCAGCTTAGCGTGGACGGGCTTGTCGAAAAGAATTCATCGCCAGATAAGAAGTTTCCGTTTAACGTTCAGTTCTGCCCACGGGGAAAAGTGTGCTCTGTTAGATGTTCTTGGGGCGTATCACTTTGGGTTACAGAGAAGACAACCATCCGGAAGATTTTATGCATCTAGCGACTGAGTTGCGTTCAACACCGCTGGGTGTTTGGCATCACTTTGAAATTCACGTGCAGAGTCCTCAAGTCTGCATATTCTTCAACGATAAGGAAGTTATAAAGAAAGTCGTTCCCACAGGGACATACGGAATGCTTGGACTCATAGTAAACTACGACCGTAATGCCCGAGTCAGACTGAGAAATCTCCGCATCCATTTCTTAAAGCCCACCCGGCTCCAAGTTGAAGAATATGGGACTGATGCCGCCACGAATTGGACAGACTACAAGCGGAGTGAGATTGAAGCCGGATGGCGAGAGAGCATGGATGATAATTTGCTATAACTCACATATCGTCACTGTCCGAGACTGAAGGATCAGAGAGGTCCTCAAAATAATTAATCATCATGCCCGCGGATGGGTTTCCTTATAAACCTTTTTCAGCCGTTCGACAGTGACATGGGTATAAATCTGGGTGGTAGACAGGCTGGCATGGCCCAGGAGTTCCTGGACACTGCGCAGGTCGGCGCCGGCGTCCAGCAGATGAGTGGCAAAGGAATGCCGCAGGGCGTGCGGCGAAATGTTCGGATTCAAGTTAGCCCGGATCAGATAACGTTTCATCAGGCGTTCGATGGACCGCGGCGTCAGACGGCCGCCGGTATGGCCGATGAACACGGGCCTGCCTGCGCGAAGCGCTCCGGCGAAGACAGGCAGGGGCGCGGCTTTCTTTTTGAACAACAGGGTTGCTTCGTCGCGCTTTGCCAGCGCTGTGTGTAAAGCCCTGAGTGCCGGTCCGCCGATAGGGCACAATCGTTCCTTCTTGCCCTTGCCCCGCACCTTGATTACGCCGGAGAGAACATCGATATTAGCCTCGATCAATCCGGTCAACTCGCTGATCCGCATGCCGGAACTGTACAGCACTTCCAGGATAGCTGTGTCGCGCGCCATGGCATATTTCAGCCAAAGGAGCCGGCTGGCGTCGGTTGCTTGCTTGATTGCTTCAGCGCCGAGCTGGTGCGGGGCCTTTAGCAGGCGGTCCACTTCCGGGATGGACAGGACATGGGGCAGGAACTTCCTGCGTTTCGGCGAGATCAGGCCCGCAAACGGATTCTGCGGCACATGATTCTCACGGACCAGGAACTTGAAAAATGAACGCAGGCAGGATACTTTCCGGCCCACGGTCGTGGCGGTGGCGTTCTCTTTCTGGAACTTCACGATAAACTTGCGCGCCGCGAACTTGTCCACGTTGTCCCAGGGAAACGGCGGCGCGGTCTCCATGCCCCACGTAGTAACAATAAATTGCCGGAGATCAATCAAATAGCTGGCGATCGTATGGGTCGAGGCGTTGCGTTCGCCTTCCTGGTAGCGGACAAACTGTGTAATCAGCGGGTCGACGGTAATGTCGGGTTTATCACTCATGGTTGCTGTATAATTTTTACTTGGCTTGGATATCTAATATTGCTATATGAACATTGATTTCATCATCGGATAATGGTTATATTGCCCCTGTTCACCGATCCGGTCAAGGTTGACGTTCCATCCGATAACTAACCATTAACAATATATGTCGTAAGCGCATCATAAATCCGGCTTAGGACCAGGGTGCCGGCATAGGCGGCAGAGATATTAATGACAGGAGGCTATGCGACGATGAAGACCAAAGCGGAAAAGGCAACATTTGGCAATGACATTGAATTTTTAAAGCAACATACACCCGTGGGAGTTTTGTCCAGTACGTCCGGGCAAGGGCAGGTGGCGGTTTTACCCGCCCTGCAAGGTCGTGTCATGACCAGTACCGTTGGCGGAACCGACGGCCTGAGCTATGGCTGGATCAATCGCAAGCTGGTAGCGGCGGGTAAGTCGGTTGGGCATATCAATCCCTATGGCGGGGAGGATCGGTTCTGGATCGGGCCGGAAGGCGGTCAGTTTTCGGTGTTTTTCAAAAAAGGGGATCCGTTTGACTTGGATCACTGGTTCACACCCGCTCCGATAGATACGGAGGCGTTTGACTTGGTGTCCCAGACCCGCAGCCATATCCTCCTGCAAAAAAAAATACAGCTGGAGAATTACTCCGGCACAGTGTTTTCGCTGCGACTGGATCGTGAAATCCGTATCCGGGAGCATATTCAAGCTGCCAGTGCGCTGGGATGCATGTTGCCGGCGTCCGTTCAGATGGTGGCGTTTGAATCAAATAACCGGATTACCAATACCGGTGACAATCCATGGATCAAAGACAAGGGCTTGCTTTCCATCTGGATCCTGGGCATGTTCAATGCGTCGCCGGCCACAACGATTGTTATTCCCTTTAATCCGGGACCGGAGAGTCGGCTGGGCCCGATCGTGAATGACGCCTATTTCGGCAAGGTTCCGGCCGACCGTCTGCAGGTTCAATCCAAAGTGCTGTTTTTCAAGGGCGATGCCTGCCAGCGCGGTAAGATCGGACTTACGCCCCGGCGTGCCCAACCCGTATTCGGCAGTTATGATGCCGCCAACAGGGTCCTGACGGTCGTTCAATACACCAAGCCGCAGGCAGCAAAGGAGTATGTGAATTCCATGTGGGAGCGGCAAGAGGATCCTTACAACGGCGATACCATTAATTCCTACAATGATGGTCCCGCCCAGCCCGGTGGCGAGCAACTGGGACCCTTCTACGAACTGGAAACTTCGTCACCCGCCGCGGCCTTACAGCCGGGTACTGGAATAGTGCACACGCATCGGACCTTCCATTTTGAGGGATCGGCAGCGGAGCTTGACAATCTTGCTCAGGCGATTTTGGGCGTGCCCCTGGATAAAATCCAGTCGGCCTTGAAACCGTAGCAAAGAGGAAGTCAAAAAAATCGAATAATCCGCGCAACACGCGAAATCACGCTAAACAGTTAAAAAACAGTGTGTAATGCACCTTCCTGTGCGGAGTGCTTGAAACTTTTCCGCAATGTATCCCATATTTAGCAGCGGGAAAATTGTGGAAAATATTTTCACGATTTGATCTCATAACTTATGATGCGACCATGCTTCTTTTCGTGTCCTTGCGCGTGTTGCGCGGGTATGGTTTAATTTCTTTTATCGGATCAGGTCCACGATCCGGCCGGGCTGCATCCGCACCATGCGTTTCATTTCCAGCCCGATCAACAGGGCGCTGACGCGGGCCGCAGGTAAACCCGTAGTCCGCGTCAGCGTGTCGAGGTCCTGCTCGCCTTCCTCCAGGGCGCTGACAATGCGTTCCTCCTCCGGTAAAAGCTGAGGTCGGCTGCTGACGGTTCCTGACGTTGCGTTGTTGCGCGGTCCGGGGGGAATCAGGAATTCAAACTCGTCCAGAATATCGTCCACGCTCTCGATCAGCCGGGCGCCGTTCTTGATGAGTTGATGGGTCCCCCGGGATGACGGTGAATCGATCCGGCCCGGCACGGCGAACACACTGCGGCCCTGGTCCAGCGCCTGGTTCACGGTGATCAACGCGCCGCTTCCCAGTCCGGCTTCGACCACGAGAATGCCCATGGAGAGTCCGCTGATGATCCGGTTGCGCATGGGGAAGGTGGTTTTATCGGGTTTCCGGCTGAGCGGGAATTCGCTCAGCACGGCGCCGTGCCGGGCAATATCCCGGGCCAGATCCGCGTTTTCCGTGGGGTAGAGGCAATCCAAGGCGCCGCCCAGTACGGCCAGGGTGCGGCCGCCGCCCTTTAACGCGCCTTGATGCGCGGCGGTGTCAATGCCGCGGGCCAGTCCGCTGACCACCACAAATCCGGACTTGACGATTTGATAGGACAGCTTCTCGGCGCATTCGCGTCCGTACAGTGTGGTATGCCGCGAGCCCACGATGCCGATGGCCCGTTTATCACCGGGCTCCAGGGTCCCGAACACGTACAAGGCCAGCGGCGGATCGTGAATCTGGAGCAGGGGCTTGGGGTAGGCGGCATCCACTGGCGTGATAATCTGCGCTCCCAACCGCTGAGCCCGCTCTATCTCCTTGCCGGGCTGAATTTGGTCGCGCTGGGCAATGATGGAATCGGCGAGCGCCGTCCCAATGCCGTTGGCATGCAGCAGTTCCCTTTGCGTGGCCTGGAAAATGGCCTGGGGTGAATCAAGGACGGCAACCAGGGAGCGAACGCTTACCGGGCCGATGTCCGCCATCATATTCAGCGCTACGTAAGCTTCGCGCTCGTCCAAGGTATTCTCCTTTGCCGGAATTGTTTGCCACGAAGGCACTAAGGTACGAAAAAAAGATGCATTTTTGACAGGATTTTCCGCCTGGGCAGATCTGCCTATGGCATAAACAGGATGATCAGGATGTCAGAATTGAAAACATCAAAATTATGTTTATCTGTAATCCCGTCAAAATAATCTTCTTCGCGTCTTGGAGTTTGGGTGGCAGATAAATAGATCCGGTTATGTCGGGGGCGATGCGGTTTCGGCGGACGGGGCTTGATCCTTGTGACGCCGGCGCTTACGCCTGCCGAACAGTTCCATCTGCGGGTGTTTGATCAGGTCATAGTTTTTCAGGATTCGAAGCATCTGGAGTATATCCGATTTTTCATAATTCTTATTGGTATCCACGCCGCTGACCAGTTCGAGCAGCAAGGTCCGGAACAGCAGAACACCATCAACGCCCTTCTGTTTTAGAAGCTTCAACGTATCGGCTCTTAATTTTTCCGAAGCCGGTAGTTGCGGGAAGCAGAGAATTTTCGCCAGGGGCGCTGTACCCAGCCGGCGGGACACCAAGCGCACGGATTCCTCGCTGGCGAAGCGCAGCATTGCGGGTATATGGTTCAGCATGGAGGGATAGAAGCGCTCCGTATGCCCGCCATAGACGCCAACCACGGCCCGCGGAATTCCCTGCAGGTCTGCCGTGGTCCAGAGGATTGAGTCCGGAATCCGCAGTTCGGTGATCAGTGGATTTACCACGATGAGGTCCACTTCCTCCTCCAGTCGCTTGCGCCGCCCCGAGGGCGAATACTTGCACGGCTGGCTGACCATGTAGCCCAATGTTTCAAAATATTCTTTGACGATCCATTCGCTGACCGCTGACATAACATGTCTCCCTGAACAAATGAACTATGATTTATCAGCCCATAGTAACGATTTTTGACACTCCAGCAATCAATAAAACAGCTTGGAAGAGACAACCGATTAAGACTATAGGATATGCCGACGTAAAAAGCCATTTCTTTGTCTTGAAATCTCAGGAAGCAATCAAGCTCAAGAAAAGCTCGAATACCGTTCTCGCATATAGTATTTTAATATTAAATATAAAGAACTTTATAGAAGAGAATAAAATATGAAAATAAAATCTTATCGGTTGTTCCCCATTATTATTACTGCCGTGATCTTATCAGTAAAGGCTTTTGAGGGTTATGCCGCTATAGCCACGATCCAGTTGGGCGGGCCGGGATTCACCCCGGTTTATGGGGATTACGACGGCGACGGTAAAATTGATCCCGCCGTGTATCAGGAGGCCACTGGTGATTGGTTTGTGGGCCAATCCAGCAATAGCTATGCCGTCGGGACCGTGAATCTGGGGACAGCGGGATGCACGCCCGTGGCGGGTGATTTTGATCAGGACGGTAAAGCCGATCCGGCTGTGTATCAGGAATCCACCGGTAACTGGTATGCGCGCTTGTCGGGCAACAGCTATGCGATTAGCTGGATGAATTTTGGCGGTAGCGGCTATCTGCCGGTGCCGGGAGACTATGACGGATGCGGCACCACGGAGACAGCCGTCTATGCGCCCGCCAGCGGCATTTGGTACCTGTATCGGCCCGACCAGGCAGTCACCATGACCAATCATGACACCTACTTGGCAGTGTATATCAATTACAATGTGGATACTCGCTACAACATCGGCGCGCTCTATGCGCAGAAAACGCTCGCAGCTGTTCCGGAATTTGAATTCCTGGCCGATGCCTATCTCCATGAATCGGCTGTCGGCCTGCACATCCAGGATACGAATATCACGGCAGCAGTCCTGTTGCAGCGAGCCTGGGCGATTGAGCCCCAGATCGCGTCCTTGTATCTGGAGGAACTCAACGGCTTTGCCTCGGTGCTGAGCGGGGGGACCAACAATGTGCTGGGTGACGGAAAACTTTCGCGCGACGAGCTCTTGATGCTGAATCTGTGTCCGGACATTTTTACCACCGTTTCCTGTTCAGGGATCGCGGTATTTGGACAACGCTCCGCTACCGGCCAGACGATTATTGGACGCAACCTGGACTGGTACCTGGGCTCCAATGGCAAGATCGGCCGGTTTAATGCCGTCATCTATTCCCTGGTCGGACAAACCCGGATTTGTTCCATCGGATACCTCGGAGTACTGGGATGCCTGACGGGGCTGAATGACGCCGGAGTGTATGCCGCCAGCATCTACAGTGACGTGAATGCGACCTATTCGGCTGTTGGGAAACGTTCCTGGATGTTCGACCTACGGTATGTGCTGGAGTCGGAGCAGACCCTCAGCGGGGCTAGCGCGTTCATCGGCAATCCGACCAACCAGTATGCTTTCCACAACGTGCTGTACCTGGCCGACAAATACGAGAGCCGTATGCTGGAGAACGATTACGAGCATCGACGAAGTCTGCGCGGATACGATTCGATCTTGAACACCGGCGTTACCTGGGGATTTGATAATGCAATTGCCGTGGTTAATTCCTTTGTATTAAACGGGAACACCGATAACCATACCGCCGCCGCGGCTAATTATATGCGCTGGAATAATTATCGGAGTCAACTGGCTGCCAGGGGAAATGTAACGGCCTTTGACGACGTCAAGGCGATCATGGCGTATCATGACACAGGAGGCGAGGGCGATGGCGATATTTATCACACCGGTACTGCCATGTCGATGGTCTATGCTTATGCCGATAATCACCTGGTGGTATTTTTCCACGCCGCAACCAATGCCTTTACCGAAAATCCGCAATATATCAACGTGCCGGTCGGGTTTACCCCGTAACAGCAACATGAAGAGGAATTCCCCATGAAAAAGACACTATGGACCCTGGCATGGATCTCGCTATGTACCCTGACAAAGTCTATTTATCATGTCAGCATACTTTATATGGCTGTTGAAAAACGCTCATTCAGAACGGCCACGACGGAGCCCTTTGACAGGCTCAGGGCCTTGAGCGAAGTCGAAACGGTATGGCCCTCCAAACATAAAGTAAATTAGACTTCTGCGAAATGGTCTAAAATCGCGCCCGCTCGGTGAGCGGGCCTACAAAAAACAAGGAATTTGTAGGCCGCGTGACCACGCCGGATGCGTGGCAAGCCTCACGCGGCGCATTTCGCAGAAGTCTAAAAGTAAATCAATGCGTTGCGATGAGGAGGCCCGCGCTTTGTCGCGTCCGAATATGTTTTTCAACAGCCACTTAACATTTACCCCGCTGATTTTTAAAGCATTCTCATTCTATCCACTGCGCCAGGTCCGAGACCGGCCGGCGGTCTGTTCCCTGGGATTCGGCCGGCGCCACGGGCCCGCCACGCTCGGAGCGTGGCCACCCGACGGTGAATACGATCGCCGGGCTGACGGAGGCCGGCCAACCCACGAGCTTGCGGATAATGCGCGGACGAATCCACCCGATCCAGCAGGTGCCGAGTCCGAGGGCCGTTGCCTGGAGCACGAGATGTTCGCCGGCTATGCCGATATCCATCCAGGCATAATCCACGCCGGACATCAGCGGCGCCACCCTATGCGTAAACCACGAGCGGTACATGCCCATGACAATCAGCAGGGGAGCCGCAGCCACCCATGGCATCGACAATCCCGGCAGCAGGCCCCGCGCCGCAATGGCTTCCCGGGTTTCCCGCCGCGTCACCACTGCAAAACGCCAGGGCTGGCGGTTGCAGGCGGAAGGCGCCCAGCGGGCGGCTTCCAGCATTCGGTCCACAGCGTCACGCGGGACCGGATCCGGGCCATAGGCTCGACAACTCCGCCGGTTTTGAATCAGGCCAGACAACGACGACGGCAAATCAGGAGGGCACCGATTTGATACTAATTCATTTGACATACAGGGGGTCCATAACAAAGCATACGCGCAAAAATTTATGTTGTAATTACAACGTGAATTTATATAATAAACGTATATTAAACATAATAAAGAAAAATTCAGGCAGACTAGCCTGGATTATTCGCGATCAGTCGCGAATAATCCACCCACAGGGCCGTCATCGCCCTGCAAATGCAGGGCGATAAGGGGTTAGCCACTTATGATTGTCCGCCGTGGCGGACAATCATGACGTCTTCAGGTCAATCGTCATAAACGATTGGCCTGAAGTAAATTATTCACGAAAGTATGACTTTCATGAATAATTCAGGCTAGGGGCCGTAAGGTCATCTTTTAAACAGAAAGGGAAAAAGCTATGAAAAAGGCTATGCGAACGGCTAAAAAAGGGTCGCCTGCCAAACGCGTGACATTTCTGGTGACCGCCAATCCGAAAAGCGAGGTGTTTCTGGCAGGCACGTTCAATAAATGGAATTCCCGACGGCATCAGATGAAAGACACCCGGAACACCGGCAAATATTCAATCACCCTGATGCTGACTAAAGGCGAATACGAATATAAATTCATCATCAACGGCAACTGGGTCGTGGATCCCGAATGCCAGAATTGGGTGCGGAATTCATTCGGGACCTTGAACAGCGCTATAAAGGTTGTTTAATTACCGCGTCCACCGTTGAACATTTGAATCAGGCGGCTTTGCCGCAACTTTGCCATGCACCCCGTCAGTTCGGCAGAACTGCACATGATGGAAATTTCCATGCCCTTGCATGCTCCACCCGCCCATAACACCACAATGACGGCATTTTTATGAAACCGTCTGCTAAACGAACCCGGGGCAGCAAACCCAAGGCGACCATCGCCGCCGAACTCCCCAAACTGGTGCGGGACGATCCGTACCTGGAACCATTTACTAACCGGGTTGTCCAGCATATCACCCAATGGAAAACCATGGAACACCAGCTGACCGGCGGCGCAACGTCGCTGGCAGACTTTGCCTCCGGGCATGAATACTTCGGCCTGCATCGCGGCGACAACGAATGGGTGCTCAGGGAATGGGCGCCGAACGCCACGGCGATTGCACTGATCGGCACGTTCACGGATTGGAAGGAACAGCCGGATTTCGCCTTTCATCCGCTAGGTCAGGATGGCGTCTGGGAACTGCGCCTGCCGCTGTCGGCCATGGCTCACGGCGACCTGTACCGCCTGCGTATTCACTGGACCGGCGGTGCAGGCGATCGTCTTCCTGCTTACGCCCGCCGCGTGGTGCAGGATCAAACCACGCAAATTTTCAACGGCCAGGTCTGGGCGCCGCCCGAGCCCTATATCTGGAAACATCCCGACTTCCGGCGCCCGCCCCAGGCCCCCCTGATATACGAAACCCACATCGGCATGGCGCAGGAGGAAGGCAAAGTCGGCACCTACCGGGAATTCACCGAACGCGTCCTGCCGCGGATTGCGGCCGCCGGGTATAACACGCTCCAGATCATGGCCATCCAGGAGCATCCTTATTACGGATCGTTCGGATATCACGTGACGAATCTTTTCGCCGCCTCGTCACGATTCGGCACGCCGGAAGAATTAAAAGAGTTGGTTGATGCCGCTCACGCGCGGGGCCTGGCTGTCACCATGGACCTGATCCATTCCCATACCGCGCGCAATGAGGTGGAAGGCCTGAGCCGGCTCGACGGCACGGCGTATCAGTACTTTCACGACGGCCCGCGGGGTGTCCATACGCTGTGGGATTCCCGCTGTTTTGATTACGGCAAAGTGCAGGTGCTCCATTTCCTGCTTTCCAACTGCCGCTTCTGGCTTGATGAATATCACCTGGATGGGTTCCGCTTTGACGGCATTACCAGCATGCTGTATCTTCATCACGGCATGGGCAAGGCGTTCACGTCGTATCACGATTATTTCGATAACAGCGTGGACGAGCAGGCCATGACCTATCTGACCCTGGCTAACAAGGTCATTCACGAAGTCCGGCCCGACGCCATGACGGTGGCGGAGGATGTCAGCGGCATGCCCGGCCTGGCAGCGCCCCTTGCAAACGGCGGCGTGGGATTTGATTACCGTCTGGCCATGGGCGTACCGGATAACTGGATCAAGCTCATCAAGGAAGTGCAGGATGAGCGCTGGAACATCAGCAGACTGTGGCATGAACTGACCAACAAGCGCCGCGACGAGAAGACGGTCAGCTATGCCGAGTCGCACGACCAGGCGCTGGTGGGTGACCAGACGCTGATCTTCCGGCTTATCGAACGGGACATGTACGACCACATGTCACTCCAGACCCGCAACCTGACGGTGGACCGCGGTCTGGCTCTGCACAAGATGATCCGCCTGGTCACGCTGGCCACGGCCGGCGACGCTTATCTCAATTTCATGGGCAACGAGTTCGGCCACCCCGAATGGATAGATTTCCCCCGCGCAGGCAATGGCTGGTCATACCATTACGCCCGGCGTCAGTGGCACCTGCGGGACGATCCCAACCTGGTCTATCATTTCCTGGCCGATTTCGACCAAGCCATGATCGATCTGGCCCGGCTGCAGAAACTCCTGGATCACTCCGCGCTTCTGCTCCGGGTCGAGCATTGCGACAATATGATCCTGGGATTCGAGCGGGCCGGCCTGTTGTTTCTGTTTAATTTTCACCCCACCCGCTCGTACACCGATTATGGCGTGGAAGCAACGCCGGGAAAATACCGGCTGGTACTGAACACTGATTCAAACTGTTTCGGCGGGCACGGACTGGTGACGGATAACCAGGAGTATTTCACGCAATCCGAGAGCACCGTGCCGGCGGCGCGGCACTGGATCAAGGTCTATCTGCCCAGCCGTACCGCGCTTGTTTTACACCGGATATCAGAATAGGAAGCAACCATAAATACATCTGATATATCAGTCCTGCGCGATCTGGCCCACCGTTATCTGGACATCTGTTGTAAAAACGTTCAGCAGGAACGCCGCGCGCTCTGGCGCCGGCACAATAGCCTGAAGCGCACCCGCCCGCTGATCTACGTCCGGGCCTTCACCTTTGGCGAGTTGCCGGAATCCCGCTGCGTCTGTCAGGATCCATTCTTTCGGGATTACGAATATTTCTTCCGCGATCATCTTTACTGGGACACGTTCAACGACGATTCCATTTTTGAGCCATGGGTAACCCTCCAAGCCACCCACCGATGTGCCGGCTGGGGATTGGATATTCCACATCATCATACTGAGGAACTGCGCGGCTCGTTCAAGATAGATTATCCCATCAAGAGTCTGAAAGATGCCGACCGCATGCGTCCGCCGCGGCACGAGATTGATGAATCCGCAACCTCCGTTAACATCGCGCGTTTGCAGGAGGCCATCGGGGACCTGATACCCATTAACGTGGATCGGGCGCCGGCTTACCGGATGTGGTCCGGCGATATATCCACCGACCTGGGTTACCTGCGGGGAATGGAACATTTCATGATGGATATGTGCGACCATTCCGAATGGCTGCACCGGCTGGCGGCTTTCATGCGGGACGGCATTCTGCGGACGCACGAGCAGGCGGAAGCTGCCGGCGACTGGGGACTGGCCGCCCACCAGAACCAGGCCATGCCCTATGCCGAGGAACTCCGCGATCCCGCGCCCAATGTTAACGGCGTCAGGCGCAAGGAATTATGGGGCTACATGGCCGCTCAGGAATTCACGGGAGTTTCCCCGGAGATGCACAACGAATTTATGCTCCAGTACCAGTTGCCCATTCTCAAGGCTTTCGGCCTGGTCGCCTATGGCTGTTGTGAAGACCTGACTTGCAAAATTGACATGCTCCGCCAAATCCCGAATCTGCGGCGCATCGCGGTTTCACCCTTTGCCAATGTGGCCCGCTGCGCCGAGCAGATCAGCACCGACTATGTCCTGAGCTACCGTCCCAGTCCCGCCGACATGGTCAGCTATGACTTCAATCCCGACCGGATCCGCCATATCCTGCGGCGCGACCTGCAGGCCTGCCGAAACTGCCGCGTGGATATCACGCTGAAGGACGTGCAAACCGTTCAGGGCGATCCGGACCGCATGCGCCGCTGGGTCGCTCTGACGCGCGAAATCATCGATACGTTCTGATTCCGCCTCAGAAAAAACAAAGCGCCGGGCAGATGCGTACTAACGGCGATGTGATGGTGGCTGTTAAGATTTCTCGGGGTTATGCTGAGTTGCGGTCTGATCCAGCTTTGCCAGGGCCTTCTTGACGCAATCAGGACACAAGCCGTGAGTAAATGTGGCCGCACTGTGAGTCCGAATATAACCTTCCACCTGGTGCCAATAGCCCTGGTCATCGCGTATTTGCTTGCAGGCCGCACAAATGGGCAGCAAACCGCTTAACGTCTTGACTTTGGCCAGGGCTGCTTGCAGTTCGCTGATGAGTTTTTCCCGCTCCGCTGCCAACCGTTTGCGATCGGTAATATCATGACTTAACCCCACGATGCCCATGATATTCTTGCCGGGAGTGATATGTTGGCTGAGCCCCGCGATCCCCACAATTTTTCCTTCCTGAGAGTACAAGGGAATCTTCGACGTTAACAACCAGTGTGCTCGTCCTTCCTCGTCAACGGTTTTTTCCTCTCGATTGATCATGGGTTTACCCGAACGAATGATTTCTTGTTCGTCCTGGTAATATTGTTCAGCCAGTTCCCGCGGGAAGAAATCAAAATCCGTTTTACCGATTATATCTCTTAATGTCTTCAGTCCGAGGAGCTTGAGCAGAAAATCATTGGTAGTAATGAACCGGGAGTCTTTATCTTTGAGAAAGATATGACAATCAGGAAGATTGCTCACCATGGCATATAACAGATCTTTTTCTTCCTGCAGGACTTTCTCCTGGTGCGTGTGTTCCTTGTCTTGCTTATCCAGTGTTTGGACTTGTTCCCGTAATGCTCGCAGTTCAACCAGCAACTGTGCTTTGGTTTTTTCTTTGTCATTCATAATATGCCTTTGGGTGCGGGCGGCGCCATGCCATGGATGGCGCCCGATGGCTCATCAAAACTGATCCTCATGCCAGCCGGTTGCCAATCTTCAGCGGATGGCCGCACAGAAAGGCCGCGCCGGGCATGACCTTGCGGCCTTGCGGCTGAACCTCCAGCAAACACAGGGCCTGCTCGCCAATGGTCTGGCCCCCCGGAGCTTAAAATCACAGCCGGGCCAGAGATTGAAGCCACGAAATTGTTTATTCTGCAGCCGGTGACTCCGGTAGTTCCAAAAGGCGGACATCCTCTAGGTCCACAGTCCTTCCGGCGGCCCGCTTCGATGCGATAAGATCGGATTTCGCGAGAATGAAGAACTCCTGGCCTTGGTACGATACCGTTCGTCGGCGGCGCCAAGCGGCCGAGAAATCAATCCCGGGAGTGGACGTCTGGACGTCGACGCGCACCCGGTCTTTGAAGATGGTGATCTCGTTGGAGAGCAGATGTTGGACGGACGTCAGGGCGGCCGATCCCAGACCCGCATCGAGCAGGGCGTCAAGCAGCCGTTGGGCGTTCTCCGGAGTCGCTTCGATCAGGATGTCAAGGTCGAAGGTAGCGCGAGGAACCCCGTGCAGGATTGAGGCTATTCCGCCGATTACGACATACTTAACGTCATGCCGCTGAAACGATTTGAATACGTCCTGCAATCGGTTCAGCATGTTTTCGCTCCTGCAGCGAGGGGTTAACTGACAAGGCAAGGTCGGTGAAAGAACAAAGCATCTCCATCCTCTCCGACATCGGCAGAGACTGGAACCAACGCGCTTTGGCTTCGGCAGTCTCCTCACGCCGATCATGTGAGACGGACCTATTTATTTTCATATCGTCAGGATAGCAGAGGATTCCTCTTGCGTCAAGTGCGGAACAAGGAGTTCTGCGTCTCTGCGCAATAAATTGAACCTCACCCCAGCTGATCGCCGGGGTTCAATGGATGACCGCACAGAAAGGCCGTGCCGGTCATGGCCTTGCGGCCTTGCGGCTGAACCTCCAGCAAACACAGGGCCTGCTCACCGGTTTGGATCACCGGGCCGTCACCCTGATTGGATAGAACTTCTCCCGGATCACCCTGTCCCGGTACCACCCGCGCCTTCAATACCTTGACCGCCAATGGTCGGGTCCCCCGTAGTTCAAAATAACAGCCGGGCCAGGGATTGAAGCCGCGGATGCGATTGTACAGTTCAGCGGCCGGGTAAGTCCAATCCAGACGACCGTCGCTCTTCTTCAGTTTGGGCGCGTAAGTGGCCGCCGCCGGATTCTGGGGAATACGCCGGATAGTTCCCTGACGCAGGGATTCCACAGTCCGGGTCAGGAGCTCGGCGCCCAGACGGGCCAACCGGGCATGGAGTGTTCCGGCCGTATCATTTTCCCCAATCGGTTCCTCGGCCTGATAAATCATGTCGCCGGTATCCATGCCCTCATTGAGGAACATCGTGGTCACGCCAGTCCTGGTTTCGCCCCGGGCAATGGCCCACTGGATGGGCGCCGCGCCCCGATACTTCGGTAACAGCGATGCATGCACGTTGATACAGCCTTGCGGAGGTATAGCGAGAATGCCGGATTTAAGCATCTGCCCGTAAGCCACCACCACGATAAGATCCGGCGCCAGCGTCCGAATCGCCTGCACGCTTTCTGGCGTATTGACGGATTCCGGGGTCAGAACGGGTATTCCGCGGTCTGCCGCAAGCGCTCGCACGGGACACGGAGCGGTCTTAAGCGAACGTCCCTTCGGCCGGTCCGGTTGCGTCACCACGCCGCCGACCGTATCCGTCGTGCCGGCCAGCAATCGGTCCAGGCAGGGACACGCCAATTCCGCCGATCCCATGAAAACAATACGCATAAATAGGAACTTTTTTAGACAGGATTAACAGGATTTATGGGATTAAAATCACGAAGATAAACCATGGTAAAATTAGCTCCAAGATTGGCTCGGCGCCGATTTTAAATATTATCCATATCGACTTTATGTTTTATCCTGCCAATCCTGTTAATCCTGTCAATTTTTTCTTTCTCTTATTTCACCAGCTTGCGCAGGTTGTGGGTGGACTGCGTGACCACCTGTTCGTGTAGACTCCGGCCATGGGCGTCCATGGTCACCAGGACGGGAAAATCCTTGACGATCAGTTCCCACATTGCCTCGGCCGCGCCAAAGGCCTCCAGGAAATGAACTCCCACCACCCGTTCAATCCTGTCGGCCAGGACCTGGGCGGCGCCGCCGACGGCATGCAAGTATACACATCCATATTTTACGCATGCCTGACTCGTCTCTACACCCATACCGCCCTTACCGATGATGACCGTCAGCCGGCGCCGGCGGATAATCTCCGGCATATAGGGTTCCTCGCGGATTGAGGTGGTCGGTCCTGCCGCGCGGACCACCCACTGTCCTCGCTCCCGGATTACCACCGGCCCGCAATGATAAATCGCGCCCGCTTGCAAATCCACCGGCAATTGCCCGCCCCCGGCCAGATAGCGATGCAGGCGATCACGACCCGTGAAAATTCGGCCGGAAATCAGCACACGGTCGCCAATCATCAATTGACGCACCTGTTCTAAAGTGAACGGATATTCTATCCTACGCGTTTTCCACATTTGATTTACTCTATATCATAAGGCAACACTACAATCCCATCCGGTAGTTCAAAAGATTCTTCAACCCCCGCCACAATGCAGCCTATCCCATGTTTGAGATGCGGATAAGTTTCCCTGAAGATTCTGATCCCGCGCGTATCGGCATCCGTAATGCGCGCGCCGCTCTTAATCTCAATGGGGATAAAAACACCATCCCGCTCAAGAAGCAGGTCAACCTCAGCTCCGCCGTGCGTCCGCCAATGATATATCCGTGGCGGCACGGACATCTGACACATCTGACGGAAAATATCCAGAACCACGTGAGTTTCGAACAATGCGCCTTGGAGCGGATGAGCCGCTAACGCTTGCGGACTTGATATTTTATGTAGAAACGCAGCCAGCCCCGTATCGGTAAGGTAACCCTTGCTCCGTCCGGATATTCTCTTAATGGTACTGCCATGAAAGGGCGGAATTTCCAGCCATTGATACGTGGCTCTAAACATGGCGATCCATCGGCCGGCCGTCTGGGGCGTGATGCCGATTTCCCTGCCTAGTTGGCTGTGATTTATTTCCTGCGCGGTCAGGGCGGCGCACAATGCAAAAAAACGGCTGAATAAATGCTGATCTTCGATTCGTAAAAGTATTCTAATATCCCGTTCAATGTAAGTGCTGATGTATGAATTAAACATATCGGGAAGAACATCATTGGAAAAATCCAGCAGACGCGGAAATCCTCCTCTCCAAATCCGTTCAAACAGGGTTGGTTCAATGTCCCTGGCCGGCAGACGGAGTCTTCGCTTAAGCAATGCTGCGGCTTTTTTTTGAAAGAGATCTTCTATCCAGGTCCTTGAACTGATACCCGCCCTCCCCGATCTCTCGGCGAGCGTCATCGTTCCCAGCTCAAGCACGATGACGCGTCCCGCCAGACTTTCACTGACATTCTTCAGCAATGAAAGATTTTGCGAGCCGGTGAGAAAATATTGGCCTGGCTTATCATCGCGGTCAATCCGGCGTTTAATAGCGGGAAGAAGTTCCGGCGCATATTGAATTTCATCAAAAACCACGGGGGGTGGATTTTGAGAAAGAAAAAACTCCGGATCCCGCCGAGCATTGCCAATATCCACCACCGGATCAAAAACTATTGTTTTGATGGCAGGCTTTAATATATGCAAAAGCAACGTGCTTTTCCCGGTCTGCCTGGCCCCGGTTACGAGAATGGCCGGTGATATCCTGCTGAATTTTAATATTTTTGATTCCAGATGCCTATGTCGGTAATTCATGCCTTGAAATATAATGATGCTATCACTAATTATCAAGGATAATTTTCTAGCAAAATAGTTGAAAATAGTTATTGACGTGTACTAGCACTAGTAGTACAGTTGCGGCAGTTGGAAATATTAAGGAAGAAAATATGATTCCATTTCACATCGAATTAAAAGCCGGCATACCCATTTACGAGCAGGTGGTTTATGCGGTCAAGAAGGCCATCGCTTTTGGCCAGCTCGTTCCTGGCGATCGCCTGCCCTCGGTGAGAAACTTAAGCCGGGAATTGAACATCAATCCCAACACGGCACAGAAGGCCATGATGCGCCTTATCCAAGATAAAATCGTCGAAGTGCGACCGGGTATCGGATGCGCGGTGGCTCCTGCTACCCCTGCCACCGCTGAACAACGCGAAGCGATTTTGGAAAAGAAAATAGAACAACTGGTCGTGGAGGCAAAACGACTGGGATTAAGCGAACGTGATCTGACCCAGGCCTTGCATCAACGCTGGAGTCGATTTGAAAAGTAGCCACCAAGAGACACACCATTCACCAACGGGAGAAACCATGAATATTATTGCGACGCAGGAGTTGACGAAATATTTCGGACGGTTGTTAGCGGTGGATCATCTTAACCTGGCTGTTCCCGAAGGTCATATTTTTGCTTTTCTCGGGCCCAACGGCGCCGGAAAAACTACCACGATCAAACTGCTGATGAACCTGATTGCACCGACCGGCGGCACGACGGAAGTGCTGGGCGTAAAATCCGGAAAACTAGGTCCAAGCGAACTTGCCCGCATCGGTTATGTCTCGGAAAACCAGGAGCTCTACGACGGGATGACGGTCAAGCAATTGCTGGCTTTCTGCAAGCCGCTGTATCCGACCTGGGATGACGCCTTCTGCGGCGAACTGATCCGCCTGTTTGGTCTTCCGCTCGATCGCCGCATATGCAATTTCTCCCGTGGCATGAAAATCAAATCTGCATTTCTCATCTCCCTGGCCTATCGGCCGCGCCTGCTGGTGCTGGACGAACCGTTTACCGGTCTTGATCCGCTGATGCGGGATGATTTAATTCGCGGAATTTTGGAACTGACGACGGCTGAACATTGGACGGTTTTTATGTCCTCGCACGACATTTACGAGGTGGAAATGCTGGCTGACATGGTCGGCCTGCTTGACCGGGGCAGACTTAAACTGGTTGAACCTCTCGATTCGTTGCAAACGCGGTTCCGGAAGACAACCGTCACCTTGAATTCGCCGTTAACCCGTTTGCCGGATTTGCCGACGGCGTGGCTGCAGGCCAGCCACGAAAACCGCATCGTAACCTTTATCAACAGCGCCCATGAGGAGCAATCTATGGGCGACACCATCCGCCGGGTCTTTCCCGATTGCGCCAACATCGAGGCATCCGGCATGACCTTGCGCGAAATATTCATCGCCTTGACAAAAACATACAACATGGAGGTTCAACAATGAGCGGCAACACCACGAGCATCGTTTGGCGCAATATCTTGAAAGACACACGGGCTCTTCGGACAACCGTGATCTTGTGGCTGGGCTGGATCGTCCTGCAAACCACGGTCGAGGCGTGGGCGCCGGCAACTATCGGCAGGCCGGTGCTGTGGAGTACCTACCAGATGATTTCCATAGCCGGGCCGATGCTGCAATTCATCCTGCTGTTGGTCCTAATCCCCCTGTTGATTCACCAAGATCCGACAGTGGACGCGCGCGCCTTCTGGCTGACGCGTCCGATTTCCCGCAAAACGCAATTATTGAGCAAGCTCGGCTTTATGGGCTTGATCGTCGTCCTGCCGGTGTTGCTGGGCGATATCATCGTGCTGGCGTGCAACGGCATCACCGGGCGCAGTCTCCTCCTAGCGGTTCCGGAAATCCTGCTGATCGTACTATGCCGGTTAAGCATCATCGGTGTGCTCGCGGCGCTGACGGCCAACTTTGCCCGTTTTGCCATTGCGGGTGTTTCCTATTTCGTTGCCATTGGGATTGTTGGTTTTCTTATGACCACCTTCTTCGTTGGGTTCTTTCATGATACGTCTGAAACGTTGTTCAGTGTCAGCATGATGCAGTCGCGTGATGTGATCGCATCGCTTGCAACCATCTTGGTTGGTTGTTGCCTGTTGTCCTGGCAGTACCTGACCCGCAAAACGACGGCATCGGTTGTCATGGCGATCGTGGGAGCGCTGTGCATCGTGTCGCTAAAGAACGCCTGGCATCTTGATTTCCTGAAAGGTCCAGAGCGGGCACCGGCGATGATCTCTGTAAATCCGGACACAGTTGCTCTATCCATTGTCAATATTGAGCCGAAAGAGACACCCAGTTTCATGTCACGCAAATACCAGACCTTTAATATGGTATTTGATCTCACTGGAATTCCCCAAGAAAGGACCGTAGAAGTCGATACGGGCGATATAAGCTTTAAGCGTTCTGATGGACCCTCTTTGCGTGGGCATGCCAGCGGTATTGGTATTATTGCGAGCGCGTTTTCATTTATCGATCACGTCGCTGTAAATCGCCCGGGGCTATGGGACGCCGTCGAAGCGGATGTCGGCAAATGCCGCATGCTCAATTTCAGTCCAAGTTCCACCCCAACGAACATGGAATTGAATGCGGAGTTCACCATCACAAGTTCAGAAGATTATAAGCAGTATGCCGGGGAGCGGGTAACCGTTTCCGGCGAGGTGAGCCTGAACCTTTCTGAGTATAGAAGGGCGGGCGCGGCGCCATTGAAAACGGGGGCATGCCTGGTTGCGGAAGCATCCCGGGATCGTGTGATCGCGGTCAGCAGTAATATCCCGGCCCGGGAGATCCTTCTTCGGAAACAAACAGTATCCCTGCTGTTTGCGGGAAAGGAAAAATCCGGGCCCCCCGACAACATGATGAATAGTATGATGAACAATATGATGCCCTGGACTGATTCGGAGTATCTCCTGCTCAACCGCAAGCGCGGCAACGAAGTTGCGCGGTGTGAATCCATTTCGCCGGATGACTTGCTTTTCACTATGACCATGACCATCCGGATGTGGAAGCCCAACCGGCTGGACTATGTGAACCTCAAGCTCGCCTTTCCGGAACTGAGCGACGAATGGCTGAAAGACGCCGAACTGGTGTGTTTCAAGAAGTCGTCTCTCGGGTCATTCATGAAGACCTTTGAGATCAAAGATTTCCTGATGCCGAAACCCGGCGACAATCCCAAGGGAGCGGCCACGCCTGACAGGGTTGGTGCCGTCAGCCCGGAAGGCAGTATTGCAACAAACGCGGAGCATGATCAAGGCGCGCCTTCCACCCATCCGCAGGCAGGAACTGACTGATAAGAAATCGCTTTTGGGATGCTAGTGGCGATGGGTGTAAAAAGTGTCAAGAAATACACAAGAGGAGCCAAAGAACAATGGTTCTAAGTAATCAAAGGAAGGAAGGAGGGTAGTTCATCTTATATCAAATTGAAATTGACAAGTGAAATAGCTATTCCCGTAAATAACAATGTTCTGCAGAAGAAAGGAATCACAAAATGAAAAAGATGATCGGATTGGTTGCGGTGGGTGTGGGGTTGGTCGTGTGGTCTGCCAATGCGCAGGAGACGCCCCGACGCGCTATGGCAGAGGAACTCCTGAACCTGATGAACATGCAGGAAACCATCGAGACATCCTTTGCGATGGTCAAGCAGATGATCCCGGCGCAGAGGGAGAGGATGAAGCAGGCGACGGGTCAGACCAATATGCCATCGAATGTATCGAACCAAGTCGACAGCATGATGGACATGATGGCCCAAGAACTCAGTTGGGACAAGATGAAAGCTGACTACATCACTCTATATGCAGATAGCTTTACCGAAGAGGAGATGAAAGGCATCATTGCCTTCTACAAATCCCCAGCAGGTGTGGCGTTCATAACAAAGCAGCCTGAATTAATGAAACGGTCCATGGAACTGAGTCAGAAAATGATCATGCAGATCATGCCAAAGATACAAGCGATGACCAAGGAACTGATAGAGACGCCCCCCTCATCAACTGTCCATGAGAAGGAGAACAAATAGGAAGAGCTGAACCACGGCCTGCACCGCTCGGTTAGACCGGACGTTTGCCAAAAGGAGAAAATAAATACAGGAAGATAAAAATCTTGTCCCGGAACAGATGCTGCAGCAGATTGCCAAGCAAATCAGGTTGAGAGGTATCGTTTCTCAATTTCAGGGTGGGCGGTCTGCATGGATTCGGAAACACGGGTGGCCGATTCGCTGACAATCTCCACCAGTTTCAATAAGGCCAGGAAGAACAGCCGGTCGGATTCAAGGTCCTTGCGCTTACGGCACTTGGCGATGGCAACGGCTTCCTCAATGTGGTCGAGCATCTGCCGGAGGCTCACTGATTCAGTTGCCCTCTCTACCACGAAATCAGCCGTTTATGGATATAACCACCGGTGCACACGTCCATCGGGTTCCAGCGTCACGCCGCGGCGGCGAAACGCCCAGCACATGTAGGCCACGCTCACAAAATAACTCGCCGGCAACCGGCTCATAACGCCTATCTTTACCCCCAACAAGGCGGTCTTACCGCCAAATCCCATCGGCCCAATTGCGGTCATATTTGCCTCCCTGGTAATCCGCTGTTCCAGCCGGGCCAGTCGTTGCTCCGTCGACTGATCGGCCAGCCGCCGCAGTAACTGGTATTTGGCTAATTCGGCGCCTGTCGCACGGTCACCGCCAATGCCAATGCCCAGCACACCCGGTGCGCAGCCATTGCCCTGGGCTTGCAACACGGCATCCAGCGCGCAGCGGCGCACGCCCTCCCAATCCCGGTTGGCGTTAAGTTTTGCATCCGGCAGGCTGTACTGGATGCTCATGTTTTCGCTCCCGCCACCTTTCATGATCAACCGTATATCCACCCGCCGGCTGCGAACAAATTTCCAGTGCATCACCGGTGCGCCTGGCCCTATATTGGTGGGGCATGATTTATCGGTCAGCGTGTCGATCGTATTCTGCCGGAGGTATCCCAGCCGGGTGGCTTGACGAACCGCAGCGCGCATGCCGGCGGATAGAGCAATAACATCAAAGCCCACCGGCACCCGGCCATAAAAGTTGAGTGTGCCGGTATCCTGGCACAGCGGCGCGCCGCGTTCCCGTGCCAGGCGGATATTTTCCCGGATCGTGTCCAGCGCCCAGCGGGCCGGAGAACCTTGGCGTTCCCTGCGCCGGGCCCGTTCCAGGGCATTACAGACATCGGGCGGCAGATCCGACGACGTCCGCCGGATTAGCTCCAGGAGATTCTGTTGCCATATTGATTTCATTTTTTTAAGACGGCCCGTGGCCGCCGCTCCCAGTCGCAAGTCGCACGTCAAAAGTCATTTCACTTTCGACCTTCGACCTTTGACTTTCGCTAACCTACCAATCAGTTTTCTTGGTTCAATCCGTGTTTCATCCGTGGCTATCTTTCTTTTCCAGAGCTTGGAATACCAGCGCGGCGCACCCGATTATCCCGGCCCGATTTCCCAGCTTGGCCGGAATGACCTTGATCCGCTCCGCGAAATATGGGCTCAGGCGTTCCCGCAGATGCCGCCGCAACGGATCAAACAACACGCGTCCGCTCCGGGCGACTCCGCCGCCGACAATAATTACTTCCGGCTGGAGGATATAGGTGATCGAGGCAAACGCGGTGGCAATACAATCGGCCACAAAATCAAAAATTTCTAAAGCCAGCGGATCCTTCCGGGTCGCGGCTTGGGCAATGATCTTCGGAGTAATTTTTTCCAAATGGTTGTTGACCAGAGTCCGGATCAGCGAGCGCCGGCCGGTACGCAGGGCGCGCACGGCATAGGCGGTGATCTGGTGGTTGCCAACGTAGGTTTCCATGCCGCCCCGGCCTTGCCGCGTTTTGTGTCCATTCATCCGGATGGATATATGGCCGATTTCACCGGCCATGGAATAAGCGCCGCGATACAGCTGGCCGTCAATAACTACGCCGCCACCAACACCGGTGCCCAGCGTGGCAAACACCGCCTGCCGATGTCCGCGCCCGGCTCCATAAGCACATTCGCCAATCGCCATGGCATTCACATCGTTATCCACGAATGCCGGCAAGTCGAACCGTTTTTGTAACATGCGGGCCAGATATACCGAGTTCCAGCCGGGAACATTGGTCAGATTATAGATAAACCCCCTTTTAAAATCAGTGAACCCCGGTACACCAACTCCGATACCGCTCAGCCGGCGTCCGCGCCGGCAAAACCGGTCCAGTCCCGCCTGTACCTGCTCCATCCAGGCCGGTCGCGTCCCGGCAGTGGCAGTGGAAAATTCATACCGGTCCCGGATAACGCCGGTTTCCTCGACCAGCCCCATCTTGACACCAGTCCCGCCGAAATCAATACCAACTGCCAGCCGCTGTTTGTTAGACTTCATGATTTTACCCACGGAATACACGGAAATGAAAACCTAAATGACAAACCTTTCATGTTCAATTTTCGGAAAATGGCCGAAATTCACCAACAAACCGACCTTCAAGCCTGTGGCGTGTAGATAATTTAACAGTTGGGCACGATGTTCATCAATCAAATTCTATTTTTCCCGGAGGAATCCGGATAAATAGACCGCCGCATCAGCGGCACAAATTTCAACTACGAAATGCACGAAATGACGCGAAGCAGATTGGAAGTGGTGAAGATTGGGCACTCGGTTGTTTATTAACTTTTAATTTTTTCGCGCCTTTTGCGTTTTTCGTAGTTGTCTCTTCCATCTTCATTACAGCATGATCAGTTGGACATATTCCGTGTGTTCCGTGGGCAAAAATTATTGGTTTTTTATCTTCCAAACAACCGTTCCGCGTTGCGGAAGGTGACAGCCGCGATTTCTGCCAGTGAACAGTGCCGAACCTCGGCCAGAGTTTCCGCCACGCGCCGGACATGCGCCGGCTCATTCGGCTGGCCCCGGAACGGCTCCGGCGTCAGCCAGGGTGAATCGGTCTCGATCAGCAGGCGGTCTTCGGGTATACTGGCGGCAATCTCACGCAAATCAGCGGCATTTTTGAACGTAATGATTCCGCTGAAGCTGATAAAGAATCCCAGCGCCAACAGGCGCTCGGCATAGGCGCGACTGCCGGTAAAACAATGTTGAACGCCAATCCGGTCTTGCGAATCCGTCCACTTCCGGACATGCTGTTCCAGCAAGGCCATTGTCTCCGCTTCCGCTGCGCGGCTGTGCACGATGACCGGCAAACCGCGCTCGCCAGCGATGGCCAGCATGCGTTCGAACAGTTCAAGCTGAGCGTTGCGCGTTTGTTGCTCGCGATGGAAATCTAAACCGATCTCGCCAATGGCCGCGATTTCCGGCGCCGCTAGCAGGGCTGTCAGTTCATCCGCCGGCCAATCGGCTTCCGCCTGGTCCCGGTTGATACCCACGGCAGCACGGACATGCGCAGGATACTTCCGCGCAATCTCTACGGCGGACTGATTGGCTTCCGGCGACCCGCCAACGGCAATCATCCGATCCACGCCCGCCGCCAGCGCGCGCTCAACCAGCGCCTGTTTTTCTTCCGGGCCCACAGGAAAGTGAACATGGGTATCAAACAGTCTCATTTCTTCTGTTGCAGATCGTTGCATGGACTACGACTATACGCCATAAAACGC
>CAYQNY010000027.1:0-24053 GCA_964418925.1 uncultured Verrucomicrobiota bacterium
GACGACGGCCCTGCGGGTGGATTATTCACGACTTGTCGCGAATAATCCAGGTTAGGCGGCCGGTCCGGCGATATAGGCTTTTATTGACATCGAAGCCAAGTTTAAATGATGGGAAAGCCGCATATTCTGATATTGATGCCTGACTGACTCTCCCTGGCCCGGAATGCTGGACCCGGTTATTATGAGCCAGGGAAAAACAGAAATCATCATGAGTAAAGTCTCAAATCCAGGCTGACCCTGAATCCCCAAACAAACAGTGTCTGTTTCTATTTAAAAGACAGGTATGAAAAACGGAATGATAAAATATTTTTTGTTTCTTTACCTGGCAAGCCTGCCGATTGCACAAGTCGCGGCCGAGGTTAAAACAGACTCATACAAATATGAGCGGACCAAGGATCTGATGGATTATGTACAGAGCGCGGCCAAATTATTTGAGCGGGAAGGCCAAAAAGCTTACCCGTTATTTAGAGATAGAAATGGAAAATGGTTTTGCAACCAGCAGTATCTGTTTGTGTACGATTTAAACGGAACTAATGTTTTTCACCCTGTCAACCCGGAGCTGGAAGGGAAGAACCTCATAGACCTGACAGATCTGGATGGCAAGCCGGTTATTAAGTATATCATCGCAACAGGGACGGAACGGGAGGAGCCTTATGGCTGGGTTCATTATTCCTGGCTTGAGCCAGGACAAATTTTCCCTCGCTGGAAAAGCTCTTTTGTAATGAAGGTTACGGCGCCTTCAGGGCAAGACTATATAATTGGCAGCGGGATTTACAATATAAGGATGGAAAAGCAATTTATCATTAATACAGTTGATGATGCAGCCAAGCTTATTAAGCAGAAAGGCAAAAAAGCTTTTGATGTTTTTAAAAACAAATCCAGCAACTTCGTTTACATGGATACGTATATATTTGTTATCTCCATGGATGGAAAAGCCATAGTTGATCCGGCTTTTCCCAGCCGGGGAGAAAGAAACCTGATGGATCTTAAAGATGCCACGGGAAAATATCTAGTTCGGGCAATGATTGAAAAATTGAAAAACGGAGATTCAGGCTGGGTCAGCTATATGTGGCCCAAGCAGGGTGAAGTAAGGCCCTCCCGAAAAGCAGCTTATATAAGAAAAGTAAAGGTAGGCGACCAATACTTTATTGTAGGCTCGGCAATTTTTCTGGCTGACCCTATCTGGCTTAAATTGTAGGGCATAATATGTCTAAAAAACCTGCCGATCTCATTTACGGTCGTGATGATAAACCCCCAATACTAGTAGCAATTATTCTGGGTATTCAACATATCTTTACCATGTCCAGCACACTAATGCTGCCAGTGATTATCGTACAGGAGATAAACGGATCGTTTTTGCAGATACAGAGTATAGTTTGTTTTTCAATGATAGGGATAGGTATTGGAACAGTGCTTCAATGCCTGCGGAAAGGCCCCATAGGATCGGGGTACCTTTGCCCCCATCTTTGCAGTCCATCATATCTTCCGGTTTCAATCCAAGCTGCCTGGCTGGGCGGACTTCCCCTCCTGCATGGCATGATAATATTCTCGGGTATTTTTGAGGCTATCTTTTCCCGGATAGTACATAAACTCAAACGTTTGTTTCCCACCGAAGTTTCGGGATTAGTGGTCTTAATGGTGGGGATTTCTCTCATTCCTATTGGGGCTTCCAAGTTTGTGGGCATAGAGCTTGCCGGAGACCCTATCAGGCCAAAGCATCTATTGATTGCAAGCTTAACCCTTATGACAATGATCGGGATCAATATATGGAGCAAGGGTAAAATCAGGCTCTACTGTGTTATTATCGGCATGGCGGTGGGATATCTACTCTCTTTTCTTGGTGGTGTGCTTGCTGTGGCTGATTTGAAACACATCCTCGAAGCGGCCTTCTTTGCTGTGCCCGGAGTCGGGGTCGAAAGATTTAAATGGTCTTTCAGCTGGTCTTTATTAATTCCTTTTATGATTGTTACTTTATGCGGGAGTCTTAAATCAGTGGGGAACATAACGACCTGTCAAAAGATTAACGATGATGATTGGAAAGAGCCGGATATGAAAAATATTGGCAAGGGACTGCTTGCTGAGGCAATCGGAATTTTCTCCACCGGATTATTGGGAGGCACCGCTACAGATACCTCCTCAAGTAACATAGGTCTTTCTGCTGCTACGGGTGCAACCAGCCGACGGATCGGAATCATCGCCGGAATCATTTTTATTTGTTTAGCTTTTTTACCTAAGCTAACGGCTATCGTCTCTATTATGCCCCCCCCGGTTATGGGGGCCATACTTATCTTTGTTACCAGCTTTGTAATTATTGCCGGTTTTCAGATATTACTTACCCGGCCTTTTACTACACGCATGGCGTTTGTGGTAGGACTTTCCTTTATCTTTGGAACGAGTCTGGAGATATTACCGGGGCTATATAGCCATGTTCATCCTTGGCTACGTCCTATATTTAGCTCTTCCTTGACCTTTGCCACTATCCTGGCCATAGTCTTAAATCAAATATTTAATATAGGCGAGAAACCCGCCCCATGGTGTCCAAGAGAATCAAGCACGGATGAACACAGATAAACACGGGTACCCCCGTGACGATGGCTTGCTTTTTTTGGGCCAATTTTGAAAAAGTGGAATGATTGCTGTATGATTGAATTGCACGCATTGTTGGGGGCTGGCAGGCAAAAGACGATCAACGCCAAAAAGCGCCGGGGTCAAAACGCGGACAACGCCTAAAAATCCCATGTTTACGGACTAATATCGGGCTTAAAGCCTGTAGTTGTTGGCGGGTCTGCCTTAGGCACGATCCGCCGGCGTGTCCACCATAGCCCCAGGGGCGACGGTGGAAGGCGGACCATTTGGCCCGCAACAGCAGGCCGAAGTGGGAACCTTGCGATGGCTGCCGGACTAGGATTCGAACCTAGACAAGCAGATCCAGAGTCTGTGTAAAATCAATCTATTATTGACTTTTCTAGCGCTTTCCCCCATACTTTCCCCCATTTTCTTATTGCTATCTTTCCGCTTCTTTCTAAAATTGTAGCTCGATTATTGTATGTGTAGCAAAGGAGGTTTGTAATGGCAACTCTAATTCAAAAATCAGGAACTGATAAATGGTATGTTAAGATGATGTATAAAGGCAAGCGTTATGAAAGGGCAACTGGTGAAACTGATAAGAGAAAGGCAAAAGGCAGGCTTTCTGATGTAATTACTGAAATCAAGGCTCAGGCAGATGCGCGCTCATCCTCGCAGATTACAATTGAAGATGCTTGGCAAGAGTGGCAGCGCGCTCCGAAACGAACAGAACCCTCTCCTCAGACATTGAAAGGATATGACGCTTACTGGCGCATGTTTACCGCATGGCTTGGAGAAAAAAGAAAACGCGCCAAATACCTGAGTGACATTGATGCGCAAACAGCCAAAGAATATGGAACATATCTCTGGGAGACCGGACTCAGCGCCAATACGTTCAATAAGCACAGGAATCTATTGGCAAATGTGTTTGAGGTTTTGAGAGTCCAGGGCGGAATCCTTGAGAATCCATGGAGTCATGTGCCTACGCGCAGGATATCAAGACGGGAAAAAGAAACAGGCAGGCGAGCCCTGACCATTAAAGAATTGCAGAATGTGTTGGGAGTTGCTGAAGGAGATATCAAGATGCTGGCTGCTATTGGCATGTTTACTGGAATGAGGCTTGGCGATTGCTGCACACTTCTGTGGTCAGACCTGAATCTTGATGCTAGTTTTCTTCGGCGCAAGACCAGGAAGACTGGACAGCTGGTTGAGATGAAATTGAACGAGCAGCTTTGTGGAATGCTCAGGGCATTGAGGAAGCTGGGCGGCAAGAGTAAATATGTGCTGCCTGAAATTGAGGAAACATACGAAAGAGAAAGATCGGTTATTACCAACCGGTTTAAGAGCCTTTTCCGCAAATGCAAAATCCAGACAACAGATAAAGAAAAAGGCCCGCATGAAGGCGTGAGATGCTGTCGAGTTGGATTTCACAGCTTCAGGCATAGTTTTGTTTCAATCTGCGCTGCCAATAATGTGCCTTTGGTCGTTGTTGAGAACATTGTCGGGCACGGTAATCCCGAGACAACGCGGCGGTATGCGCATGCCTTTGAGGAACAGAAGCATCAAGCCATTGACGCCATGCCCAAGCTGATTGAAAGCGGTGAATGACAAGCAACACTGGAAAAAGGCAACAAAGAAATGTGCCAAAACAACAAACAACGGATTTTTTGTTTACAAAGCACTGAAACTTGTGCATGCTAAATAAATCTAGTCTGTGTTGCTATCAGCATTCATATTCACAGAAAGGATCGGTACTTTCTGTCGGAAGACAGATAGAAAGGCTTACCATGAATAAAGACATTGAAGCAAGTAATATGCCCAAAGAAATTGTGGACATACCTCTCTCTGAGATCGAGGTCAGCAACCTGAATGTCCGGAAAGAAGGTGCGAGCTTTGATATTGACGATCTTGCTGAGAGTATTCGGATTATGGGCTTGCTGCAACCCGTTCTTCTCATGGAGAAGCACGGAAAAGGCAAGTATCAGTTGATTGTGGGACAACGGCGATTTCTTGCCCATAAGAAACTGAAGGCGAAGACAATTCGGGCGATGGTCGTAAAGGAGCTCTCTAACAACGATGCTATGATTCGTTCGTTGGTTGAGAATGTGCACCGAATCGAGCTGAATCATGCTGACGCGGCGAAGGCAACAACAGAGCTCTACAGACGGTTTGGGGAAGACATCAAGAAGGTCTCCAAAGCCACAGGGTTATCCGCCTATCGAATTCGGCAGTATGTAGACATCGAGGCGTTGGCTTCAGAGAAGACCAAGAAGAAACTGAAAGCAGGCAATGTCACGCCAACTGATGTCCAACGTACGCTCAAAGCAGCTCAGGGCAACATCAGCAAGGCCGACAATCTGCTTGATCTGATGGACAAGTACAAACCGGACAAGCATCAGAAGAACCGTCTCGTCGAGATCGGCATGAGCAAACCAAACGCATCAGCCAAAGATATCTTTGACGAAGCACTGGAACCCCATGTTGAGGAGAGCGTAATGGTGCCACTTCCCAGCAGGCTCAGGAGTGCTCTGAAACAAGCAACGAAGGATCTCAAGAAAGAAGCAGCAGAGATCGCGACAGAAGCACTTGAGCACTGGCTAGAGAGAAACGGCTACCTGCAAAACCACTAACGGAGCACCAGCGAAGGAATGCGCGGCAAGAAACCATTAAATGAACGTCAGCTGAATGATGCGGTGGCAGCGCTGATTGCCAGCACTAAGCGCAAGAATCGTAACCTGACTCCATTGCAAGTGGCTGACAAGATAGAGGTTGCCTATCAAGGAATTGGCAGCCTCAAACAGGTCGCTGATGCTATTGGACTTTCGTATGAGATGTTGCGGCAGATATATTCCGTGAAAAAATGCACGCCTGACGTCAAGCAATTGGTCAGACAAGGTAAATTGGCGAGTTTCGACATTCTGTACCGTTTGAGCAAGCTTCCGGAACGAGATCAGTTGCCAGTCGCTAAAGCGGTTGTTGCTGGCGATCTGAGTTCAGATGACGTACGCGGCATCGTAAGTCTCCGAAAAGATTTTCCTTCGTTTGCTCCTTCCAAGATCATTGAAAGGATAAGGGCATCAAGGAACATCAAGGAGTACATTGCGTATTTCGAGATGCCTGATAGGAAGATGGCTGTAGGGTCATTACGGAGAAGATTCGAGGCTGTGGTCGGAAAGGATGGTGTCAGGTCGCTGAAGGTTGAAGGACAACTAGGTACTTTGAGGCTGAACGGTGCTGGCCGAAAGCGGTTGCAGGCAGCGGCAGGAAAGGCAAATCTGACAAAAAGAAAGTTCTTAGATCGTTTAATCGCGGGAGGAGCAAAATAGCATGGCGAGATCACTGGCATCATCGGACGCGCAAGCACGATGTCTAGCTTTGGAGCCATTAACATCGCTTTCTGCCAAGTTAAGGTCTTGGCGATCAGATCATGAAGTCGTTGCCAACGCCCCTGGCCGTGTCTTTGATTTTGTCAAGGGGCTGCGATTCTCTGCAAACCTCATCTACATCATACGCGACGCCATATCTCACCACTCTCTTGAAGTTGATTGGGGACAGATAGTCGCTGAAAACGGGGCTTGTCTGGAGGCACGAAATCTGTCCCCTGAATGTGACATCATTATCCACAAGCCTGGATACCACCGAAGATGGAATGGAGGCAGGAGTGACAAGGTAATGGACTTCAGGTTTATCCTCGCGTCCAACGTAGTAGCCATAATCAGCTGCAAATCCCTTCTCAATCAGGTAACCAAAACGGAGAAGAAGTACTGCGAGAAACTCCTCCCATACATGATAGGCAAAAAACTCTGGCTCTTTGCCGAATGCGTCCCGAGTGGACGGGAGAATGGCCTCGCTAAAGTTACACGCGAGGCGGGATTCAAAAAGTTTTGGTATCTCTATAGTTGGGATAGCAAACAATCCATTACGAGAGAAGACAAGAAACTGTGGATAGATTTTTTGGATGAGGTGAAGAAGCTCGGACAGAAAATGGCCCGAACGAAGAAGAGGAAGAAGTGAGAATGGCTGAAGCTATCCATATCAGAAAATGGGCAGAGACGGTTCATCGAGAAATAGAGCCGTTCCACTTGGGTGGAGTGCGAGTGAGGTGTCCTGTTTGCGAGGAACATGGATCGGCAACTTCGAGATGGGTGAAGGGTGAGCCAATCAAACCGGTGTATGTAATACACAACCATAATGGTACTGTGAAGCACGTATGCACACTTACGGAAACAGAAGCTGAGGCCGTGAGACCAAATGTTAGGATTCCCCCCGCTGACGTTGGTCGTATCATGAGGAAGGCGCAGTGCTTCGTGCTTATCAGTGGCGGGAAAGACAGCTTAGCGACTTTGGTGTATGCAAAAGGAATTGCCGATAGTGCACGCGCTGAGTTACGAGCGATCCATTGCGACACTACATGTGGATTCCCAGAGGTAACGAGCTATGTTCGCAAAGTGTGTAGGCATCTTGGCGTCAGACTAAGCATCGTAAAGCCTGAGAAGGATTTCTTTGATATGGCTCGTAGTTGGGGTCTACCGAATTTCCGATTCCGGTGGTGTTGCAGAGAACTGAAGATAAAGCCGCTCCAGGCATTTTTGGCAAAGATCCGTGGAAAGAAAGTTGTCATTGATGGAATTCGGGCAGAAGAATCATATCTTCGTGCGAAGTATCTTCCTGTTTGGTATCATCCCAGCTTCAAGTGCCTGTCGGTAAGTCTAATCTTCCGCTGGAGCAAAAAACGTGTTGAGAGGTATGTTGAAGAAGCTGATTTGCCGGAGAATCCCATACGAAAATTGGGTTGTTCTGCAGAATGCTGGTGCGGCGCATATAAGCAAGAAGCGGATTTTCTCAAGCTCAAGGAAATCAAACCTGAGTTGTTCGACAAACTGGCAGATCTGGAGGCCGAGGTCCCGACTGGATTTACTTTCCTGTACAAGAATGGAAAGCGTACTCCTTTGCGAGAGTTGTCCGAGAATCACAAGCCAACAACGTAACTCAAGTTCAAGGCGTTTGTGACAACTCCTGCAGTTCGGCCTTGTGAGGCTATCCTACGAGCCAACATTGTCATGGATTCTCACAAAAGCCCGCGTTTCTGGGCAGAAAAAAGGCCAAAAAATAAAGTTCATTTTTCCCTTGCACACGAATCTCAAGAATGATATTTCTTTGTTTTGAAAAGTGCACACTTCTGCCGAAGTGTGCATTTTTTGTTTTTCATACCTTTCTTCGTAACTCCTGCATTATCAGTCGGTAAAACCTCTTTTCCAGTCTGTCTCTTTGTCGAACTTTCGCCAATCTCACTCCGGCTTTCCGAAAAAGCCAAAGTTTAAGTACTCATCCCTCTTATGCCCTATTATTCGACCTAATAAGTCGAACCAACACAACAAAGGGGGCGTCTGAAAAGTTCACCTTTCGGCAGAACCATGACGTTTTTGTGCAAAGAAAGGGAAATTAGACGATGAATACAAATGGTTTCAAAGAGAAAAAAAGACGACAAGTCTGGCTGGCTTCTGGATCAGAGCAGGTTTTTGGACTCTGCAGAGCTTCACCGGCTGAGAAAAATTACGCAAAAGGAAAAGAACAACGCATTGGAAAAGGACAATAGGGTTCCGGTCAAAGACTGGTTCCTTGTCTGCATCGCGACCGAGACAGGTCTGAGGGTCAAAGAAATATCAGATCTTTCATGCGGTGATTTGCACATTGATGGGAACCGAAGTTCGGTGCTGGTCCGGAACGGAAAAGGCGGAAAGAAAAGGATTGTACGCATACGAAAGGATTTCCGGGATCAGGCCATTGAGTTCTTGAAGTGGAAGCAGGGCCAGGGCGAAAACATAGAAAGCGATGCCACGCTTTTCTGCGTAAACAGTAAGCGAATGTCGAAACGAGCAATGCAAAGGTCTTATGAGCGAAGTCTTGAGAAAGCAGGAATCAAGCAGGCAAAGGGTGTTGGCATTCATTCATTAAGGCATACGTATGCCAGCTTTTTGCTGAAAGCCAGCAAGTTCAACCTTCGTCTGGTTCAGCGGCAGCTTGGGCACGAATCTGTGAAGACGACAGAGACTTATGCGCATGTTTTTGACGTGGATATGGAGAAGGCGTTGGGAAGGCTATATGGATGAAGCATCGCCGCGAATTCATACGTACGGCTTCAATAAGGATAGGTTGATAAACGGTTTTGAGGTTCTGAAAGGTGTGACGATATGAATGAGTTATGCTCGGCAGGATGGACGCAGATTGGACAAGATCCAAGGCACAAGCAATCCTGTCAGCCTCAGACAAGTGGCATGAGGCAGTTGACGCCGGATGAGATTCAGCAGCTTGTGCATTACTGTGACCAGATGATCGGCTATGCCCGGGACAAGAAGAGTCAAAGAAGCTGGATCACACTCAAGAAGGAGGCACGGTCGCAACTTAGCTCAAGGAAATAGACACAACAGAGATTAAAATCAGGAATGAATAAAAGGCCTGTTTCCCCAGCTGTCATGGCAAAATGGATTAAAAGGGTTCTGTTGTGCGTGGCCTGGGTATTTCTGCTTTGGCATGCAGGCGGTTCTGTATTGAAATATAGGATATCCGAGGGCAGTCGCTGGGCGTGTGGTGAATGGTTTTGGTTGCGCACGACGGTGGATAGTATTTTCGCAAGTTTATTCCTTTTGTTGTTGTTCGGCGGGGTCGCTTTTATTTTCCATTTGACACGTAGAAAGCGCGAAAAAAATGGATGAGGCTGTGCAAAGGCTTCTGGACGGTCTGGAGAAATCCGGCGCTGTGCCATCATCGGCCATGGTTCAAAGACTCATCGATTTGGACGCCAAAGTGCCGCAGTTGATGGAGGGGGTACGGCTGTTACGGGAGAAGGTGGCGACATCATCCGATCACGCGTCCACGGGGGAGCAATATCGCATGGATATTGTAAAGCTTTTCCTGAAAGCGGGCAGGCATCACGAAGCGCTGCAGGAAGCGCGTGTGTTGCTATCCGCTTGCTCCGATAAAACGACACCGGCGGCCATCGAGCTTATGGCTCGGATATTTACGGTTAAGACCGCCGATACGTATCTCAATCAAGCCAATAAGCTATATTATTAATCATCCGTCCCTCGTGTAACGAAAGAGAAAGAATAGCAACATGGCGAGACAACCCAATACAACGACATCCAGCAGACCCTTCAATGCGGCTACCATAGAAGCTGTATGGAAAAAGGCTGAGGAGCTTTCAGGTCATATGGCGTTTAAGAAAGACACTTGCAGTGCCATTATAAAGCGAGATGACTATGGAAAGACCGGCCCGTTCGGATGGGAGATAGATCACAACCGGTATAAAGGCGATAATTGTCCCGCCTGGGATTGTAAAAGGAAGTTTTTGCCAACACTTATTTTCTTGCCCTCACTGATGATAAAAAGAGATCCCGCTACGTCGTAAAGAAAAGCCCGAGCCATAAAGACCCGGGTATCCCGCTTCGCCAAGGCTTCCGTCTTCGCTGAAGCCGGACAGGTCGCAAGACAAGGGAAACCCCTCTTCGCTAAAGCTTAGAAGGGCTGGAAGAAGTCGGTCAGTCTTGATAGTTTTGTTTACATGTCCACAGATTCTGATATATTTTTGCCTCATCAAGAAATACCATTCCATTAATTGAGGAGAAAACCGATGAACCTAACCGTCGCGCAATTGAAAAAGGCCCTTGCCATCCGGTCCAAAATTGACAAATTTAACGCAAAAATCAATCAGTTCGAAAAACAGTTACAGGAAATCTTGGGTGGGGAAGCCGTTAAAACTGACGTAGTCCGCAGGAAGGTCAAGGCCAAAGCCCTGCGGAAAATCAAACGCATGAGGAGTAAGCGCGGAAGCCTAAAAAAATTGCTGGTTAAAGTTTTTACGAAGGCAGGCAAGCCTCTTCATATTGATGAGATTCTTAAGGAGCTGAAGGGGATAGGTTACAAAACGTCATCTAAAAATCCAAAGAGTCAATTGAGTGTCCGTCTTTACTCTAACAAGGATTTTGTGAGGACAGCGCCGGGGACATTTTCGCTGAAATCCATGGCGGCCAAAGCCGGCATCAAAGTCAAGAAAGTTTCAAAAAAGTCTCGCAGGAAATCTGCCTCTGTTAAACCCAAAGATTTGAAGACTCTGCCGGTGGTTATGAGCAAGGGACAGAAACCTGAGAAGCTGCTCTGATTTTGCCTTTCTTGTTCAACTGGACGAAGGGGCTGTGGGGACGTTGCAGTTATGCCAATGCTTAAAATGATGTCTGCCAAATAATTACACTATTTCCAGCAACGATATTATTATTTATTTTTTTCTTGCACAAACCGTCTATTTTTGATACTTTTTTACCAGCAATGAGAAAAGTTCACACTTCTGCTGAAGTGTGAATTTTTTTTGCCTGCCTTAATTTCTTCGTAACCTCAATCCTGATCGTCGCTTAAAGCCGGTTCCACGGCTTATTTTTTTGCCTCAATCCAGCTGAAACCCAATCAGCTCCATCCAACGCGTAAAGCTTAAATACTTCCTCTGCTTGCCCCTTGTTATTCGACGGTAAATACAATTTAATTCAGAAAAAACTCTTGTCCAAAAAGTTCATCTTTCAGCAGAAAGGTGAACTTTCTTTTTTTATAGGAGAACCGACGATGAATAAGAATGATTTCCGAGATAAAAAAACAGGGCAATGCCGTGTGGCTGCTGGATACGAACAAATTTCTGACCGAGGGCGAACTCCGGCGACTGATCAGAATTACGGAGAATGAGAAAGACAAGGCTCTAAATGAAGACAGGAAAATACCGGTTAAAGATTGGTTTCTCGTGTGCGTGGCTGTGGAGACCGGTCTGCGGGTTCAGGAGATAGCTGATCTTTCATGTGGTGATTTTCAGATTGAAGCAGGCCGAAGCACTGTGCTGGTACGAAATGGAAAAGGCGGCAAAAAACGGCTGGTGCATATTCGCGACGAGTTCCGCGACAAGGTATTGGATTTTTTCAAGTGGAAGCGCAACCAGCATGAAAGCACCGAGCACGATGCGCCGCTTTTCTGCGTGAACAGGAGACGCATGACAAAAAGGGCATTGCAGAAGTCATATAAACGCAGTCTGGCCCTGGCAGGAATCAGCCAGACAAAAGGCGTTGGGATTCATTCATTAAGGCATACGTATGCCAGCTTCTTGCTGAAAGCCAGCAAGTTCAATCTTCGGCTGGTCCAGAGGCAGCTTGGGCACGAATCTGTAAAGACGACTGAGATTTATGCGCATGTTTTTGATGTGGATATGGAGAAGGCGTTGGGGAGATTGTATGCGTAATTTTTCAAGAAGCGACACTGACGGGGACGCGGCAATCGGGCGCGTCCTCTTACTTGCCCTGCGAAGCAATGCCTTGCGGAGCATGGGTTTCGTGTTTGCTTTGTGGGGCTTCGTGGTCACTCGGTAGAGGCACAAATTTGAAGTTCGCGCACTTCTTATTTTCTAGGATTATTATGTCGGACCCTGTCCATTCGTCAACTTATGAAATCTTCCCCTCCGTCGGCATACTGCTTGCCGAGCGTTTACGTGTCTGGCGCAAACAGCGCGACATTCCGATCAAGCATGCGGCCGCTGAACTGGGCGTTTCCTTTGCGACCTGGGATCATTGGGAAAAAGGCCGGCGTTTTCCCAGTATGGATGATTTGGACCTCCTGGCGCAATACCTGCGCCTGCCGCCCTGTCTTCTGCTTTGCTCCTTTACGCGCAATCACTGCGGCTATTGCCCGAAAAAAAACAAGAAATAGACCTTAGCCCATGAACTCGATTGTCGTCTTCTACAAATTGTAGAAATTGAATGCTTGGTATTTTTCCATGCTAAATTAAATTACAACAATACCTAAGAATCATGAACCCATGAAAATTAAAAATGATTGTTATGGCTAACTCAAAAAAAGGGGAAATGACAGAATGAAAAATAACATGACGGCTGGCGTGAAGAACAAAAGTGTCTCAATTGAGAGAAATATTGGAAAGGGATTTAACATGAGGTTCTGTTCGTTTTTATCACCGGCGCGGAGAATGGCTTCCGTGTTTATGCTTGCAACACTGGGTGTAATGACCTCAGCCGTCGCTCTTGAACCCGATCCCACAAATCTGACCTTTACGACGGTCTACGGCGATACGGATCCTATTCCGACTCAAATCTTTACATTGACCGTTCCCGACGACGTTTCGCCTACCGCATACCTGCTAAGCAAGAATGAAAGCTGGTTGAGCGTGACGAACGCCGCGGGCGACGTGTCAGGCACAATCCCGACCGACGGATATACTAACATCACAGTGGCCGTGTCAACAAACGGGCTTACTGTCGGCAACTACAGCGATGAAATTACAGTAGGCGATGATTGGACAAATGTGACTGTCAATTTTGATGTCCTGTTGGCGCCCGATCCCACAAACCTGACCTTTACGGCGGTCTACGGCGAGACGCCAACTCCTCAAACATTTAACCTGATCGTTCCGGCCGATGTTTCGCCCACCGCCATTGACTACCTGCTTGGCACGAATGGTTTCAGTTGGCTGAGCGTGACGAACGCCGCGGGTGATGTGTCGGGCACCATTATACCCGGCACGACCAACACAATCACGGTGACTATTGCGCCAAAGACCGTATCTCCGACCGAATACCTCACCGTCGGCACGCATGCCGGCATAGTCACGGTTGGAACCAACTGGTTGAACGTGGCAGTCAACTTTACCGTCACGAACAAGCAACTGACGGTAACCAACGCTGTTGCGGCAAACAAGGTCTATGACGGCACAACGAACACCACCATCTCCGGCGCAACCTTGGTTGGCAATAAAGACGGCGACAATGTCGTTCTGACGAACTGTACGGTTGGATATTTCATGAGCAAGAACGCCGGCGTCGGCATCACCGTGGCAACCGCGCCGATGGACATCTCCGGCACCGCCGTTGGCAACTACACGCTGATCCAGCCAACGTTAACGGCAAACATCACTCAGGCCACCCCGACGGTGACGACTTGGCCGACGGCTTCTGCAATCACCTACGGGCAGGCTTTGGTAAATTCCACTTTGATTGGTGGTGTACCATCGGTTACAGGCACATTTGCCTTTGCCACCCCCGGCACAATACCGGATGCGGGCACTTACAGCGCCATAGTAACGTTCACCCCAACCGATACGGCCAACTACGAGACGGTTGCAGGCACTGTGAGCGTCACGGTTGATAAGGCGACGCCTACGGTGACGACTTGGCCGACGGCTTCTGCAATCACCTACGGGCAGACGCTGGCAGATTCGACGCTGAGCGGCGGCACAGGCTCGGTGGCAGGCGCATTTGCCTTTGACATCCCCGGCACAACGCCGGATGTGGGCACATATGCGGCCGCGGTAACGTTCACCCCGACAGATACGGCCAGATACAATACCGTTGGCGGGAGTGTAAACGTGACAGTAGCCATGGCTATGGCTAGCCAGACGATCACGTTTGAGGCGATTCCTGACCAGGTGGTTACGAGCACGGTAACGTTGAGCGCTACGGCTAGTTCCGGTCTGCCGGTAAGCTTTGTGGCAACCGGTCCGGCTGTTCTGGACGGGAATACGCTGACGTTCACCGGTGTCGGCGTGGTAAGCATCGTCGCCTCGCAGGCTGGAAATGCCAACTGGCACGCGGCGGACACGGTAACACAGAGCCTGAATGTCCGGCATATGGACCTGCAGTTCCTGGCGGCGGACTTCGATGGCGACGGTAAGGTCGATCCGGCACTTTACCTGGCTGACGCGGGCAGTTGGGAAATTCTGTTCTCCTCCGTCGATTATTCACCGGCCCTGCTGACGGACTTCGGCGGAATCGGCTGGGTGCTGACCGCCGGGGATTTCGACGGCGACGGCAAGGCCGATCCGGGCATTTACAACGCCGCTACCGGCGTTCTGAAGATCCAATTGTCCGCCCAGGAATATCTCGAGGCCTCGGTAACCGATCTTGGCGGCGCCGGCTACCTGCCCATCACCGGCGATTTCGACAGCGACGGCAAGGCCGATCCGGCTGTGTATCAGGCCTCGTCTGGAACGTTCGCCGTACGGCTCTCCACCTGTAACTATGGACTGGCCACGGTCGTCGGCTTTGGCGGCGCGGGTTACACCCAGGTGGATGGCGACTTTGACGGCGACGGCAAGGCCGACCTGGCCGTCTACCACGCCGCCAACGGCAACTGGTGGTTCAAGTTGTCTGCTGAGAACTACCTGATCTATGAACTCACTGGCTTCGGCAGTTTGGACTATGTCCCGGTGGCCGGCGATTTCGACGGCGACGGCAAGGCCGATCCGGCGCTCTATAATGCCAACGCCGGCCGTTGGGGAATTATGCTGTCGGCTTCAAACTATGGCATTGGTATATTGGACGATTTGGGAAATACACATTCCACGGCCGTGAACGGCGACTTCGACGGCGACGGCAAGGCCGATCCGGCGGTGGTGGACACGCTCACAGGCGTCTTGTCAGTCAAGCTGTCGACCATGAATTACGGCAAGGCAACTTTGCCGCTCAATCCGCCGCAGTAAGCGCATAACCCAATCATCAACCCACAAAGGGCGCTCCGATCCAAATCGGGGCGCCCTTTTTTTGTGCGCCCGGCAGGGCGCACCTGCTTGACGATGGAAGCTCGTTACACACTCGAGAGGAGAAATTGCGATGGGCGGGCAGTACACTTGCTACTCTGCGAATTAAACCACGCTTTTAGCGTGGAAGGCCTTCGCTACGAAGACTTCTGAGCTGTTCCGTCAATTAATTTTTTCATAATTTTTAACCATGTTAATAGGTTACGTTTGAATGAGTTTAGCCAATGGAGAACCGCGTTGAATCAAGGATTGCAGATAACGGGATTCGTCATAAGGCACTTTCTGCTGCCAGCAGGCCATTTGGATGCGAATCCACTTGAATGCCAGGGAACGAATGACCGCGTTGCGCCCTTTGCCTTTGGTAATCTCCTGCCGATAGTACGCTCCGGCCCAGGCCGAGAACGGGATGGAGTGTTGAGCATATTCGAAAAACGTTTGGAGATAAAACTTGGGACACTTCCAGCGTCGATGAACCCAGGCGGATTTTCCGCTGCGTTCGGTGACAGGAGCGATTCCCGAAAAAGACTGGAGGGAACCGGCATCACGCCAGCGTTTCCGATCCGAACCAAAGGCGGCGAGCAAGCGCGGAGCCATGACCGCTCCGGCGCCGGGAAAACTGTTGAAGATAGGTGCATCGGGATGCGCGGCAAAGGCCTCGGCAAGTTGTTTGTCAAAGATAGCAATCGCGCAGGTCAAATCCCGAACCATGCGGGCCAGAGTCTGAACTGTCAGCACCGCCGGGATTACTACGCCCAGGTCTTTGGTCAATGGCACGGCCTTGGCAATGGCATCCAAGCGTTGGTCAATGAGCGTCTCACTGCGACAGTTATGACCATAAAAGAAAGTGCGCAAGGCGGCGGGCTTGGCCTTTTTAGTGTCGGCCACGGTAGGCCAACGGAGAAGAAAGTCACACGCCATCAGAGACGTCAGATCGTTATCGAACCAAGCGACAACCTGGGGAAAATAACCTTTCAACCGCGCGGTAAGCCGCTGGGCGCAGGTGGTCCGGAGATCTACAGCGTGACGGCGTTCCTCACTCAAGCCCCGGATTGTGCGTGTCTGAACATCGTCGGGCTTCCAGGGCGTCAAACGTTCCCGATGCCGGCAAAGCATATCAAGAAGCAACCCAGCATCCACGGGATCGTCCTTGGCCCCGCTGGGCGCAAAGGCTTCCCGATACTTCGCGGCCTGGTTCGGATTGATCGGGAAAAGCGTGATAAACGCATGCTCCATCAACGCGTAAATCAACGGTCCGCGCGACTGCTCCAAACAAATAGCCACCGGGCGATTAGCAAAACGTTTTTGGATTTGTTGAACCCATTCTTGAATCGCTTCTGGTGTGCTGGCGATGACGCTCGCCTCCGATTGACTGGCCCCAACAGCCAGCAGGCAGATGTCGTGCTTTTCGTCGGACCAGTCTATTCCGACAAATGCGGCAAACCCAGACGTTTCCGATCCTGTATTCTGAATGATACTCATGAGACGTTCCTCCTGATGGGTTACGGACGGTCTCACACGCTGACTTGGATTCCGCGAATTGCTTATAGAGGAGCGCTTGCTTGCCGCTGCTTCTTGAGTATTCGTGTTGGAACCCAAGCGCATCGTACCCGCTCGAATGTCTTCGTAAAGACATGATTTGTCTGCACGAGATGTTCGTAGCGGAACGACGCGTGCTTGAGTATTTATATTATAATGAGACATATTTTGACAATGCCGTTTAGTGGAGTTATTAACAGGCTGCTGCGGGGAGTTCCTTACGGCTCTCCTCGCAGCCTGATTAATAACTCCGGAAGAACTATAAGCACGAGTTCGTAAGGAGTTTGGAAACTGGCTTTTTTCGCCGCAAAATGGACATTTACGGGGCCGCGTTATTTTGAATAACCAGCGCTTTCGGCGGAATCTTCTGTTGTTGGCGACACTTGATCGGCGGGTGTGGAGACCGGCGCGATGGTCTGTCCGGCCGATTGGCAGTCTGGAACCGGCTGGTCGGTAAAGTGCGTCAGTAAAGCCTCTGTCCGTTTCAGAGCGCCACGGGCGGCATTATGGTTGGGATTGATCTGTAAGGCTTTTTCCAGCAAAACATGGGCTTGGTTCAGATGGGAACGAGCGTCGGACGGTTGCAGGACGCCTTGTATCATGTGCGATATGCCGCCCATGGTGTAGATCAGATCTGAAAAGAAGCCGGGATATTTAAGCATGGTTTTGAATATATCTTCCGCTTTGTGTGCGTATTTCAGGGCTTCAGCGCCGCGATCTTTATTATTCATCAGCTCGCGCGACTTGACAAGGTAAAGCCCGCCAAGATTGACCAGTTTGTGCGGCGAGTAAGGATCGTATTTTATGGCGTCTTCAACCTCGCTAATTTTATCGTCCACTGACACCTGAATCTTCCGCCCCGTATAATTGGCATAAATTAACGCGCGGTATTCCTGCAGGCGGACGTTCCACGTGTAGCAGTTCATGGATTTACGCAGGAACAGCAGGGTTTGTTCGTCAAATCGGCCGGAAGAGGCCAGCGCGATGACTACTTTCAGGTATTGGTCTCCCTTTCTGCGCGACCAGTCGTCCCGGAATACGGCCCAACCGCCCGCAACGGCGGCTATGGTCAACAGCATGTAGATTAAACGGTGCGGAAACCATTTTGTCTGTGGTCCCACGTCTGTCTTCTCAACGTGCATGACATATATGCCGGTTATCATACCGGCAAAGATCCATAGCAGGGTGGGCGCCAAAGGAAGCTGCAAAGGAAAATCCATCAGCGAATTGATACCCAGCCCGACAATTCCGGTCATCAGACAAAGAGACAACAGGCGGGGTTCGTAGATTTTGGCGCTGGCCCCTATCCGCCAAGTCATCATCAGCAGGGTCAGAAAGGCTCCAAGATACGCCAGACCACCAAAAATTCCAAGTTCCACAAAGGCTTGCTCAAGGTCATTGTGCATTCGGCTGGGGCGCGCGGATATTGAAAAACCTCCGGGAGGCGTCGGACAGACGGCTTGGTAGTAGGCGGGATAAGCCGTATGAAAAGCCCCAATGCCCACACCGTGAAAAGGCCGGTCCTGGATCATGGCCAGTCCGTTCAGGTCGTAGGCAAGACGTATGCCAAGAGTATCGTTATCATCATATATGGGCATCCGGACAAGACTGCAAACCTGCTCAATTACGCTGCGCATCCCGAGCTTGCCCCGCAGGCTAGTGCCGCCAATGGCCACGAGACAAATCACGGCCAGCAGGATTAGAATTGTTTTGGTGAAGAAAGTTTTAATGGTCCGCCGATATTGTTGATGCAATAACAGCCAACTTACGAAAAAGATCGCCGCGCATAGGGCGGAAAGCCAGCTGGCGCGGCTACGGATATAAAACAAGGTGATCACACCCATGGCGAATAACACGGTCGCGGCGACTCGGGCCAGCCGTTTGCGGCTGGAAAGGAACAGGTAGAAAATGACGGGCAGTGTCAGCACCAGGTAAGAACCAAACAAATTTTTGTTGGCCTGGGTGCCGGCTGGGGGAGCTACCTGACAGAAATAGTCCAGAAATATGCTCTTTTGGAAAAACGACAGGGTACCGGCAATTGGTTTGTCCAACCCGTCAAGAAAATAAACGGTCCGCAACAGGGCGGTAAAACCGGCCGTAACATAAGTCCATGGCGGGAAAACGGCCGTAAGGCTGGCGTCGGTGATGTTATGGAACTGAGTAATACCGATCAGGCAGTTAAATCCAACCCCAAAAGCCACAATCCATAACAGGATAACATACCATTTTTCACTGCGCAACAAATAGACGAACGCAAACAGAGCGGTATATCCCAGCAAATGCTTTAAGGACCACCAGCTGTGATAGGGGCTAAGAGTCCACAACATGGACAGAGAGGATAAGAAAATCAAAAAGACCGCCAGCCATATGACAGGTGGCGCACGGAACGCGATTGCATTCTGGCGCCGGTTCAGGCGGGAAATAAAATAGGCTGCCACCAGGATTATGGCGGTCCAGTGTGTCAGGAGCCAGCGCAAGTCGCCGGAAACTTCGGCAACGGAAATATCGTAAGCCGCCGATATCACCAGCAGGAATAAAGCAATCAGCGTCCGCCCGAATTTATAGAACCATCTGGGAGTTTCTGGTGCCTGCGTAGAAGCGGCGGCTTTTTTGGCTGTGCTCATACACGCATAATATAACCGCAATCCGCCGACCCCGTCAGCGGCGCATCTTCTACAAATTGTAGAAATTGAGTTCTTGGGGTTTTTCCGCACGTAACGTATTTTTTTTAAATTAAAAACAACATAGAGCAATGTTGTGATTGTTCTTTGTTGGAGTATCTCGTGCTCGAGAAAAACCCGCAAAAAAGGAGAGATGAAAGATGAAGGCAGGCACAGGTTGGTTATTGAAAGTCGGAATCGGCGTGTTCGCTCTTGCCATGTTGGGCGTTGTGGCCCGGGCGGGCGTCATCTCGGCCGGTTATTACGACAGCTTCGGCGTCAAAGCCGATAACAGTTTGTGGGGGTGGGGTTATGACGGCGGCAACACCAATAATTACACCGACCCTACGCTCACGCAGACCGTTTCAGTGGCCAACGCACAACTGGGTCTGGGAACTACCAACGACATGATCATGATGAATGGAGCCTATGTCGTGGTGTCCCCCGCGCAATCGGGTACATCTAAGACCTGGCTCGACGTCGCGGGCGGTCTGTACCGCGGATTCGGCATTCAGTCCGACGGCTCATTGTGGGCCTGGGGCTATGACGGCACGCCCGTGGTGACCGATCTGGGCTCTTCTGATAATGTTTGCCCCCGATATCATTATGAACAGAGGGGAGCGCTGGGTCTGGGGGCGCAAATGTGCCAGGTTATCACCCGCATTTATACCAATATTACAACCGGCCGGATTTACACCAACTCCGTTATGAATAGCCTGGCGACCAACCAGCCGACGCAAGTGGGATCGGATACCAGCTGGAGGCAGGTCGTTGCGGGGAATGACTTCGGTCTGGGACTGCAGGCCGACGGCTCGATCTGGTCCTGGGGTTATGAAAACGGGACCGCAACACATCAATATGACACGAATGGAGTCCGGACGGGAACATTGTATCAAGCGAACGGCCAACTGGGGCAGGGCGATATGCTCAGCACGCTGACCAATTGCGTGACGTCCAACGTCTTCTATTATTTGCGCGCCCTTAATACGCCAACCAGGATCATGGCGTCGACGTCCATGGACAAGAGCGATTCATCGTGGAGTTGCATTGCGGCAGGCCAAGCCCACAGCGCGGCTATCCGGTCGGATGGCTCGCTCCGGACCTGGGGAAAAAATCTGGGCGGCAGGTATGTCGCTTCTGTCTATGTTACCAACACCTTCTTGTATGAATATCAAGGTACCAATTACTACTATCATTGGTTGCTGCCGATTTACAACACAAACTGCGGTGTTCTGGGGTTGGGCGATACTACGCTTTTTGCCACGAATGTGCCCGCGCAGGTGGGTTCGCAAACGAACTGGGCCGGCGTGTCCGCAGGGTTGAATGCGCAATTCACCCTGGCAATAAAGACGGACGGCTCCCTGTGGGGTTGGGGCGACAATGGTTACGCTGGAGCTTCCTATTACTGGTTGGAGTCGGGGAGTAGCGCATACTGGGACCAGAATCCAACCGCCACCAACACGTCTGTTGTCTTTTGGACGTATGCGTACGGATATTTAGGGTTGGGGTCCAATACGCTGTTCGCCAATGTTCCCACGCGGGTCGGTACGGATAATGACTGGGCAATGGTGTCCGCCGGTAATGCCCACTGCCTGGGCCTGAAATCGGACGGCTCACTCTATGCCTGGGGGCGCAATGGCAGATGGGAGTGGTGGTGGAGGAGCGACGGCCGCCTGGGGCTCGGCAGAGGCGACGCCTATGTGGCGGTGCCGACACGGATTGGAACGGACAATGATTGGGTGGCTGTTTCGGCAGGTTATAACCACAGCCTGGCCATGAAATCGGACGGCTCGCTCTGGGCCTGGGGGGATAATACCTATGCGGCTTTGGGCGATCAGGAAGGCAATGCCTACGAACCGGTCAAAATCAGTTCCGGCTGGGGCAATTCGGCTCCCGTCATTGCGGCAACGGAAAACGGCGGTGGAGACTACGACGGCGACGGCAAGACCGACTTTGTGGTCTATGATGCCGCGACCGGCAACTGGCTGGTCCGCCTGTCAACAGCGGGATACTCGCTGTATTCCCTGGACGCCATGCTGGGCGGTCCGGGGTATGGGCTGGTCACGGCCGATTTTGACGGCGACGGGAAAACCGATCCGGCGGTCTATCAGGAATCCGGCGGCACCTGGCTGGTTAAACTGTCGGCCGCGGGCTACACGCAGGTATCTCTGGCAGACTGGTTGGGTGGAACCGGCTATACGGCCGTGCCGGCGGATTACGACGGCGACGGCCTGGCCGATCCCGCGGTTTATAATAAATCCACGGGTGAATGGCGCATGCGTCTGTCCGGCAGCGCCTATATCACCACCTTAAAAATGCTGGGGTCCGGTTGCGTGCCCGTGCCGATGGATTACGACGGGGACCTCAAGGCCGATCTGGCGGTCTATGAGGTGGCGACGGGCAACTGGCAGGTGATGTTGTCCGGCTCCGGGGATGCGGTTGTTCCGTTTTCGCTCGGAGGCTGTAACTACCTGGCGGTGCCGATGGATTACGACGGCGACGGCAAGCCCGATCCCGCGGTCTATGGGGAAGCCGCCGGCGTTTGGCAGATCAAGCTGTCAAGCTATAGCTACGCAGTGTACGATTCATCCGTGTATGGGGGATGGATTCTGGGCGGAACGGGCTATGTTCCAACGCCGGCGGATTACGACGGCGACGGCAAGGCCGATCCGACGGTTTATGATTCCACCCTTGGCCAATGGATCATCATGTTGTCGGCATACGATTATTCTCATTATACCACGACATGGTGACGCCTCTCTCGCGGCGGCATGGATAAAATAGTTGGATAACTCAGCAGGGGGCTTCGAGTCTGCGGAGCCCCCTTGCTTTTTTTCAAAAATTTTTCCAATAAGTATTACGACTTTTTCTTCGTGTTCCGTAACTTCTCAATATGTAAGCAGCGCCGCCCACCCCTGCCCATCCCCTCCGAGGAGGGTACCCGATTTGGGCGCACGCACAATAAGTTCCCCTCCTGGGAGGGATACCCACCCCTTTAGTTCCCCTCCCGGGAGGGGATAGGGGTGGGTTTCTGCTCGTCCAGCTTGTTGTGTCTACCCTCCAACGTATTGAGAACTTACCATGTTCCGAACGATGAGGACCAATGCCTGATGCTCATTATTATTGTTCAATAAAAAAATCGCTGGCGCTTATTCTGGTAGGCGCGGCTTTTTGTCTGGCCGCCTTAATACGTATTGTCCCGCCTTATGATCGGGTATTTACCGACCAGGGTGTTCGATTCGCCGGAGTTGATGCCTATTACCACGTTCGGCTGATTGAAAATTTACTGCGGCATTACCCGCACCGCATTACTTTCGATCCCTACATTTGCTTTCCCTCCGGCGCGGCCGAAACAACTCATCACGTTTGGCCGCCGTTTTTTGACTGGCTGTTGGGCAGTTTCATGCTCCTGTTCGGCCTGGGTCATCCCAGTCAACAGGTAATAGATCTGGTTGCCGCTTTTGCCCCCGCCATTCTGGGCGCTTTGACGGTGATTCCCGTGTATTTCCTCGGCAAATATCTTCTCAATTCCTGGTGCGGTGTCCTGGCGGCGATTTTACTGGCCGTGATGCCGGGCGAATTCCTGGGACGATCCGTCCTTGGCTTTACCGATCACCATGTGGCCGAAGTTCTGTTTTCAACCATCGCCATGGCCTTTTTGGTTAAGACCATTCGCGCGGCTTCTTCTTCATCGCAGGCTTCAGACCAATCCGGCGGTGGCCTGTTAATCATCCTGGGAACTTGTCTTTTATCAGGTCTTTTTTGGGGAATGTATCTGACGACGTGGACGGGCGCTTTATTATTTATCATAATACTGGTTCTTTTTTTTGTCGTTCAATCCATTCTTGATTATTTTAAAGGTCAATCGTCAACGGCGCTTATGACGATTGGCGCTGTGATTCTGTTGTCGGCAACCGGATTCAGCTTATTGCTGTTGCCGACCGGATACCTGGGCTCCGCCCACCGCTGTTTTTTCCCTCTCACATTGCTGGCGTGCACAACCGTGCCGATCGGATTAGCCCTGATCACACAAATTATGCGCCGCGTGAGATGTCACGCCATAGTATATCCCATTGTCCTTCTCGGCTTGGTCGTTATCATTGCGTGGATCGGCCTGGCGCGGGCGCCAACCTATATCCAATCTTTATTTATCGAATTACAGATGGTTCGCTCTCTTAATACGATCATCCTGGAAACATGGCCGTTGCTATACCCTGCCGGACGATTCTCCTTGGCGCTGGTTTGGAATTATTTTGGCGCCGCGTCCATCTTGGGGGTTATAGCTTTGTTCTGTCTCATTAAAGACAACGCGCGGCATGTCAGGCCGGAGCAAGTGTTGTTGATCATCTGGAGTCTCGTAATAGCGGCGTTGACTTTATTTTCGCGGCGTTTTGCCTATTACCTGGCGATCAATATCTCACTGCTGACCGGTTGGCTTGTTTGCCGTTTGATATTCTCTTATTGTTTCCAGCGCGCTTCGACCATGAAAGCATCAAAGCCCGACCCCATGCGCCCCGACAAGAATTCCCCTGACCAACACCATGGTGCGCTGTGCCATCGAACCCGACTGCTCGTCTTCCTGATCGCTGTGTTTACCGTCGTATATGCTCCCTGTCTATCATTGGCAATACATACCTCGCGGTATACATTTTACTGGGACCGAAAAAAGCACGGCGCGAGGGAAGAAATGCCAATGATAGAAAAGGAGCAAATACGAC
>CAYQNY010000028.1:0-23447 GCA_964418925.1 uncultured Verrucomicrobiota bacterium
CGGGAACACGGCCCTTATCGGCGCGTGTGGTACGGATGTGAGCGGGAATGAGAATCAGGGCGCCGGGTATGTGTTCACGCGGTCCGCAGGCAACTGGAGTCAGCAGGTGAAACTGACGGCCGCGGACGGGGCCGAGTATAATTCTTTTGGCTGGTCGGTGGCATTGAGCAGTGACGGGAACACGGCCCTTATCGGCGCGCCTGGTGCGTCTATGGGCGGGAATGTGGGTCAGGGCGCAGGATATGTGTTCACGCGCTCCGCGGGCAACTGGAGTCAGCAGGCGAAACTGACGGCCGCGGACGGTGCCGTGTATGATGACTTTGGCGCATTGACGGCATTGAGCAGTGACGGAAACACGGCCTTTATCGGCGCGGATGATGCGGATGTGGGTGGGAATGAGGATCAGGGCGCAGGGTATGTGTTCACGTGCTCCGGCAGCAATTGGAGTCAGCAGGCGAAACTGGCGGCCGCGGACGGGGCTGAGTTTGATCGTTTTAGCTGGTCGGCGGCATTGAACAGTGACGGGAACACGGCCATTATCGGAGCGTGGCAGGCGGATATAGGCGAGACTATGGATCAGGGCGCAGGGTATGTGTTCACGCGCTCCGGCACTTCCTGGAGTCAGCAGGCGAAACTGGCGGCCGCGGACGGGGTCTGGGCTGATCATTTTGGCTGGTCGACGGCATTGAGCAGTGACGGAAACACGGCCTTTATCAGCGCGTGCGCAATGTATGCGGCCAATCATGGCGCAGGGTATGTGTTCACGGTCCCGGCCAGCAGTAAAATCGGGCCGACAATCAAGGCCAATGACACAACGAACAATGTCATTATCAATTATCCCGACCCGGTGTCCGTCACTGTGGAAATGAATGCGGACATTTATGCGGGCGTAGAAGTTGACTGGTGGGTTGTAGCCTTGGCGCATTCCGGTGAATGGTATTATTTGAACAGCGCCATGCAATGGACGCTTTTCAGCGGGGACCTGGCGCTTTGCCGGCCCGTGTATCAGGGCGCTCTGTTAGGCCTGTCTTCCACACCGGTATTGAACGAATTTATACTGCCGCGCGGGACCTATGATTTCTGGTTCGCCATTGATTATCCCATGGACGGCATCCTGGATACGGCCGGCACGATTTTATATGACAGGGTAACCGTTCTCGTGCAGTAATACCTGAATTTTGCACGCTGTGCGCGCAAAATTCGAATATCATGAGATCTTTTTGGAGGATTTGTGATCATGGTCAAGGCTGATGATATTTCCAAGATAACCCAGAGAAGAAAAAAAATTCTTCTCATTGAGGATGAGCCGGATTATCGACTGGCGCTTCGTGAGCGCTTGGAAGCCAATGGCTACGATGTCATTGAGGCGGAAGACGGGAAGCAGGGACTTGAATCAGCCCGTTCGCAACAGCCCGATTTAATTATTGCCGATGCCATGTTACCAAAGCTCAGCGGATTCAGAGTGGCGCGGATATTAAAATCCGATCCGAAATATAAAGACATTCCCTTGTTGATATTGACGGTCTTATCGCAGGAAAATGATATTAAAATGGGCATATCGGCGGGAGCAGATGCCTATTTGAATAAACCGTGTCAATCGAAAGACTTGCTCACTACGATTGCGTATCTTTTATCTCCCCCGCCCGGTTAACCTGACCTATTCATGAAGATTTCAATTCTTCATGAATAGGTCACCTGAAGGGCCGTTTCGACAGGCTCAAGGTCCCGAGCGGAGTCGAGGGACTTCGACGTGAGCCCTTCGACAGGCCGTTTCGACAGGCTCAAGGCCCTGAGCGAAGTCGAAGGGCTCAGGGCTCGTGCTCAGGGTTAACCTTGAGCAAGCCTGCGATTTTTGCAGGCGCGCCGAAATTTCAAAGCCAATGGCTTTGAAATGCTTATGAATGAAAACGATGTTTTCATGAATAAGTCAGGTTAAGTGGGGTATATCATATTCGACTGGACATCAACGGCAGAATACGCTATGATAAAGTTTAAGGTTGAAATGGATGGGAATCTATAACCTTGGAATCGGGGTGGACAGTGACAAAATCAGTTGTTTTTAGCTGCGTTGTTTCCCTTTTCATCTTTGCATTACAATCCTGCTGTTTCTCCGATAATTCTCCTCCCGCGGAAGTGGCCAAGGCCGCTGAAAATGGACTCGCTCCATTGTTAGACATGATTCCACAGCAGAAAATCGCCCATTTCGGTTTTTTAAACGCGGATGAAATGGCCCAGGCCGGGTTGGGTAATCCGCTTCAAGTTTACGTCCTGCGGGCCGACAGTATACTGGGATACAAAAAGGGTGATGAATTAAATAATCTTTTAGAGCCGACAGACACATGGCTCTTCCCGGTTACCTGTCATGGAGAGGCAAAATGCAGCCTCACAGTAGCCTTCTTCAAAGGGAAATGGAGAGCAGTCGGCATAGGGGGATCGGAAATAGCCAGGGAAATCGATCAAATCAAAAGAAGATGGCCGCGTTCGAAAGGGCTTAACCCGGTATTTATAAGGGTGTTTGCGGCCCGGGCCGCCTTCATAGCGCTCTCCGGCGCCGGCGCTGAACCCGCGTTGATCCCCTTTAGATCGGGCGCCAGGGCCATGAGTGCCGGCAAAAAACGCGCCGAGGCGCACATATCTTATACGCTCCCAGAGGTAATCCCGAAACTTGTTTCTGCCGTGCAACGAACTAGCCAAATATCTTTTCCGCCAGAGGCGGATCCACCTGTGGCGGAGAAATTTGGCAGTGTTCGGGAAAGATTGTTCCGTCCTGAACGCTGAACACCGAACACTACTTCTGCAAAATGTATTTTGCAGAAGTCTACGAATGACCGGAAAAGGAGGCCTGGATGAATTCATGCCAAATAGGAAAAATATTGAGACGAATGATCCAGGTAGGCGGCATTCTGATGATTTCGCAGGTGCAGTGCGCGGCGGAGGTTTTTAACGTGCCTCAGTACTACACCCCATATTATTATCCCAAATTGTGTTGGGCTGCATCTTCGCAATCAATACTTAGTTATTACGGAAAATCGGTGCCGACACAATGGGAAATGGTCAACTTTCTCGGTATCGACTACAGAGAAGACGTAGCTAACGCATATCAAATCAGGAATAATCTTAATCATTGGGGAGTGGGTGGAACTGCCGTTGCCCGGCCGCTTTCGGTAGCGGAGATATATACCGAGATTAATAACGAAAGGCCTTTTATAATTGTACTCGCCTGGCAAGGTGAGGAGACATGGACTGTCGTTGGGGAAGGGATTGAAGATGGATATGATTGGGAAGGTAATCCTGCTTATGGCTTATTCTTCTGCGACCCTGATTCCATGATGGGAGGACACTATGTGGCGATTTATGAGTGGGTCCGGGATAATTTTGTCGGGAAGGGAACCTGGCAGGGGACATGGGGGGGTGGCGGCGAACCGACACCAAGCTACCACCGACCCACCATCGAGATTATTCCCGCGCCCGACGGCACTGATTTCGAGTTTCAGAGAACGATACTTGATGGTAATAGTTTTGCAATTCGCGTTACGGATGAAGATGGTACGGATGACCTGGATATTGCCACGTTTCGGGTCTACAACTACGGCCTTGATATAACCGAGCACTTTGTAAACACCTTTAGAAGTTTGTATCCATCAATAGATTCAAACGCTGATTCGAGGACATATACCATCACCGTTGATCCTCAAAAATTCATGGATGAACACGATCTTTTCTGCGTTTTATACAACGGATACTCGCATATCAGGTTTGAGATTAGTGATAGCTTTGGCCTGCAAGGGAGCAAAGAATATCTAATCTACTTCGGACCTTTTTTGTACGCGGATTATTTTCATGATTTGGGAGAAAATGGTGGGCTGAAATTACGCAATGTTTATTTAGGAAATACCGGTTTGGACAGTCCTGACACTGAGCTTTTTATAGCGCTGCAAAAGGGTGAAGACTATTGGTCTTTTGCTCTCTTACCAGGGGCTAGTGCTTTTTATTGGAATAAAAATACGATGGATCCTTGCCGAGCAGATATGGAACTGGAAACGGGTTACAAACTTTATCTCCCGGAATTCTCCTTTAACTGCCGGGAAGAAAGTTACCAGAACCCACTCGAAACGGGAACGTACCAGTTGTACTTAGGGGCGGTTGACAGGGGGTATGGCGTTTATCGGCTCCATTCCATGCCTGCCACGTTGTGGTATATTGGAGAATAGTAAGTTGCAACGACATAACCAAAAATCTTGACAACATTATATGCAGCCTTTTATGGCTTGCAGCATGTAAAAAGGTTGAATGTGGTTATACGGCAATGGATTACACAAGAATTGGTAAAGGGAAATAGACTTCTGTAAAATGACCTAAAATCGCGCCCACTCGGTGAGTGGGCCTACAAAAAACAAGGAATTTGTAGGCCGTGTGCCCCCACGCGGCGTAACTAGTGCAGGGAAATAGAAAGGAAATATCATGAAAAACTCATCGTTCTCCGGCAGGATCGGGCAGTCACTGAGAAAAACAGGGCTTTGCCTGGCGGCATTCGGGCTGATCGGGCTTATGGGCTTTTCCGCGCTGGGCGTTCTGCCTGCCGCAGCCGGCAAGGACAAACCGGCCAATATCCAAGACATAATAGAGGCCGCTCAATTGCTCGAACCGGTCATGAGCCGGCAGATCCCGGACAAAAACATAACCAAAAACGTCTCCGGTAACTATTACTACGACCAAGCTGTGCGGTGCTATCAGCTTGCACGGACAGAGCCTGCTAAGTGGGATGGTAATATTTATCCGAACGTCCGCAATGCTCTCTATTATTACTACATGTCTTGGTCACATTATTACATGTATAAGTATACTGGTGCTTCCGGTTGGTATTATGATGCTGTGGATGCTTGGGATCTATATGTGTACTATGTGGATGGAGGGAATGCGGAACTGAATTACGCCGCGGCGCATGACTGGGGGAATACCTGGAAGAATTCTCATCCGAACTACGCGGCAGCCGGTTATTATTTCTATCTGGCTTATGCGTATTATTACTGGTATAGATTCACGGATGTTTATGGCTATTATTCCTACGCCCTTGATTTATATGACCTCTATCAATATTACTGGGAACAATATATTATCAATGGGCGTTAATCCGGACGAAGTGCGGGCAAGTTGATAATGACACACTTCCGAGTGGAGATGCAGGGCGATACGGATGAGCTTCCTGGACAGCACCATGCTGATTGAAATCATCTCCGAAAACATTCGTCTGACATTCATGCTCAAGATACTGTCGGGCATAATCGCCATCCTATCGATATGACATGCCGGCCTTGCCTGCCGGCCATCCCTCCCCGCCGAAAATCTTTTTGCGTACTTTCGATTTTATGGTATAATGCCCCTAAAAATAGGCATTGTGTTTCCATTTTTATTTATCGGCTCCCAATAGGAGATTACCATGAAAACATCGTGGCCTTCCTCTGGAACAATCCTGACCAGGTTTTGCCTGATGGCGCTTCTGTTCAGCGCCGGCTTACCGGCTATTGGGTCGGCTCAACCAGCTTCTGATCCCAAAGGCGCCGTGGGCGCTTTCGCCGCCGTGTCCGCCAGTGGCGGATGGTATATCTGGATGTCTTCCGGCGGGTATACGCGCGGCGGTCCCTATGCCTTGGGAATACCCGAATAATCGGGAAGTCAAAATCCAGGAGAATGAGATATGCCCGGATCCCAGCAACAGGTTATGGCAGCGTTATCCCACCAGCAACCGGATCGCACGCCTTTATTCGAGATATTTCAACCGTATCATCCTATCCACTGGGATATTTGCGGACATACTGTGGCTACGGATATGACCCTGGCATGGGATGCCATGACGGATGGCATGGCGTGGGAAGAGTTGGTTGAGGCTGAAATTAAGGCCGAGTATACGATCAGGAAATTCTTTGGACTGGATATGGTGCGATTGAATGGCGCCCCACCGCCCAACTATCAACGCCCAATCAAAGTTGCCAGGACGCGTTGGATGTTAAATCGCGTGCCTTATCATCTCAACGAACGCACGCAACTGGTTGAGCTGGAAAATCCCGCTGAGGATATGAGTGATACCCATAAGATTTCTGAAGACAAGGTACGCAGAGAAATTGAAAATTGGGATGGATCAGTGCTGGGCATCGCTCATAAGGTCAATCCTGTTTTGGCGGGCGTCAAGCAATTGGCTGAGCGCGATGGTATTGACTGGACCTATATGGGCGAAATCGGCGCCGGCACGGGCGTGGCCTTTTATCCGCCATTCATGCTGATGTGGCTCATCGAGGAACCGGCTCTATTGCAACGCTGGCTGGATATGCAAAAGGCCAGCGCCTTTGCAGGCACCCGGAAATTGATTGAAGAAGGATGCCGTGTGATTGCCATGGGAGGAGATGTGAGTTGCGACAAGGGACCTTTCATCTCGCCGGCTCACTATCATGAATTCATTTTGCCGGTGATTCAGGAACATGTGCAACTGATTCATTCCCTGGGCGCCAAGGCGGTTTATACTTCTGACGGCAATCATTGGCCGATCAAAGAAGATTTCTTTTTCAATTCAGGCATTGACGGCTACAAGGAAGTGGATAAGGCCGCCGGCATGACATGGCCGCGACTTATTGAGGCAGGCGTAGCGGACCGCATCTGTATCATCGGCAATATTGACGCGCGGCATACGCTTTGCCTCGGATCCCCGCAGGAAGTGCGTAAGGAAGTCATAGCATGCCTCCGTTATGGTCAACAAAACCGCGGAGGTCATATTCTGCACGCCAGTCATTCAGTCCATGAAGACGTGAAGGCTGAAAATTATTATGCGCTGGTTGCCGCCTATCGGGAGTATTTTGGGTTGCCGACCTTGCCTGCCGGCCAGCCCCCCGAATAATTCTTGCGTCCGGGATCAAGGCCGTAGATGATACCGGCATGAATTCCCCGATACGCTACCAACTGATTGATCATCCCCAGGCCATGCAATCAGCCCTGACTGGCCTGGCCTCTATCCGTTCCCTGGCGCTCGACCTGGAGATGGAAAATTCCTATCATCACTACGGACTGCATGTCGCGCTTATCCAGGTTTCAACCCCGGACCGGCGGAATTACATTTTCGATCCGCTCTCCGGCATTGACATCAGTCTGTTGGGCACACTGCTGACCAACCGGCACACGGAACTGATCCTGCATGACGCTGATTTTGACCAGCGGGCCTGCACCCAGGTGTATCAATGGACATTCAACCACGTGTTCGACACCAAAGTAGCCGCGCAACTCTGCGGCTTCCGGCAATTCGGCCTGGGCAGTCTCCTGAAAGACCTGTTGAATATTCAGACCAACAAAAAATTTCAAACGTTTAATTGGCTGAAACGGCCTATCCGCAAGGATGCGCTGGATTACGCGGCGGGCGATACGGCATCCCTGCATGCGTTAAAAGCCATCCTGGCTCGACGGCTGACTGAACTGGGACGGCTGGCATGGGCCCGGGAAGAATTCCTCCGCCTGGAACATATTCCCCCTCCTGCACCGGCAGTTCCCGCACACTATCGCATTAAAAAAAGCTCCCTGCTGTCGCCGCGTCAGCTGGCTATTCTCCGTTCACTGGCCGCCTTTCGCGATCAGTTGGCCCGACAACTGAATCGTCCTGTTCACTATATCATCCGCAATCCGATCCTGCTCCAGTTCGCCGCCCATCCTCCGATAAACGAAGTCGCGTTGCGCCGTGTCAAAGGACTGCATCCGATCATGTACCGGCAAGCAACCATTCAGCAGTTCCTGCAGGCGGTGAAGCAAGGCCAGGCGGCGCCGGAAGATACGCATCCGCTCCGCAGTAAACGGGCGCCGGTCAAGGCCGGCGCCTTCCAACGGCTCAAGATCATGCAGGAATGGCGGCGCCAAATCGCCGCCCGGATGGACTTGGAGCCTTATTTGCTGTTATCCAACGATATTCTCCAATGGTGCGCGCGGAATCCCGGCGAACCCCTGATCCCGTCCGTCGCCGGCCAGCTTCGCGACTGGCAGAAGGCGCTTCTCTGGCAAGACTTTCAACGGAAATTCACCGTTCCGCAACACCACGCCTGATATTACCCCGTTCCCCGTGATAATTTGCCACCAAGGCACCAAGGTTACCCGGTCGCAAGTCACAGGTCGCAAGTCGGAGACAAGAGGTCGCAGGTCAAGACTTTTGACCCCGCCTGTGGCGGGGCAAGCTTTTGATTTATCCCGCTTAGAGCGGGACCTTCACTTTCGCTTCGCTCTTGAAACAATTGTTTTCAATCTTCTTGGTGTCCCCGCCTTACCAGCCGCTTGCAAGTGCAATCAAGTGACGCGGCGGGGCAAGTCCCGCGCGGCGCGGGATAAACTTAGTGCTTGCCCCGCGTTTCGCGGGGTTTACCCCGCCACAGCGGGGACTTGCTGGCGAATGAATCCGAAGGGTTGCGTTTCATCTCCACTTGGTTTACCATGCCCACGCTGATACACAGTCATCAGTCATGAATCATGGCAACTGACAATAAAGGAAAGGAAAACATTATATGGGCTCAGGTTGCGCGAATGATGAACTAACCCAGGGGGCAAAAAAACCCCGGGAACGGCGGCGACGCGAGAAAATTCAGAAAAAACGTCTGCTCGCCCTGGGCGTGCCCGAGGCGGCGATCGTACAGATGACGACTAAAAAAATCCGGGAACTGCTGGTGCGCCCGGCACGAACGAAAAAATTGTGGGCCAAAAAGAAATAACGGAACGTGACGAGCGCCCGACCGATAATCCCAAGCCATTCCTGGAGCACCTGGAAGAACTGCGCTGGACGGTTATCGGGAGCTTCATCGCGCTGGCGCTGGGCATGGCAGTGGCCGCTCCGCTGGCGCCCCTGATGCTGAAACTGCTGCGGGTTCCGCTGGCTGTCGTTACCGATAACCCGGACCGGTTTCTGCAATCACTGGAAATCACCGGCGGTTTTTCCATCGCGCTCCAGATCGTGTTCTGGTGCGGATTACTGCTGAGCGCTCCCTTCATCCTGATCCTGATCGGCCGGTTTGTGTTCCCCGGGCTCAAGCGGCGGGAACGGAAAGCCCTTGCCGTTGCGCTGATCTTCGCCCTGGTTCTCTTTGCCGTTGGCGTCGCCCTGGGTTACCTCATCGTCCTACCCGTGGCGCTCCGCGTGATGCTGAGACTCCATCAGTGGATGGGTATTCAGGTGTGGTGGACCGTCAACAGCTATGTCGCCTTTGCCGTTCAACTGCTGATCGCGTTCGGGCTGGCCCTGGAACTGCCGATGGTCCTGATGGTACTGGGCTATCTCGGGATCGTGTCCTCGACCATGCTGCGGGCCAAGCGTCCCTACGCGATTGTCGTCCTGCTGATCCTGGCCATGGTACTGACGCCCGGCCCGGACGTTTTTTCGCAGGTGATCCTGGCCGTACCCCTGATTCTCCTCTATGAACTGTGCATCCTGGCCACTCGCCTGTTCGAACGCAAACGGCTGGCAGGATAGACTACGGCCTGATCCATGGCTTGGAAGGCAATACTATTGTGGTTGTGACCGGCACGCATTGACATCGCGGGCCTTATTGAAAATCGGGACATACCCCGGATACGCAAAAATTATAAGTGCCCCCCCCCGAATCCCCCGCCCCGCCGAATCCTCCAAGGACTCAGCCGGACTGGACGGCCAGTTGCCGGATGGTGTCCCTGACAGAGGCGGGATAACGTTTCGCAAGCCTGGCAAGTCGTTTAATCTTGAGTCTGTTCAAGCCCCGGAATGTGATAAGACTGGCCGGGTTCAATCCCCGTCGTTTCGTAGTGTGCACGAAATCGCAAAACGCCTGCTCCGGAGGCGTCAGCACACTACTCACGGGTTTGGCATAGATGCGGCGGCTCACGCAGACAAACACCAACCGGCCGAGCGGAGTGCGCCTCTGCCTGGACCGATTGTGCCGCCGGTTCGTGAAACAGGTGATCTCAGTGGGCGCCTGCGTGATCAGGTTGTGCCGATACAGAGCAAACATCCCCGTGATGTAGGCGTCTGCATCAAGCGTCGCGACGAGGTGCTCCGGCGTGGCGGCGCCAGGGAGGCCATACACTCCGGTCGCATAGCGAGCGAGTATCCCATTCTTTACCAGGCGAGCCAATTCGACATTCAGTGCGTGATGAGAACGTCCGGCTGCATTGGCGAGCTCGGCTACGCGAAAAAGAACCTTGCCGTGCTGTACTCGCTGGGTTTCAAGGAACTTGATCCACTCCAATGTTTTCATCTCATGCCTCTCCCGCCGGGACGACGTTTGTCCTGATGATCCCAAGGACCCTTTTTAGAATCATCTTCGCGCCGCCCGCAGCGTTGATGTTCTCTGCGGCTTCTCGATCAAGCTGACTGTCAACAATGGCCTGTATCGCCTTGGTGTGATAAGCGGCGTGTGTCTGCAGATCATCCAGACGCTGTCGGACGTTTTCGCGAGCGACCGTCAAAGCCTCCAGTTTATGTTTAAGGCGCTCAGGAGAATCCAAAGCCAGCTTCCCGGCAAACAGAAATATATCCACGAGATCGCGGTGCTCCATGATCCTGCGGCCAAAAACGGCAATGATCTTGCTCTCGATCAAGTCGGCATCAGACAGGGTGGGATAGATGATGCCATCCACGGTGCGCACTTCGGCAGGGTCGGCGCGCGCCACCCTCGTGATCTCGATTGGTATCTCAACCCGGCTGAACTCAACGTCGGACTTCCAGAATGAAAGCGCAACCGTGCGCACGGCGGGCGATTCCGCATCAGGACCGGTTGCAGGATCCGCTCTGCCTTCGTATCCGAGTTGACGGCGAATGCTCGGCAGAAGCCGTTTCCGGAACAAAGTGACCAGCTCCTGTTGCTTCTTGTCGAGGTCGCCCGACCAGTGGTAATCAATATCCCTTGACGTTCGGACACTTTGGTCAATGAATCGGTATCGGAACCCGCCAATCAGCAGCAGATTGTGACCGGCGGAACTTATCGCCACGAGCCTGGCGATCACCTGCTGAATACTGTCCGGTATTGTTTGTTGTTCTGTCTTCACTGCCCAGTCGCTCCCGCTGATTACCCTGTGGTTTTTCAACCCAAACGCAAGACTAGCAAGATGCGTAACACAATACAACAAAAAAGTTGTAAGAACGAACACGACTTGTCCGCCCTATTCTGGCGAACTACGATGGATAATACCCCGGATACGCCACAGTTAATTCTTTTTGTTCAAAAAAAGGTGGAACCGGACAACCGGCCTGCACCTGACCGCCCCTGCCCGCCGGCGCGTTATCATGTCACAGGACAATCAGCAGGATATAACGCCTGATTCCGGAACCGCCTGGTAAATGTTATTAAACGCGTCCGGGTTCTGTTTCTTTCATTTTTTCGATTTCAGCCACGACTGGGCATCCGGGTGTTTCCGCCATGCAATCCGTAATATATCCCATGCGATGATAGCCTCTTCCTGGCTTCCCGGACTGTATGATCCCGGCGTGTTTTTCGGCAATTTGCGATGCGCAAGAAAATAAGCTTGCGCATGCGGATTTTGCTTTCGGGCCTCCTGTAAGGCCTTTCCCGCGCCAGCCATGTCTCCGGAAAGATAGCGCTCCAGTACATAACCCCAGGCCCAGACCGTGCTGAATTTCCGTTCGTTATATTTCTGGAAAAGCCGTTTCGCCCCATCAAGCCGCTTCAGAGCAAGATACAATGCCATGAGTCCATAACGCACGCCTTGATTATCGTTTGGGTTGAGTTCGAGCATGGCTTCGTGCTCCGCGATGGATTCTTCATATTGTTCCGCTTCCATCAAATGCAATGCAAGCTGTGATCGCACACGCATGTAGGGCCTTGTTTCAAGCAAACCCCAGAAATAGCCCTTGTCTTTCTTGAAAACTTTTTTACCGAGGTTTTTCTCACCCATGGTTACCAGCTTGCGGAGCATTTCAATGCGCTCGTCCCCCTCGACTCCCGTAAAATCCATCAGGCCAAGCCAGGCGTCCACATTGTCAGAATCGAGCTTAATGGCCTCCTGCAACAGATCGAATGCTTTGTCCGCGTCCGCCGCTTCCCATGCGTCATAGACCAGCTCCTGCGCCTGCCTTTGCCGGCTTTTTGCTTTCACCGCTCCGCCCATCATACGCTCCATCCGGCGCAACAGCGATTCCGCGCGTTTGGCGCCTTCTTTCTGTTCCATAATCATTATTCCCTCCATCTTTATTTTTTAAATTTTCTCTGTTGACATCTGCCATGATTCTGTTTAGTATTTTAGTGTAAATCAATTGAAATTGAAAAGGTCCCACCCCGGTGATAAGAGCCCATGGGGCTCTCTCGTAAGAGTAGCCGGGGTGGTCTTTTTCTATTGTAGATGCCTGTTCATCAGTAATATAAGATTGTTCCCTTCTGGCAGAAATTGAACTCGCTGACGATCGTCGGTCGAATCATTTGATAAGACCGCTCGTCCTGCGCGTCCCATTTCCTGTAGATCGCCCAGTTGCAATAGTCTGTGATCTGCAAATCCATGTTCGACTTCGAGTCATGATGCAATAAATGGTATCGAACACCTTGGGGCAACATATGTGCGAGAGTAACTTTGATGGCTTTTTCTGTTGCACGACGCGCCTTCTTCACGGGCAATTGATCTGTAAAGACAATGACTTCACGATACTTCGATAGGTCATAGCCGTTCATAATGTAGCGCAACAAATACCCCATCATCCTAGAGTAAAAAACTTTGACAGGCCGCATCGCCGGGCCAACCTTACGTTTCTCGACGATCAGTGAATCCAATCGGACTCCTCCAAGATTGTGCTGAATGATGGTAAATACTTCATTCCGTACTGCCTGCGCATCCTCCGAGGCGTGGAAATACTCGATATCTCTTCCGTTTTCAACCAGATTGTACTTAAGTTCTGTCATTTCCTGGTACGCGCGGAATGGCCGCTCTTTGGAAATGGCGCTCAGGATGAAGTACTTCGTTCCGCCGGATGAAAAGTCGAAATTACCGGCTTCATCCAGAAAGATATATAGGAATCGGCCGGTCATTTTTGCATCTCCGGTTCCTTATTTTCCGATGACGCGTCCACATCTTCAATCACCCGAACCACATCCGGCGACTTCAGGTCGAAAAGCATAGCATGAAACACGGCGTTCATTTTCCACCCCTTGCCCTGCGTAGCCTCGCGTAAAGCAGGGGCCACAATCTGGAATCCCGTAAAGCGTGGTACACGATCTTGTCACCAGCGTTTGTACACCGCCTGGGCCGCGTGACTTTGCCTTAGAAACTGGACGCAATCCGTTGGTATGATGTGTTCAGCCATAATCTTGTTGTCGCTCATTCTCTGAACACGAACACGCTCCGCTTCAGTCAAATCCAAGCCTGTGCCGAATAGTTTGGCGTCATCTCTCAAGTCCTGCCCGAGGCGCAGTTTCATGACGTTGCGCTCATCGTAGGCAAAGCCCATGAAGAAAATGTATTCTGCCTGCGAGATGAGTCGGTACGCCTGCTGAAAGGCTGGATCGCTGTCAAGATCGACTTGATCATGAACATTCCTAATACTATGACTTGCGATACGAATAAAATCAGGTGTCGGGTCTAAACCATAGGGAATCGCCTTTCCTTCCCGTTCCTCTGGACCAGTAAAAGCCGGATGCTTGCCTAATTCCCCATGCAAATGAACAATGGGAACACATTCCCACAGTTTTTTTGCCCATGCGTCCGGGGCATCACCTGACCTATCCCGGCTACTCAACGTTGTATAAAGAAAATGTTCCAATGACCTGTCATAATTGAAGGTTATGAATGAAGCCCGGTTATTATGAAACTCGCCAAAAGGAGCGCTGAGCATGTCGCGAATATGGGGATACCAGTCTCGATTTTTTTGTACAGGATTGAAAAGAAACCCTTCCTTTTCCACTCCAAGCAGGATATACGCCAAGGCCAATTTACCGGCCTCCATGCAATCTGAATGAAATTCCAAAAATGAATCAATAGAACGTTCTTTGGCTTCCTGTAATTTTGTACGAAATGATTCCAAAGGACGTGGTCCAAAGGCCCATTTGCCGACGTCCGCAATACATTTCAAAGCTTTTTGATTGTCCGTTGGTTCTGGATTTAATTCATGAATAAGTTTATTGACCAGACCAAGTCCCAAAGGAAGACCATAGGGAGAACTCGCACCAGCGCCTAAAATAAAAACTGTATTTTTAATGATCATCTCCGTTAATCCTTCTCACAACCCATATAGCACGGCCACGCGCTCGTTGATTTCTAGTTCCCATTTCTCCGATAAATCGCGCATGATGCGTCGCCTTGTTACGCCTTTACCATGCCCTACACAATCCAAATCTCTTCCTCTGTCAGTCCGTAGAGCCGGTACACCCACTCGTCAATCCGCCGCCACTCTGTGAGCTTTAGCGGACAAGTATCCCGCTCATTTTTTGCCCTCGACGATCGTAATTTTTTTCGGTCAGGCCGTATTGCCTCCAAAAAATTACGGGCTTTTGGCGATTTTGGTCCAGGAGTCCTTGAGGGGCACGATGCGGTTGAAGACAGGCTGGCCGGGCAGCGAATCCACCGGATCCACGTAGAAATAGCCCAGCCGCTCGAACTGGTACCGGGCCTCCGACACGGCGCCGGCCAGGCCGGGCTCCAGCCAGCCGGTGACAACTTGCAGTGAGTTCGGGTTCAGGTGTTGCATAAAGGCATCCCCCTCGCCCGCCTCCGCCGGGTTCTCGTGTAGAAATAGCCGGTCATACAGCCGGACTTGTGCCTGGATCGCATGCCGGGCAGATACCCAGTGGATCGTGCCCCGGACTTTGCGTCCGTCGGGCGTGGCGCCGCCGCGCGAGGCGGGATCATAGGTGCAATGCAGTTCGATGATCGCGCCGGTTTTTTCGTCCTTCACCACATCGGCGCAGGTGATATAGCAGGCGTAGCGCAGACGGACTTCCCGGCCGGGTGCCAGGCGGAAAAATTTCTTCGGCGGCTGTTCCTGAAAATCGTCGCGCTCAATGTAGAGCTCGCGCGCGAAGGGCACTTGCCGCGCGCCCATGGCCGCGTCTTCCGGGTTATTGACCGCCGCAAAGGTTTCCTCCCGGTCCGCGGGATAATTATCAATAACCACCCGCAGGGGATTAAGGACCGCCATCCTCCGCGGAGTCGTCTTGTTGAGATCATCGCGAATACAATGCTCCAACAGCGCCACATCGGTCAGGCTGTTGAACTTGGTGACGCCGATACGCTCGCATAAATCCCGGATAGCCGCCGGTGTACAACCGCGCCGCCTTAGCCCGGCCAGTGTCGGCAGACGGGGATCATCCCAGCCGGCAACATGCTTGCCGGCCACCAACTGCTGAAGCTTGCGCTTGCTCATGATGGTATAGGACAGATTCAGCCGGGCGAATTCGATTTGCCGGGGATGATAAACGCCCAGCGCATCGAGAATCCAGTCGTAGAGCGGGCGGTGGACTTCAAACTCCAGGGTACAGATGGAATGCGTGATCTTCTCAATGGAATCGGAGAGACAATGGGCGAAATCGTACATCGGATAAACACACCATTTTGATCCGGTCCGGTGGTGGGCTTCTTTCTTGATGCGGTAGATCACGGGATCCCGCAGGTGCAGATTGGGCGATGCCATGTCAATCCTGGCCCGGAGCACATAGCGGCCTTCCTCGAATTCGCCGGCCTGCATCCGCTTGAAAAGATCAAGGCTTTCGGCAACCGGCCGCCGGCGCCAGGGGCTTTCCTGGCCCGGCCGGGTGGGCACTCCCCGGTACTCCTTGAACGCTGCGGCATCCAGTTCGCACACGTAGGCCTTGTCTTTCCTGATCAGTTCCACGGCCAATTCAAAAAGACGATCATAATAGTCCGAGGCATAGAATAAATTTTGTCCCCAATCAAAGCCCAGCCAGCGGATATCACGCTGAATAGAATCTACGTATTCTTCCTCCTCCATGCTGGGATTGGTGTCGTCGAAGCGCAGATGGCAGACGCCGCCGTATTCCGCCGCCAGCCCGAAATTCATGCAGATGGACTTGGCATGCCCGATGTGCAGACAACCGTTGGGCTCAGGCGGAAACCGCGTCACGACACGTTCGGCGTTTTTCCCGGTTTTTAAATCTTCTTCAATTATCCGCCGGATGAAGTGGCCGGCGGGAGCGGATTCAGGGGTGTTCATGGTTATGTTGTCTTTTTTGAGGTAATTTTAAAACGCCGTAAAATCACGGACGCGACCTGCCCGCAGTCGCTACGCGACGGCGTTGCGGGCGGGTAAAACACGTCCCTCCGCATAATTTTAACATGGTCAAATGGAGGGACACGCCGTTTCGACTTCGCTCAAGGCCCTGAGCCCCTCGACCGTGCTCGGGACCCTGAGCTTGTCGAACGGGCCTGTCGAAGGGCTCCGTCGTACCTGCTCAACTATTTATAGGCGGATTTGTAATCCGTCTCCAGCTGTTTCAGCGCCTTGCCCTTGAGCGCGAACCCCTGCCCGGCGAGCGCTTCCAGCGCGTACTGCAGACGCCGCAAGACCATGTCCTTGCCCAGAATCTCCATGCTCTCAAAGAGCGGCAGGGATACGGATGCGCCGGTCAGGGCGACAAAAAACGGCATGAGGAGTTGCTTCAACGGGAGATTTTCCTTTTCAGCTATCCGGTTAAAAACAGCCTTGATGATATCAGGCGACCAGGCCGCGGATTTTTCAATTTCCCACTGGGCGATCTTCAATAGCCGGGCCGTTTTCAGGCCGTCGAATTCCTTCCCGATGAGCGTCGCCGGCGGATACGTCAGTCTGTCGGCGAAGAAATAGGCGGTCATGGGAACCAGCTCCGACAAAGTATTCATCCGGGGTTGTGCCAGCGGCAGAATGCGATTCCAGGTTGACGCGCTGAGCTTCCATTGGGTCAGGCGATCGGCCAGCGCCGCCACCTCCAGACGGCGCAGGTATTGACCGTTGAAGTTAGCCAGCTTCTGCAGATCAAACACAGGGCCGCCGAGACTGATCCGGTCAAGATCGAATGTCGCCGCCCATTCATCAAAGGAAAATATTTCCCGGCCGTCCGGCAGGCTGTAGGCCATGAGTCCCAGGTAATTGAGCAGGGCCTCCGGCAGGTATCCGGCGTCCCGGTAATAAAGTATGCTGGTGGGATTCTTCCGTTTCGAGAGTTTGGACTTATCGGGATTCCGCAGGAGCGGGAGGTGGATAAACTCCGGCGCCTCCCAGCCGAAATATTGATAGAGCAGGACATGTTTCGGCATGGAGCTGATCCATTCTTCGCCGCGAATGACATGGGTGATTCCCATCAGATGGTCGTCGACGACATTGGCCAGATGATATGTGGGAAACCCGTCCGATTTCAGGAGCACCTGCCGGTCCACGCCGGCCCAGCTGATGGTAATCTCCCCGCGGATACGATCCCGGAACACACAGTCGCCTTGCGCGGGAATCCGCATGCGGACGACATACGGTTCGCCGGCATCCATGCGTCGGCGGGCGTCAGCGGGCGGGATGGATTCACAGCGTCCGTCGTATCCGGGATTGGCTTTCGTTATGGTTTGTTCCGCGCGCAGTTTAGCCAGACGTTCGGTCGTGCAGAAACAGGGAAACGCATGCCCGGTCTCCAACAGCTTGAAACAATGATCACGGTACAGGGCCAGGCGTTCGCTCTGCCGGTACGGGCCGGAGGGGCCGCCGACATCCGGCCCTTCATCCCAGGCCAGACGCATCCAGCGCAGGGCCTCCACGATCATGTTCTCGGATTCCCGCGTGCACCGCGCCTGATCCGTATCCTCAATTCTTAGAATAAAACGCCCGCCCGTTCGTTTCGCAAAAGCGTAATTGAACAGGGCAATATATGCCGTCCCGATATGAGGCGCACCGGTCGGCGACGGCGCAATACGCGTTCGCACTGGTTTGGATTCAGTCATGTGGATATTCCTGTATCCGATTCCATATTATCAACATCTGCGCGGGCCGCGTTAGTTTGAATTTTTCCCGGTCCAGCCGGGTACGGCAATAAAAATCTGAAAATATGATAAACTCTACAGGATATAAGACCCGGCCTCAAGTTATAAGCATTTTTACCAGCCACGGATTGCACACGGTTAAACACGGATCATTCAAGATGTTCAGTCCAAATAAGCAAAATGGCCGTCCCGATGGCGGGACGGCCATTATTGAATTCCTGATTGGATTCAGGATATTATTTCGCCGGCGCGGCCTCTGCAGGTTTTGTCGTGTCCGCAGCTGTCGTTCCCTTTGGCGTCACAAGTTCCACGCTTTTCACGGTGAAACAGCGTTTGCCATCCTGCATGCTGAACGTACCCGTCACGCGGGCTTTCTGACTATCCATACTCTCAAGCGGCTTGCTGTTCTCATCGAGAATAATGGTGTAACTGGTGACAATCAGTTTGATGTCTGTGACTTTGCCGGAGGTGTCTTTGGTCACACTGATCACGCCCGTCTTCCGCAATTCCAGCGGAGGAGGCATGGCCGGCACCTTGGATTCCACCACCGGAGCTGCCGCCGGAGCTGCCGCCGGAGCTGCCGCGTCCTCCGCCAGCACAGAACTCATGGCCACCAAGACACAAATTGAAACAAGCGCAATACCCAAAAATTTCACCAGATTACTTTTCATGATTATCTCCTTCTTTTCATCAATTATTTTAAAAAACAGGGGGGCCTATCACCGGATAATGCCCTGCCGGGGGTTAACAACCATGCTATTGATTCATAAGGCATGGTTCTCCTGATACCTATATGATCCTGGTTGCTTTCGACCCTGACCTTGCCGGATGCCCCCCCTCTTGCAAGAAGAATGACGGTAGGATTCCGACCTTGATCCAGGCGCTTTTATTGCTTCTCACCTCCTGTTCTGCATTGCATAGTTTTCTTGTTGAAAATATACCAATATGCGCATTATGCATCAAAAGCTTCCCGCCGTCAACTTATTTTCGCCCGCCCAAAAATACGTGCGCGGACAGGGTGGCGGCATTCTCGCGACGGAGCCGGCCCGCCCATATACCGGGAAAACCGACCCGCGCGACGCCGCTCCGGCGTAGGCCAGCCGTTGACCAAGAATGACGCCACCCTGCGATCATGGATTATGGCATATATTTATCACTTGCATCCTAAACGCATTCTGATACATTTTCTTTTTTATTGGGTCCTGGAACCGTTCCACATATCCTTTATGCCATCGGCGGCTGGAAAAGCGGAACGAACGGGACGGAAGCGAGTGTTTTCCTTTACCACAAAGGAAAACCAAAGCGGATTGTCCCGCCGTTGAGGCGAGACCAGCAAAGGAGGATTTGTGGTTGCCATGAGTGAACTACCCCTTGATATCGGCATCAGCGACCTGCTGGACGCCGGCCTGCATTTCGGTCATCAAAGCAAGCGTTGGAATCCCAAGATGAAGCGTTTTATCTTCGATAAACGCAACGGGATTTACATCATTGATCTGACTAAAACCCTGGCCCAGCTGAAACAGGCCCAGGAATTCGTTTATAGCACCATCGCCGGCGGTAAGTCGGTGGTATTTATCGGCACCAAGAAAGCCTGCCAGGAGGTGCTGAAAGAAGCGGCAACGCGATGCGGTCAGCATTACGTGACCAGCCGCTGGCTGGGCGGCACGCTGACCAATCACAAGCACATAAGTTATAGTATCCGCCGCATGCAGGAGATTGAGGCATTGGACCAGCAGGGCAAGCTGGCCAGCATGCCGCAAAAGGAGGCTTCCCGCCTGCGGCATGAACTCACGCGGCTTCAACGCAATTTAAGCGGTATCGCCAACATGCGGCAAATGCCCGGCGCCATGATTGCCGTTGACATCAACCGGGAAACCATCGCCATCAAAGAAGCCAACCGCATGAACATTCCGGTTGTCGCCCTGGTGGATACCAACTGCGATCCCGATCTCATCCAATATCCCATTCCCGGCAATGACGACGCTATTCGCGGTATTAAACTGATCATCAACGCGCTGACCGATACCGTCATAAAAGCATCCTCGGAATATGCCGTGGCCATCGCCCAAAAGAAGGAAGCCGAGGCGGCCGCGGAAAAAGAAAAAGCCGCGACAACCGCCGCCCAGCCGAAACGGGAACGGGAACGCAGGCCCCGCGGCGGGCCCCGGTCCCGGGACCAATCCCCGCCGAAAACTGAAGCGGCAACTGCACCCAAGCCGGCGGAAAAAGCCGTTGCTCCCCCTGCGGCCGAGGCGGCGCCGCAACCGGCCGACCCGGAAGCCAAGTCCAAAACCAAAGACTCAGCGTAATATTACGGAAAGAGAACAACATTAAATTGTGGCCAAGCGCCGCGTTAGGAGTTGGATTAAATGACCGAAATTTCTGCCGTACTCGTCAAGGAATTGCGCGAAGAAACCAACGTGGGCATGATGGAATGCAAGCGCGCCCTGGTAGAGACCCAGGGCAACAAGGCCCAGGCTATCATCATACTGCGGAAACGCGGCCTGGCTATTGCCCGAAAGAAATCAGACCGGGCCGCCAACCAGGGCCTTATTGCGTCAGCTCTTCTGGAAAAAGGCCAGGCCGGAAGCCTGATTGAAGTCAATTGCGAAACCGACTTTGTCGCCAAGAACGAACAATTCAGGGCTTTCGTCCAAAAGCTGGCGGAACAGGCCGCTGGGGCAGACATCAACCTGGCAGAAGCGGCCGGCCCGGAAGTAACCGCCAAGATTGCTGAAATCGGTGAAAACATTGTCATGCGCCGGAATATCCGGTTTGCGGTCCAGGGCACCGGCCGGGTGATTGCTTATATTCATCACGGCAGTACAATCGGCGTTCTTCTGGAGGTATCCTGCCGGAAAACCGAGACCATCGAGCATCCGGTTTTCCAGGAACTGATCAAGGATATCTGCCTGCATATCGCCGCTTCGAGCCCGCGATTCCTGGACCGCCAACGCGTGCCCAAGGATATCATTGCCACGGAACGCGATATCTACACCAAGCAGATTCAAGACAAACCGGCTAATATCATCGAAAAAATCATTGACGGCAAGATGAAAAAATTCTTCGCCCAGGTCTGCCTGGTGGATCAACCCTTTGTCAAGGATCAGGATAAAACAGTTGCCGCCCTGCTGAAGGAAAAGAGCGCACAGCTGGACGATTCGCCGGAAATTCGACGCTTCGCGCGGTTCCAGGTCGGCGAATCCCTGGCGTGATATCCATGGCAAGTTGCTTCGTCGGCGGCCAACCATGTTGGTATTCCGTCGTTCGTATTCTACAATCCACAATAAAGATGTAACCATGTCTGAACGAACAATAATCCATCACGCCCTGGAACAGGGACAGGGCATCCTGCGGTTGGCGCCCAACTGGGTGCCGCGGTCGTTTTGCATCCCGGGACACCGAATCAAACTCCACCCTGACGATTATTACGCCCTGGGCGCCGACCGCGGCGGCATTGATGAACGCTGGTTTGCCTCCACAACACCGGCGGATAACGGGCCGCAAACGGGCCGCAACGAAGGCTTGAGTTTCATCGTGTTTCAAGACGGCTCCAAAATAGAGACCGTTACACTGCGTGACGCCATTAATGAGTTAAAGGACAAGCTCATCGGCGAACGGCTTTGGAAGCAATGTCAAGGCTGGTCCATGTTTGCCAAATTTTTTGACAACCAGGGCCCCCTGCCTCACCATGTCCATCATGACGACACACATGCCGCGCAAGTCGGCCAGGTCGGCAAGCCGGAAGCCTATTACTTTCCGCCGCAAATGAATAATTACGGCGCCAATTTCCCCTATACCTTTTTCGGAGTCAAGCCCGGCGCCACCCAGGACGACATTCGCCAATGCCTGGTTAATTTCACCAAGGGCGACAATAAAATCACAAACCTGTCCCAGGCTTACCGGCTGGAAACGAGCACCGGGTGGTATGTGCCGCCCGGCGTTCTGCATGCGCCGGGCAGTCTCTGTACCTATGAGCCCCAAAAGGCGTCCGATGTCTTCGCCATGTATCAGTCCATTGCGGATGATCGCGTCATTCCCGAGGAACTGCTCTGGAAGAACACGCCGCCGGAGAAACTGGGGGATTTCGACTATCTGATGGAGGTGCTCGATTGGGAGAAAAACACGGATCCTGATTTTGCGGCCCATTATTTCATGCGGCCGGTGCCGGTCTTCCCCGTCAAAACCATGCAGGCGGAGGGGTACCTGGAATATTGGATTTGTTACAAATCAACCGAGTTCAGCGCCATGGAATTGACGGTGTTACCCGGCCACACCGTAACCATCCGCGATAACGGCGCTTATGGACTGATCCTGATCCAGGGACACGGGCGGATGGGCGTTTGGGACATTGAATCGCCCGCCCTGATCCGATTCGGACAGCTGACAAATGATGAATTCTTCGTCAGCGATGCCGCCGCGCGGCAGGGCATCACTATCACCAATCCATCGGCCACCGATCCGCTGGTGATGCTGAAGCATTTCGGCCCGGGCAATCCGGATTTGCAGCCCATCATCCCGAATGCATGAGTGAAATAATCTACCCGCTCACAAAAAACGCAATAACCTTGACAATAATCGGATAATCAACGATTATATTACGTAGTGGGGGTGTCTTTAATTAGTAATTAGAATCGGCGACCGACTGGGCGTTATCAGGACAACAGCATGAAAAATGGCGCACTTTTCAGCTTGGCTATTGGGCTGATTCTGGTCAGCCTGTCGGGCTGGGTATTGGCCGGCCCGGTCTCGATTCCGTTCTCTGATGATTTTGAAAATCTTACCAACGGCACTCCCCTGATCAATGGCACCAACGGCTGGTATGCCGATTCTTCCAATGCCGTGGTGCAGACCAACATGGTTTCCAGCGGCACGAACGCGGCGCAAATCCCCATTGATTGTACGCTCTCGAACCGAGTCGTCAGTGCGGCATATACCAGCATTTGGATTCAAATCGACTCCCGGATCATCCGGTACGACGGGGAAAATCCCCCCACCGTAAATACGAATGTTGCCGTGTATTTTTATGCCAACAGCAACGGGAATATTGTCGTCCACAACGGCGCCGCCTCGCCCAGCACGACCAACTCCACCAACTGGGTCACATTGACCAACATCATCACCGGCGCAGCCGCCGTGCCGGTGACCGAAACCAACTGGACCCGGATTGATCTGCATCAGGACTTCACGGCAAAAACCTGGGATCTTTTCGTCAATTACGTCCTGATGACCAACAATATCGGGTTTATCAACACGAACGTTTCCGCCCTGAACAGCCTGGGGGTTTATAACGGCAACGCGGCCACTAGCTACCTGGATAATGTGTGGGTCAGTACCACCAATCCGCCGGATATGGATCAACATGGAAGCAATTGGCTGCCGTATATCGTCACGGATACGTCCACGTTCGCCTGCGCCATTATGGAAAATCATTCCGTTACCCAGCACTTCGATATCTGGAAGACCAACGGCTATTACGATCTCCGGTTTACCAATACGAT
>CAYQNY010000029.1:0-22948 GCA_964418925.1 uncultured Verrucomicrobiota bacterium
ATATCTTAACCCATTCAACCTCAATCCTTTTACGGAAAACATGAATTAGCCCTGGGAGGGCGGTGGTAATACCCGTCGCGGGTAAACTACCGCTTGCAGACGGCGAAGCAGATGCTTGGCCGAAGACAAAGCGCAAGCTATGGCTGTCGCACTCCATATTTCCGATCCACATTGCCGCAGCACGCACCGTTTACCCCGCTTAGAGCGGGGTGCGGCGAAAGGCGAAGATCGCCGCATGGGGATGCGGCTCCTACCAAGCATGGCCCTGATTTAATGCCGAGCTGGTTCATTATGACCGGTTTGGCTGATCCGGTTTATGGCGCGTTCCGCGCCATAAACATGCTTGCCGGCGTATGAATAAACCCTTTTCAGCTTGCGAATGCGGTCCAGCGTTGCGACCTGGTCGTCCAGGCATAACAGATAATCCACGTTCAGAGCGTCAAACCGCGGGTCATCCGGATGCAGAAAGACGGTGACAATGTCCGTCTGGACCAGATGGATGTTGAATTCATCCGGCGTGGCCGGCAGGTCAAAAATAACATGCGCGTAGCGGTTGTAGGCTGTCCGGTATTGGCCGGCCGGATCCAGGGTCTGCCATAATTCAAACTGGGGATAGGCATGCACTCCATTGAGCGCGCGCGCGCCGATCATGCGCAACAAATTCGGCAGGGCCAGGTCACCATAGGCAATCCAGATGGGTTGGCGGTCCAATGCTGATGCTGTTTGATCCAGGTCCTGGATTTTCCGGGATAGCGGGTTCTCCCTGACGAACGTGGTGCCGCCGCGGGCCAGGGGATTGATGTCATAGGTGGTCAGGATGGAAGCGATCATGATGGCCGGGATGACCAGCCGCGGCGCCAGGTAGAGCAGGGGCGCCAGCGCCATGGAAAACAGACCCGCGATCAGCGCCATGGCCAGGGAATAATCCGGGAAATACCGGGACAATTTGAGCGCCAGCGCAACTTGGAAAACAATCCAGAGCGCGCAGACGATCCAGGGCGTAATACGCTCCGGCCGGCGCGGCGCGGTGGAATGCCTTTTGCCGGCAACATACACGGCCAACAGGCACAAGTCGGCCAGGCCCAGTCCGATCAGTGTTCGAAACGGCGGCGCGCGGCTCATCAGCGTCCAGCGGGACCAGGATTCCGTGAAGCCCGCCAGGTTCCAGATCAGCAGGAAGATAATGTAGCCGGTAATACCCAGGATCAGGGGAGCGGGCGGTTGGCGGGTGCGCCACCAGTCCCGAAGCAGGGCGGCGACGACCACCGGAAACAGCAGGAAAAATGCCGCGCCCTCGCAGGGGTTAAAATCCCGCCAGGCCAGCGGCGGTTTGACGCTGAGAATGTTGCCTCGGAAGAGATGCCAGATCGTTTGATCGCCGCCGGTAGAAACGCGTTGACCGGGATAGTCGCTGTGTTGGATAACCTGAATCGTTTCCCAGTTACTGCCCATAATGTAAGCGCCCATCCCGAGAATGACAAGGACGGCCATGGCCGCGCACCCCCACCGGACGCGACCACGCGAAACGTGTGGTAAACGGAGCTTATCCCGCGTTGGGCGGGACGCGTTCCTCCGCGATTCGTTTTGATCATTATGGAGGGCCACGCTCTGTCGTGGCCGTTCTGCGGATGAATAATTCTTTTGGCCTGTGCGTACATCTCTTTTGGTGAACGCGATTCCGCCAAACACAAAAATGATGAAATAGAGCAAGGCGACCAGATACGGCAGGTAATTGAAGGTCAACAGGAACGCTGTTCCGCACCAGGCCAGGAGAGCGGCTGACAGAAGAAGCGGCATAGTGGAAGCAGCCGATCTCAATCGTGTCAAGGCCAACAGCGTCCCGCCGGCGAATATAACCGTGGGCGCGCAGTTCAGCGACCAGGCCTGGAAAAACGGCGCAAACAGGATAGCGGTGGCGCCGCCCACGGCAGTCCACTCGTCATTGCCGGTCAGACGGCGCAGTACCAGCCATATGACGATCCAGAGGCCCAGCGCGTTGAACCACCACTGCCAGGCCATGCCGATGTCGCCGGAAAGGAAATAGCCCCATACCTGGGGACGAAATAAAACCATTGGATCGCGCACCGGCGCCGCGCCGGTGATCCGCATGTTGTAATGTCCGTCGCCGATCAGCCGATTTTCGATGGGGAAAGCGGGCGTGTCCGCGCGCTGGGCCAGCGCGTGGGGCAGGGCCACGAGCCAATCATCCGAGCGGTAACCCTGGGCCTGATTCAGGAAAACTTCATCTGGCGGCGAGCCGTCAATGGCGGTATGCCAGGCGGAAAAGGAAAACCCATGAATCCGGGCGCCCGTCAGAAGGCCTCCGAGCAGGATCAGGCAGAGCACGACAGCGGCGGGGACCATCCCCCTGGTTGCAGTAGTCGGCGTATTCATTCGGAAAAGATTTTTTCAGATGTTTGACCTGGCGAAGAAGGGTAAAATTCGTTTATCAGTTAAATTTCCATTAATCGAATCTACGCACTATATAGTTTTTGTTTGATGTTGTCAGTGAATTTTTACTTGGCTATAGTTGTTATCCAGGCATGGATGTTAAAAAAAATGAAAGGAAGCACATGGTGATGGATATTGTTAAACAAGCGCGGGCCGCAAAACTCGCGGTTCCTGCGTTCAATATACCCTATCTGCCGATGATGGCGCCAGTCGTGCAGGCGCTGGGCGATTGCCGGAGTATCGGGTTGGTCGCGGTCGCGCGACTTGAATGGGTAAAGTTTCAGGCCCAGAGCCTGGCGGCCATACGCGAGGAATATGAACGCGTGAAAAACGAACAATTTGTCCGTTTGCATCTGGATCATGTGCCGGTGATTGATGAGGATGGCCGACGCGTGGATTATGCGTCCATCATCCGTGAGGCGCTGGACCTGGGGTATCATTCCGTCATGGTGGATGGTTCCCGTTTGCCGCTGGCGGAGAATATCGCGGCCACCCGGACCGTGGCCAAGCTGGTTCATGCCCGGGGAATTCCGCTGGAAGGTGAACTGGGTGCGGTCATGGGACATGAAAGCGGGCCGCTGCCGCCTTATGAGGAATTGTTCGCCTCCGGCAAGGGCTTTACCGATCCGCAGGAAGCACAGCTGTTTGTGCGGGAAACGGGAGTGGACTGGTTATCCGTGGCCATCGGCAATATTCATGGGGCGATATCCCGGGCCAGGCGAAGTGAGAAAAAAATTGAAGCGCATTTAAACCTGGCTCACTTGGCCCGGATCGCTCGCAGCGTGCATTGCCCCCTGGTGCTGCATGGCGGCAGCGGCATCCGGAAGCAGGATATCCAGGATGGCATTAGCCGTGGGATTGCCAAAGTCAACATCGGGATAGCGATTCGGCAAGTGTATGAAGCGAAGATGAAAAAATCCGTTCAGGCGGCACAACAGGCGGTCTATGACCAGGCCGTCACGATAATCCGGGATGAAATGAATATCGCCGGATCTGAGGCCAAAATTAAGACCGGATCATGGGCGTAACCCGCCGCGGTTAATAAAGGAATAATGAATATGGACAATAACAAGACAACGTTGGCCTTGTTTTTCGGTAATCGCGGCTTTTTTCCCGCCCATCTGCAATCGTCGGCCCGTCAGGAACTGACGGCTGTACTGCATAAACTGGGCCATAAAACGATTGCCATGGATCCCAGGGCCACTCGGCACGGGGCGGTGGAAACGCCGGCGGAAGGCGAACAATATGCCGAGTTTCTGCGTCAGCATCGCGGTAAATTCGGCGGGGTTATTCTTTGCCTGCCGAATTTCGGCGATGAAACCGGCGCTGTGGCCGCGCTGAAGGACGCGGGCGTGCCTATTCTGATTCAGGCCTATCCCGATACGCTGGATAAAATGGCGCCGGAATTTCGCCGCGACGCGTTCTGCGGCAAAATATCCATTATGGATGTGTTCTGCCAGTACGGCGTAAAATTCACGGCGCTCAAGCCCCATACGGTGCATCCATCGTCCGCGGCGTTCGCGCAGGCGATTGATTACTTCGACCGGTTATGCCGTGTGGTCAAGGGGATGCGTGGGTTGGTGGTCGGCGCCATTGGCGCCCGTACCACGCCTTTCAAAACGGTGCGTATTGACGAGTTGGCGCTTCAACGGCATGGCATCACTATGGAAACCATTGACCTTGCCGAGGTGTTTGCCCGGATCAAGGCGCTGAAAGACAATGATCCCGCCGTGCGGGCCAAAGCGAAGCGGCTGAAAGCCTATATGTCATGGCAGGCCACCCCGGCCGCGGTGTTGCCGAAACTGGCCAAGCTGGGAGTGGTTTTTGACCAGCTGATCGTGGAATTCGGTTTGCAGGCGCTGGCGGTCCGTTGCTGGATCGAGATGCAGAAACAGCTCGGTATTTCGCCTTGCGTCCTGCTCAGCGAGATGAATGAACGCGGTATTATGGCGGCTTGCGAGGTGGATGTGGGCAACGCCGTGACCATGGAGGCGCTCCATCTGGCTTCGGGAATGCCCGCCGCCTGCCTTGACTGGAACAATAATTATGGGGACGACGAAACCAAGTGCATCCTGTTCCACTGCGGGGCATTAGCGCGCAGTTTGATGCTCAAGCCCGGTCGGATTGTTGATCATGCGATCCTGGCCAATGCGGTGGGTAAAGGGTGTGGCTATGGCGCTCACACGGGGCGTGTCGCGCCGACGCCGTTTACCTTCGGCAGTATGCTGACGGAAGACGGTCGCTTGAAATTCTATCTCGGCCAGGGACAGTTTACCGATGACGTTGTGCCCGATGAATTTTTTGGTTGTGCCGGCGTGGCGGAGATTAAGGGCCTGCAGGATGTTCTGCAGACAATCGGTTGCCATGGACATCGCCATCACGTGAGTGTGACGCCCGGTCATGTTATCAATCCGGTTGCCGAGGCTTTTGAAAAGTATCTCGGCTATGAATTGACCCGAGTATGAGCTTGCTGGGGATAGACATCGGTACAACCGGATGCAAGGCGGCCGCTTTTTCCGAAGCCGGGTGTTGTCTGGCCGCCGGTTACCGGGAATACCCCGCGTTGCATCCTGAGGACGGGTGGGCCGAGCTTGACAGCCGGCAGGTTTTTGACTCCATCCGGACTGTCATCGGCCAGGTCGCGACGGCCGCCCGCGCCGATCCCATCTCCGCCCTCAGTGTCAGTTCCATGGGTGAAGCCGTCGTGCCGGTCACCCGGGACCGGCGGATTCTCGGTCCTTCCATTCTCGCTTCCGACAGCCGCGGCATGCAGTACGTGGAGCAACTTCGGCAGCGGTTTTCTGCGGAGGAATTCTACCGGATCAATCCCAATATTCTGCTCGGTCCCAACTACACGCTGCCGAAAATCCGCTGGCTGAAGGATCATCAGCCGGATATTTATCGTCAGACCGGGCGCTTCCTGTTGTGGGGTGATTTTTTGTGTTTCATGCTTGGAGGCGACCCGGTGGCGAACTATAGCCTGGCCAATCGGACGCTGTTGTTCGATATCCGCGCGCAAGACTGGTCGGATGTCCTTTTCGATTTCTGTGGTATGGAGCGGGAGAAATTCGGGGCTTGTGTGCCGTGTGGCACACGGCTTGGGACAGTGTCGCGCGTTGCCGCCCGGGAATTCGGACTGCCGGAAAAGACGGTCGTGGTCGCCGGCGGTCATGACCAGTGCTGTAACGCGCTGGGGGCGGGCATATACCGTGCCGGGCGTGCTGTCTGCGGCATTGGCACCTATGAATGCATTACGCCGGTGTTTAACCATATTCCAGGGGCCGCCTTGATGCTGGCCCATGGATTGAACGTGGAGCATCATGTGGTTCCCGGTTTGTATGTTTCCTTCCTGTATAACCAGAGCGGCTCGCTGGTCCGCTGGTTTCGGGACACCTTTGCCGCCGACGAGAGGACGGCGGTGGATATTTATGACCGGCTGGCGCGCGAGATGCCGGTGGAACCGACGCGCCTGCTGACCCTCCCGCATTTTGAGATAACGGGCCCCGCCCATTTTCTGACGAATTCCAGCGGTGTTATTGCCGGCTTGCGGACCAGCACGTCGCGCGGCGAGATTCTCAAGTCCATCATGGAGTCGGCAACATTGTATTTTGTCGAAGGCATTCAGGCCCTGGCCGAACTGGGCATTGGCACATCGGAATTCATCGCCACGGGCGGCGGCTCCAAATCGGATGCCTGGCTTCAGATCAAGGCCGATATCTTCGGCGTGCCTTTGTTACGCCCGCGCTTTACCGAGGCCGGTGTGTTGGGCGCGGCGATCCTGGCCGGTGTGGCCACCGGCGTATTTACCGGATACGAGGAAGGCGTCCGCCGCTTTGTGCGGACGGACCGTGTTTTCGAGCCGGACATGGATCGTCACTGCCTATACCGCGAAAAAATTGATTTATATCGCCGTCTTTATCCCGCGCTCAAAGACCTGCTGGCCCGGCTGTAATCATGGGTGCGCCACCGGCCGGTTTGTCCGGCAGGAGCTGGCGCCGCAATCAGCATGCCCGGGGGTGTAAGACAAATTTTTGGATTACACGGTAACAGATACAAACCAAACCCACCCCGCCCGTTGGGCACCCCTCCAAGGAGGGGAACATAAGGCTTTGTCCTTGAACTTCTTAAGGTCCCCTCCGCTGGAGGGGTGGTCCGCCGCGGCGGACCGGGGTGGGTGACTATCCGAGCGGATCAAAAAATTTGTCCTACACCCCATGCCCGGGAATGGTTGAGTGAGGTGTTGTCAATAGCCAGGTCTTAATGCTATCATAATTTACAAGTTCTTATTTGAGATGTAAGATGCAGGATACATTTGAAGAACGATTAACCCGAATCCGCTCGCGCGTTGCGCAGGCCTGCCAACGATCCGGGCGCCAGCCGGAGACCGTGAAACTGTTGCCGGTATCCAAGACCCATGGCCCGGAGCGTGTCCGCGCGGCGGCGGCGTGCGGGCTGACTGTGTTCGGCGAAAATCGCATCCAGGAAGCGCGGCAAAAAATACCGCTGTGCCCCGGTCATCTGGCCTGGCATCTCATCGGGCATCTGCAGACCAATAAGGTCAAAGAAGCGGTGTGCCTGTTTGCCATGATTCATGCGGTGGATTCGCTGAGACTGCTGACTGCCATTGATACTGCCGGCGAACTGACGGGGCGGATCATGCCGGTTTTGCTGGAAGTCAACGTCTCGGGGGAAAGTTCAAAATTCGGCCTGGCCCCCGCTGATGTTCCGGCCGTCCTCGATGCCGCCAATAGTTTACAGCGCGTGGAGATTATCGGGTTGATGACCATGCCGCCGATTGCGGAAGATCCGGAACACACGCGGCCGTTTTTTCAAAAACTGCGGACGTTAAGAGACCAATGGCGGCCGGCGACCGGCTTTGCCCTGAACGAGTTGTCCATGGGCATGTCGCATGATTTTGAAATCGCGGTCGAGGAAGGCGCGACCTGGATTAGGGTGGGCACCGTGTTGTTCGGTTCCCGGACAACCCCCTGAAGGATTGTGATCATGAGCGATCAGAGCGTTGCATTTATCGGCGCGGGCAACATGGCGGAGGCGCTGGTGGGCGGCATGTTGAAGGCCAAACTGTTTTTACCATCCCGCGTGCGTGTGGCGGACATTGATCCTCTGCGCTTAAAATACTTTGCAACCAATTTTAAGGTGACCGGTTTCCGGAACAACCGGAAGGCGGTGACGGGAGCCGACATCGTGGTGCTGGCCGTCAAACCCCAGGTCTTGCCGGGCGTGCTGGCAGAACTGAAGGCTAGCCTGCCCGGGGCGGTCCTGGTTGTCAGTATTGCGGCGGGAGTCAAGACGGGATTTATTGCGGCGCGCTTGCGCGCCGGCGCGCGTGTAATCCGGGTCATGCCGAACACCGCCGCGCTGGTGGGCCAGGCCGCGGCCGCCTTCTGCGGTGGAAGTCGCGCGACAAAGGCCGACGCGCGACAGGTCACAGCCATGTTCCGGGCCGTGGGCGTTATTGTAAAGGTGCGCGAAGACGATATGGACGCGGTGACTGCCCTGAGCGGCAGTGGCCCGGCCTACGTATTCTATCTGCTGGAAGCCATGTTGTCGGCCGCGGCGAAAATGGGACTGGATAAGACCACGGCGCGAACGTTGTCCGTTGCCACTGTGGCCGGCGCAGCGCATATGCTGGCGGAAACAGGGCTGGATCCGCGGGAATTGCGGCGGCGGGTGACCTCCAAGGGCGGCACAACGGAGGCGGCGTTTGCCGTGCTGGAAAAGCACCATGTGCTGGCGGCGCTGCTGGCGGCGCTGGTGGCGGCGCGGAAACGTTCGCGTGAGTTGACGCAATAAACGTTGACGTGAATTCACCCCCGGCGCGGAAATGAATCCAAAAAAAGGATTACCAGTGCAAAAATATTGGCTTTTTTTAGTGATCGGATTGTTACTGCCGTTGTCGGCATTGGCGGAAAAACCCAAATTCTGGTTCCCGGTTGGTGAGAAATTAACCTATGCCGTCAGGTGGGGGCCGTGGACGGTGGGCTACAGCACGGTTTGGACCGAATGGATTCAGGAAAATGGCCGCGATCTGCTGGCTATCCGGGTTCGTTCCCGGTCCACCAGTATGCTGGATAAGTTGTTTCGGGTGGATGATTTCCTGGAAAGCGTGGTGGATCCGGTAACATTTCTCCCCATCCGCTTCGTCAAGCGCCTGAGTGAAGGCCGGTATCGTCTGAACGAGGTGACGACCTTTGATCATCAGAAAAAAATGGCGCATTGGCAGCACTTGCTGAGAGACAGCCACGAGGATTTCGCGATCAAAGCCGATACGCGTGATTTGTTGAGCTTCATGTTTTTTATGCGATTACAGGCATGGGAAGAATACAAAGGTTATTATTTTCATGTCATGGCGGATGAAAAATTATACGATCTTTATGTGATGGTTCACGAGTATGAGAACGTCAATCTCCCGGAATTCGGAAAGGTTCGCAGTCTGAAAATGATACCGGAAGCCGCGTTCCAGGGATTGTTTGTCCGTGCCGGCCGGTTGAAAGTTTGGGTTTCTGCTGACAAACGCTGTCTGTTGACCAAGGCGACGGCTATTGTGCCGTTCCCGATCGGAACGATCAAAATTATTCTTGATAAGGTGGCAGGGCCGGGCGATGATTTCTGGTCCAATCCGCCTGCGGATCGCGATTGATTTCCGGGTTTTTAGTCGCTTGTTTTCTGAAACCGCGATATCATGCCAAAGGTCCTCGGGATCATAGGACCCTTCGGGTCCGAGGACAGATCCGCCCAGGCGGAACCACGCCCAAGGCGTGGTGGGCACAGACCACGGTGGAATGCCATGTATAAAAAAGGAAAGAACATGAAGACCAGTAAAGTCCCATGGGACAAGGCGTTGATAGCGAAATTCAAAGGCCAGCGGATATTGGTCGTCGGCGACCTGATGCTGGACCGCTATGTCTATGGAATGGTCAACCGCATCTCGCCGGAGGCGCCGGTGCCGGTCGTGCGGGTCATTAAAGAAAAAAACATGCCGGGCGGCGCCGCCAACGTGGCGCGGAATGTTCAAGCCCTGGGTGGACAGGCCATGCTGTGCGGCGTGGTCGGCCGGGATCCGATGGGACGGGAATTGCTGGCGGTACTGGACCGGGAAGGCGTCACCACCTCAAGCGTCATGCAGTTGTCCGAGGTGCGGACGACGGTCAAAACCAGAATTCTTGCCGAGCGCCAGCAGGTTGTGCGGGTGGATTGGGAAGATCAGGTAAGATTGCGGGCTGAGTCCTTGCAGACCATGTGCCGGGAAGCGGTCTTGGCGGTGGGCCGCTCGACCGGTGTCATTTTCGAAGATTATGCCAAGGGCGCGATTTGCCCTGATTTGATGGATGCCGTGGTATCCGCGGCCCGGCGGGCGCGGATACCGGTGGCGATAGATCCCAAATATAATACCAACTTGAATATCAAGGGCATTACCGTGGCAACCCCCAACCGCAAGGAGGCGTTTGCGCTGGCCCGTATTCCTGAGCAGACGCCGCAGGATGATCCCCTGAAAGACGGCGCCTTGATCCAGGTGGCCGGGATTCTTATGAAACAGTGGCGCCCGTCGTTTCTGGTCATTACTTTGGGAGCACAAGGACTGCTTTTGATGACCCCTAGCCGGGGGCCTTGGCATATTCCCACCGTGGCCCGCGAAGTGTTTGATGTGAGCGGCGCCGGGGATACTTTCATTGCCGCGTTACTGCTGGCCCTGGCCGCCGGCGCCGATGAGAAAAAAGCCGCTGAGGCGGCAACTTGCGCGGCCGGAGTGGTGGTGGGTAAAATCGGCACGGCGGTTTGCACCAGCCGTGAACTTATGGCGTTTTATCAAATGCTGGTCAAGACCGGCATGGACGTGGTGCGTAGATAACTTTGCGCCAATGCATCGCGCGTTGAGCCTTCCACCCGGCGCCGCTGTTGTTACCGGTTTTTCAGGCTCGACAGAATCGTGCGGCCTGCATAAGCTTCTCTTCATCGCAACCAGCCAAACTATATGAGTGTCATCGGGGTAATACCGGCGCGTTGGGGGTCAACCCGTTTCCCGGGCAAGAGTCTGACGCCTTTGTGCGGCAAGCCGCTGATCCAATGGGTCGTGGAGCGATGCCGGCTGGCCCGGCGCCTGGATGACGTGATGGTGGCGACCGATGACGAGCGCATTCGCCGGACGGTTGCGGGGTTGGGAATCCGGGTGGTCATGACGCGCTCCAATCATCCGTCCGGAACGGATCGGGTGGCGGAAGCAACGCGAGGCACGCGGGCGGAGGTGGTGGTGAATATTCAGGGTGACGAGCCGCTGGTTGATCCCGGCTTGATTGACCGGCTGGTGAACCTGATGAATGTTGAGCGCCGCTGGGATATGGCCACGGCGGCCGCGCCGCTGGACGCGGAAGTTCAAAATCCGTCCGTGTGTAAAGTCGTGTTCGACCGGGAAGATCAGGCGCTCTATTTTTCGCGCAGCCCGATTCCCTTTATCCGGGATCAGGATTTCAAAGCGGATCAGCCGGTATATTGGCGGCATATCGGCATTTACCTGTATCGGACGGATTTTCTGGATAAGCTGGTGGCCGAACCACCTGGCCTGATGGAACGGGCTGAAGGCCTCGAACAATTGCGGGCGCTCTACCTGGGGGCGCGGATCAAGGTGCTCCGCACCGATCGGGTCGGCCTGGGCGTGGATACGCCGGAGGATGTGCCGAAGGTGGAAGCAATGATGCAGCAAATGGGCATGGTGTGATACGATGGTTAAAACAGTTGACATAGATGGTATCAAAGTGGGGGCCAAGCGTCCGCTGGTCTTGATTGCCGGTCCGTGCGTCATTGAAAGTCGGCGGCAATGCCTGAACCTGGCCGGTAAATTGGTTCGGCTGGCCCGGGCGGAACATATCCCCCTGATTTTTAAAGCGTCTTATGACAAGGCTAACCGGACCTCGCATGAATCCTTTCGTGGTCCGGGTTTGTCCCGCGGGTTGGATATTCTCGCGGAAGTCAAGCAACGCTACGGGATACCGATCCTGACCGATGTGCACCATGAAACGGAAGTCCCCCTGGCGGCCCGGGTCGCGGATATCCTGCAGTGTCCGGCCTTCCTGTGCCGGCAGACGGATTTGATTCTGGCGCTCGGTCACAGCGGGAAGCCGGTCAATATCAAGAAAGGGCAGTTTATGGCTCCCGGTGACGTGCGGGCGGTTCTGGCCAAGCTGGAAAGCACCGGCAACCGGCGTATTCTCATCACGGAGCGGGGCACAACGTTTGGTTATCATAATCTCATCGCAGATATGCGGAGTCTGCCCATGATGCGGGCCTGGGGCTATCCGGTCATATTTGACGCCACGCATAGCGTCCAACTGCCGGGCGGCGCGGGGGATCGCAGCAGCGGTGACTTCCGCATGGCGCTTATCCTGGCGCGCGCCGCCGTGGCCGCCGGATGCGACGGAGTGTTTCTTGAAACGCATGTTAATCCGGCCCGGTCATTATCCGACAAGGATACCATGATTCCGTTTTTGCAATTGCGCCGGTTGTGGCGCATGTTAAAGCGGATGGATGACATCGTGCGTCCGGGGAAAAAGTCAGGAGTCAGAATTCAGGAGTCAGAATAAGGGGACCTGCGAAGACTTGTTCGTGCTTCGTAGTCCGTCGCGGCGCCCAGAGTAGCAGTGGTTTGGCAGCAAGCACACTGGTTTGTTTTTGCGGTTTACCATTTGTCACCGATATTTCCGCAATCCTAAATCTATGGCCTGGCGTCGCAATTCCGACGCGTTGCTGGGTCTGAAACAAGCCAATTGTTGGAAAAGGTCGGCAAATTACCGGAGGCGTATTCTGAATTCTGATTCCTGAATGCTGACTCCTGAGTAGTGAGGTTTAATTATGCAGGTAGTGCGTCGAATCGGCATGCTGGCGTTGATCATCACCGTGGGGGCGGTGGCCGTCGGCGGGCCGCTGGACCTGGGATCGCAGGTCATGAAACACATCCGTTACCCGGATTACGACGACAAGGGACAGCTTAAATTCGAGGTCCTGGGTGATCAAGCCCAGATTATGCCGGATGGTCTGATTCGCGTCGTCAATTTAAAACTGATTTTATATGAAGAGGGAAAAGTCATGATGGAAGTGACGGCGCCCGAATGTCGCATGGATCGCGTCAAGCGTATCGCGACATCAACATCCGACGTCTGCGTGGCGCGATCTGAGATGGTATTGACCGGCCGGGGATACGAGTTTACCTGGGACAACAATAAGGGCCATCTGGAGATTTACAGCCAGGCCAAAGTCGTGTTAACGAGGATAACTCCATGAACACGACTGGTATCAGCGGGAAGTTGCGGCTATCGGTCCCCGTCGGATGCTGGGGCCTGGTGGTGTGGCTTCTAGCCGCCGGACTGGCCCTGGCGGAGGCGCCCGCCCGCGCTGCGGATACCAACAAGACGGTGATTACATCCGCGCGTTTAAGTTTTGATCAGCAGCAGCGGACCGCGATTTTCAGGGACCAGGTGGTGGTCATAGATCCGCAAGTGAAGATCACCGCCGATAAACTGACGATCCTGTTTTCCCCGGACAATACGGTGACCAACATTACAGCCCGGGGAAATGTCGTGATTCAGCAGGAAGATAAGAAAGCCATGGGCGAGCAAGCGCAGTATGAGGTCGGCGAGGGAAAATTCGTGTTGACGGGACAGCCCGTGATTCAGAGTGGACGCGACATGCTCTCAGCTGATATCATTACATTCTGGCGAGAGAGCAATCGGATTCTCTGCGAGCCGAACGCCCGGCTGGTCATCCGTTCGGAACAGAATGTTTTTAAAGGCGGTTTTATGAAGGAGTAATGTGATATGCCCGCAGACGATTTGCTGATTGACACGCAGGGGCTGGTGAAGAATTATCATGGACGGAATGTTGTTGATGGTGTTAGTATTCATGTCAAGCGGGGTGAAGTGGTGGGCTTGCTGGGACCGAATGGCGCCGGCAAAACAACGACCTTTTACATGATCGTGGGGCTCATTAGTCCGAAGAGCGGCAAGGTGATTTTTGATCAAAATGATGTCACCCGGGCCCCAATGCATAAGCGCGCGCGTATGGGCATGGGGTACCTGTCTCAGGAACCGTCGGTATTCCGGAAGTTGACGGTCGCTGAAAATGTCATGGCCATTCTTGAGTGGCTGCCTCTGTCAAGGAAGGAACGTCACCAGCGTTTGGATTCCCTGCTGAGTGAATTAAGTCTGACGCATCTCGCAAAGCAGAAGGCATACACACTCAGCGGCGGCGAGCGGCGGCGGCTTGAAATTACGCGCGCGCTGGTCACGAATCCTTCGGTGCTCCTGCTGGATGAGCCGTTCAGTGGTGTGGATCCGCTGGCCGTCTATGATGTGCAGGAAATTATCCGGGACTTGAAACAGCGCGGCATGGGTATTTTGGTCACCGATCACAACGTCCGCGAGACCCTTACCATCGTGGACCGCGCCTATTTGATCTGTGAAGGCAAGGTGCTTCGCGAGGGCAGCAGTACGTTCCTTATCGAAGATCCGCTGAGCCGGGAATTATATTTGGGGCCGCGATTCAGTATGTAAACTTAATCCAGGAGACTGACATCGTATGAACATGAATATCAACATTACCAGTCGGCACATGGCGATCACGGATGCCATCAAGGATCATGTCTATGCCAAACTGGACGGAGTCCTGCAGGAGTTTCCCCAGGTGGAGCATGCCCATGTGGTCCTCGATATCCAAAAATTCAGGCATATCGTGGAGGTGACCGTTCAAGCAAAAAACCATCTGCATGTCGAAGCCAGGGCAATGACCGATGATATGTACAAGTCCATAGATCAGGTCGTGGATAAAATAAATCGCCAGCTCCGCCGGTCGCGTGAGAAACGGATCGATCATAAGGGTGGCCAGCGTCGGATCAAACTGGCGGATTTCGAGCAGACGCTGGCGCAATCGCAGCAGTAATAAACCAGGCTGGTGGCTTAGTCATAGGCTGAACCGCCGGACGATGGTGTTGTGAGGATGAATTAACCATGGCAGTAACTGTCAATGATTTTTACCAGATGGCGCGGAAAAAAGCGTCGCTGGAACTGGTGACCGGCAAACACGGACTCGCCCGCCTTATTCACGAGCCGGCCATTCACCGGCCGGGTTTGGCCCTGGCGGGTTTTTTTCGGTATTTCGCGTTTCGGCGGATACAGGTCCTGGGCATGGCCGAGCACGAATACCTGCTGGCCATGACTGATCGTCAGCGTGCGCAGTCGTTGAAGCGTCTTTTTCATAAGCATATTCCCTGTCTGGTTATTGCGCGCAATCGTAAAGTCTGGCCGACAATTTTGAAGCTGGCTCATGAAACCCATGTGCCGGTTCTGCGCACGCCGCTGATTACGGGTGCATTCATCAACATCGCGACGGTCATTATGGAAAATTTCATGGCGCCCCGCCTTATCATGCAAGGTACCATGGTGGATATCATGGGGATCGGCGTCCTGATAGAAGGTAAGCCCGGCATCGGTAAAAGTGAGGCGGCCATGACCCTTATTGAACGGGGATACAGCCTGGTGGCCGATGACGTGACAGCCTTGCACCGGACCGATGACCGGACGATTATCGGGACCTCCTCCGGGGTGACGCGGTACCACATGGAAATTCGCGGGCTGGGTATCATTCACGTGCCCAGTCTTTTCGGCGTGGCATCGGTGCGCAACGAGAAGGGCCTGGATCTGATCGTCACCTTGCGCAAAATGGAGGAGCTTGAAGATAATGGCCGTACTCTCGTGCCGCAGGTCCGGAACGTGCTGGGCGTTTCGATTCCGCATTTGACCATTCCGGTGGCGCCGGGTCGGGAACTAGCCAGTATTATCGAGGTGGCGACCTTGAATGAAAAGCTCAAACATCTAGGACACGATGCGGCCAAGGAACTGGACGAGAAGCTGGTGTCGGTGATGACTAATAGGATCAAGCGACATGAATCCTGATTCCGGAAAAATTCCCGCTGACTCTAAGGTAATACAGATGCGCGAGCTGGTTATTCAGAACCAGTACGGTATTCATGCGCGTCCCGCGGCTATGTTCGTTAAAACGGCCTCCAAGTTTCAAGCGGATGTGACGGTGGAAAAGGGGTCTATGAAAGTATCGGGCAAGAGTATTATGGGATTGATGACGCTGGAGGCGGGTAACGGTGTGAGTGTAAAGATCAGCGCCGAAGGCGCCGATGCGGAACAGCTGTTGGATGAACTGCAGAAGCTGGTGGAACAGAAGTTTTACGAAGAATAGGCGCTGACTGCGCCATATATACAAATATTGAATGCTCAACCTCCAATTAAATCAAAACCGGTTGCCGCTGAGGAACGCGTTTTCCGGGGTATCGGAATTTCGTCCGGCGTGGTCTACGGACAGGTCTATCTGAAACTGCCCCATGATGATCAGGTGGTGGAACGGGATATTTCCCGGGACGAGGTGCCGCGCGAGATCGCCCGTTTTGAATCCGCCCTGATTGCCACCCGCCACCAGATTCGGGAATTGCAGCGCGGCTGTGATCCGGCGGTGGCCAGTATCTTTGACGCGCATCTCCTGATTCTTGACGACCGTCCGTTCATCGAAAATATTATCACCGGCCTTGAAAATCGGCGCAAAAATGCGGATATTATCCTGGTGGATGTGGCGCGGGGCTTTATGCAGTCGTTGGCCAAGGTGAAGGATGAATATGTGCGCGAACGGGTGGCGGATGTCCAGGATGTTACCCGGCGGATTCAGCAGAACCTTTCCGGAAAAAAAGGCAACCTGACGGACATTACGGCAGGCGGAACGATTATCGTTGCCGCGGATGTATCGCCGTCGGAAATAGTATCCATCAACAAAGATCTGGTTGTGGGTATTGCTTTGGATTTGGGCAGTCCAACCTCGCATGCGGCTATTCTGGCCGGCAAACTGGGCATTCCCACGGTCGTCGGCCTGCATAATCTCAGCGCGGCGGTACGGAATAACGACTTGCTGCTCATTGACGGCGGCAAAGGCCTGGTCGTTGTTCATCCGACCCGCGAACAGATGGAACAGGCAACACAGGCGACGGAGACCCGCCGCGGGATTGCGTTGAAACTGGCGCGCTTGAAGGACCAGCGCGCCGAAACTCGCGACGGTTACCGGGTTATCCTGTCCGCGAATATCGAGGTGCCGCAGGATGTTGATGCCGTGCTGGAATCGGGCGCTGAAGGCGTGGGCCTGTTCCGTACCGAATACTTTTATATGTCGCGCCCGGAACTGCCGACCGAAGACGAACAGTTTGAAGCCTACCGTAACGTCGCCCAGCGGCTGGCGCCCGCTCCGCTAATCATTCGAACGCTTGATCTGGGCGGAGATAAATTTCTGTCCAACCTCAATGAATCCTGGAAGGAGTCGAATCCCTTCATGGGCTGGCGCGCCATCCGGTTCTGCCTGGCGCAACCGGATTTATTCCGCACGCAACTGCGGGCTATCCTGCGGGCCAGCACCTTCGGCAACGTGAAAATCATGTATCCCATGATCAGCACGATTGATGAAATCGTGCGGGCTAACGTAATCCTGGATCAGGCGAAAAAGGAATTGATGGAGCGGGGGCATGCGTTCAGTCCCCATGTCGAGGTCGGGGCCATGATTGAGGTGCCGTCGGCGGCCGTGGTGGCGGATATGCTGGCGTCCTATGTGCAGTTCTTCAGCCTGGGAACCAATGACTTGATTCAATATACGCTGGCGATTGACCGCGGCAATGACCGGGTGGCATATTTGTATGAGCCTACCCATATGGCGATTTTACGGTTGATGAAAAACACCATAGACGCCGGCCATCGCTATCGTATCTGGACCGGCATCTGCGGCGGCATGGCCAGCGATCCGCTCATGATACCCCTCCTGCTGGGATTGGGGGTTGACGAATTGAGCATAAGCCCCGCGTCGGTCCCGGTGGTGAAAGACGCGATTCGAAGCGTCAGTTATTCGGAGGCCCGTGAGATTGCCGAGGCGGCGCTCCATTTGTCGTCCGTGGATGTGCACGAATTGTCGCGGGAATTGACCAGAAAAATCGCGCCGGAAATCCTTGAATTAGTGGATTGATCTTTGCATACTACCTGAATTTTACGCTCGGACTCGCGCATAAGGTGGATCGTGCAATACCTTGATTTCCAAGGCTGGCGCGCAGGTTTGTGCGTAATCATGTGCAAAATTTGGATCGTTCCGTTTAAACCCTGGCCTGTGCAGGGCAGGCATGACCCGTTTTTGCAGAGAAGATATAATAGCAGACCTTGGTTGTGATGGGTACGGATTGATTTGATTCTTAACCCGCATAATCGTTGCGATAGGGCGGTATGGGCGCAGGGTGAACTTCGTCCTGCAATTAAACCTGACAGGATGCTATAAGAGCACTTTGGCGGCGGTACTGCCGTGTTACAAGGAGAACATCATGAGCAAACGTTTACACATGTTTACATCAGAATCGGTGACCGAGGGGCATCCGGATAAAATTGCCGATGCGATTTCCGACGCGGTGCTGGATGCCTGCCTGGCGCAGGATAAAACCAGCCGGGTTGCCTGCGAAACGCTCGTGGCCACCGGTATGGCCATGATTGCCGGCGAAATTACCACCCGCGCCACGGTCAATTATGCCGATGTCGTACGGGATACGATAAAACGCATCGGCTATGTGGACGCCGCCATGGGCTTCGACGCCAATTCCTGCGCGGTGCTAGTGTCATTGGACCGGCAGTCGCCCGATATCTCGCAGGGCGTGACCGCCGGCCAGGGCTTGTTCAAGGAACAGGGGGCCGGGGATCAGGGCATGATGTTTGGTTATGCCTGTGATGAAACGCGCGAATTGATGCCCATGCCAATCATGTTCGCCCATCGGCTGACACAAGCGCTGGCCCGCACACGGCACAACAAGACCTTGCCGTTCCTGCGTCCGGACGGCAAGTCCCAGGTGACCGTGCTTTACGAGGATGACCGGCCCGTGTGTGTGGATACCGTGGTCATATCCACCCAGCATGCGCCGCATATTCCCCACCGGATGTTGAAGACCACGATTATTGATGAAATTATCCGCAAGGAAATTCCAGCCAAGTATCTGACGCCAAAAACCCGCTTCCTCATCAACCCGACCGGGCGCTTCGTGGTCGGCGGCCCCCAGGGGGATACCGGAGTGACCGGCCGGAAAATCATTGCCGACACTTATGGCGGCATGGGCCGGCACGGCGGCGGCGCGTTTTCGGGCAAGGACCCTTCCAAGGTGGATCGCAGTGCCGCCTACATGGCCCGTTATATCGCCAAGAACATCATCGCGGCTAAATTGGCGCGCCGCTGTGAAGTCCAACTGGCCTATGCCATCGGATACCCGGAGCCGGTTTCGGTGCTGGTACAGACCTTTGGTACCGGCGCCGTTCCGGATACGCGCATCGAAAAAGCCGTGCGCCGCGTGTTCGCGCTCAAGCCGGCCCAGATCATCAAGCATTTGAAACTCCTGCGTCCCATCTATAGCGATACCGTGGCCTATGGGCACTTCGGACGGATACATGGCCTGGATATCTTTACCTGGGAAAAGACCGATATGGTGGCAACTTTGAAGAAAGCGGTATGACTATGAAAAAAATCCGGAATTGCAAGCATCATGTGGCGGATATGAAATTGGCCGCCTGGGGACGCAAGGAAATCCAATGCGCCGAGGTGGAAATGCCGGGACTGATGTCGCTCCGGCGGGAATTCGGCCGGACTCGCCCCCTGCAGGGCGCCCGGATTACCGGTTCCCTGCATATGACAATCCAGACCGCCGTTCTGATTGAAACAGTGCAGGCGCTGGGAGCCCGCGTCCGCTGGGCCAGCTGTAATGTGTTTTCCACTCAGGACCATGCCGCGGCCGCGATCGCCGCCAGGGGTACGCCGGTATTTGCGTTTAAGGGTGAATCGCTGCAAGAGTATTGGGAATTCATTGACCGCACCGTGGACTGGGGCCGGGGCCAGGGACCGAATATGTTGCTGGATGACGGCGGTGACGCCACCCTGTTTATCCACAAGGGCTATCAGGCCGAGGAAAATCCCGGCCTTTTGGATCAAGCGGTGGAGAGCCCGGATGAACGCGCCCTTCTGCGTCAATTGAAACAATCGCTCCGCAACGACCCGCAGCGTTTTCATCGCATCGTTCCATTTATCCGCGGGGTCTCGGAAGAAACCACCACCGGTGTTCATCGCCTGTACCAGATGCAACAGAAAAATCAGCTTCTGTTTGCCGCCTTCAACGTCAACGATTCGGTGACCAAATCCAAGTTTGACAACCTTTACGGATGCCGGCATTCGCTGGTGGACGGTATTATGCGGGCCACGGATGTCATGCTGGCCGGCAAGGTGGCGGTCGTGGTCGGCTATGGCGATGTGGGCAAGGGTTGCTGTCAATCCCTGCGCGGACAGGGCGCCCGTGTCATCGTGGCCGAGATTGATCCGATTTGCGCGTTACAGGCGGCCATGGAAGGTTATGAAGTCATACGCATGGACGCGGCCTGTGCGCTCGGCGACATCTTTATCACTGCCACGGGATGCTGTAATGTCATCACGGAACGGCATATGCGCCGCATGAAACACATGGCGATTGTCTGCAATATCGGACACTTTGATTCCGAAATTGAAATTGAAAAAATCCGAAAATATCGATGGAATTCCGTCAAACCGCAGGTGGATATCGTCTCTTTCCCCAACGGCCGCAGTATTGTCATGCTGGCCGAGGGCCGGCTGGTAAATCTCGGCTGTGCCACCGGTCATCCCAGTTTCGTGATGTCCAGCAGCTTTACCAATCAGGTGCTGGCGCAAATAGAACTGTTCACTCACCCGGAAAAGTATCCGCTGGGAGTTTATGTGCTTCCCAAGTTGCTGGATGAGAAAGTGGCTCGCTTGCACCTGGACAAGCTGGGCGTAAAGCTTGATATGCTGACCAAAAAGCAGGCGGATTATCTCGGTATATCCCGCCAAGGCCCCTTCAAGCCGAATCACTATCGCTATTAGATTCTAGTTTGAAAATAACCCACCCCCGCCCCTCCCGGGAGGGGATCAGGTTGAGTTCCCCTCCATAGGAGGGGTGGCAGCTTGTCCGCCATAGTTCGCCGTAGCGAAACGAAGGCGGATAGCCGGGGTGGGTCTAATTTTCTTGGTTTCAGTGTGAGCCATTTGGGCTCATGTTTGACTACTTCGTAGAATCTAATCTGTTCGCGGCGGAAAAATTTATGCGTATTCTAAACGCCTACATTACCCGTAATTTTCTGGTCACTTTTTTCATTACCCTCCTGGTGTTTCTGTTTGTCATGGCCCTGGGCAATATCTTCCGGGTGATTGACTTGTTTTCCCGCGGTGTCTCCGGATCGCTGATCCTGAAAATATTTTCCTGCGGCATGCCCTTTTCGCTGATTTTCGCGATCCCCATGAGCGTGCTGGCGGCGGTCTTTCTCATGTTCAGCCGCATGGCCAGCGATCGGGAAATCATCGCCATGAAAGCCTGTGGCATCAGCATCTGGCAGATCATTCAGCCGCCCATCGTGATTGCCACCCTCCTGTGTGTTGTCTGCATTTACATCAACTGCAATTTGGCGCCCAACAGTCATTACCAGCGTCGCCTGCTTGTCGGCCAGATCGGCGTGGAAACACCGCTCAGCCTCCTGGACGAGGGCCGGTTCATTCGCGACTTTCCCCGCATGACCCTCTATATCGGCAAAAAGGAAGGCTTCAAACTTACTGATATCGTCATCTACAGCTTTGGTGATAACGGGTTGAAACAGACGATCCGGGCCAAATCAGGAACCATTGTTGTGGATGAACAAGATCGTAAAAAGGTCCATATCAATCTCCAAAAGGTGCGTATGGACCAGGCCGATGAAACCAATCCCGACGATCTTTCGCTCACGCGCCAGTTCAGCGCCGAGGAATATCCCCTCACCGTGGATATGTCGGAGATCCTCAACAAGGGCGCCATTTACAAAAAACGGGCCGACCTGACGTTCACGGAACTGCTCCAAAGCATCCGCGGCAATGCTCTCTTCGTCCCCGCCGAGTTGAAAAATATAGATGGCTGGGCCCGGCTTCTGCACCAGCCGGAGGATCCGCTCTCCGAATGGATTCAGGCCATGTGTTCCGATAGGACCATCAGCCTGCTGGACCGCTATGACGGTTCGGAGGCCGGCCGGGAATTATTCCGTAGTCTTCTGCTCACGGACTTGAATCGGGTGCTGTGCGGGCCGCCGCTTTATGATCCGCAGCGCTTTGCCCGCGTGAAGCTGACGGGCCCGACCCAAAAGCGGATGAATCAGAACCCGCGGGGGGAAGCGCTCATTCTGGTCAACCGCATGCTTCTGGAAGACGCCTATCCCGCTTTCATCACCCGGAGCTTGATTTCCGAGTTGAACCCGGACGACCTTTCCGTGCATCGCATGGCCTTGATGGTCGAGGCCAGCACCCGCCTGGCGCTGTCCTTTTCCTGTTTTGCCTTTGTCCTGCTCGGCGCGGCCCTGGGCGTCAAGATTCACCGCACGGAATCATCCATTGGTATTGCCGTGGCGCTGGTCCTGGTTTTTGTCTTTTACTTTTTCATTATCATTGCCGATTCGCTGGTTAGTTTCCCCAGGACCCAGCCGTACCTGATCGTCTGGATTCCTTTTGTCATGGCCGAGGCCATCGGGTTTTACCTGATCCAGCGTTCCAATTGATCTCCCCGCACTGCTGTCCCCCGAAAATCGGGTTATCTGAACCGTAATAAGACAGTATGACTTCTGCAAAATGAGAGTTCAGAGGAATGGAACAGGAGAGCCGGGCAGGCAAAGCCGGGGATAACGACAGGATTAACAGGATTCACAGGATGGGGACAGGGATTTTAAGGGAATTTGCTTGTCGAGCAAGTAGGGTCAGCCCTTGAATTAGCAATTAGGCTTGCAGAGCAAGGGAGGAAGTGACTGAACGTGGAAGGCCAGACATACTCCCCTTTGTCTTCGCGTAAGCGCTCACACATTTGCCTACAACGGCCTGCAACTCGACACCGAAACCATCGTTGCCGACGGCATCACCAACGTTATAGACCGTGCCTATGATTCAAATGGCCGTCCCACCGGCTTTACCCTGGGTTCCGACTATTCCGTAACCTACGACTACGATTCCCTCGGCTGATTTTCCATGGTTTCCAACTCTGTGTTCTCTGTGGTTAATTATTCCTATCTTTCCGGCTCCGACCTCCTCTCCGGTTACAGCGATTCGGTTTCCGGCCTGCAGGTCAGCAGAGCCGCACAAGAGTTAGTTGGCCCTGCGATCAGGTCGATTTCCCAGTGTCCAAACTGTTCTCTGGTATTGGCTTCTTCAGGGCGTTTCTCAATGCTCTTGCGTCTGCCGGGAGTCTTTCCGGGGCGACGGAGTACGCGTTTATTACGATTCCGTCGCTGGCGTTTTTCCCACCAGGATTCATTGCTGAGACCCAGGGCTTATTCATGAAGCTCCGGTTTTCCGCATTTTTCCGCGACGCCTTCTA